>NZ_JBGCUR010000009.1:0-113818 GCF_041361455.1 Chryseobacterium gossypii | reverse complement strand
TGGATTAAAAAAAACATGAGCAGAAAAAAGACTGTCCTTTTGAGACAGCCTCTTTGTCATTTATTTAAACTGTTTATGCATCAATTTTAGCATATTTTGCATTCTTCTCGATAAATTCTCTTCTCGGTGGCACCTCATCTCCCATCAGCATTGAAAAAATACTGTCGGCTTCCACCGCATTATCAATGGTCACCTGTTTCAGGATCCTGTGCTCCGGATTTAGGGTGGTTTCCCAAAGCTGCTCAGGATTCATTTCCCCAAGACCTTTATAACGTTGAATTTCTACGCCTTTTCCGTCCGGAGCCATTTCCAGGGTAAATTCCTCACGCTCTTTCTCGTTATAGGCATATATTTTCTTGTTTCCTTTTTTCAATAAATATAAAGGAGGCTGGGCAATATAAATATATCCGTTTTCAATAAGCTCTTTCATATATCTGAAAAAGAAAGTTAGGATCAGAGTGGAAATGTGCGAACCGTCGATATCGGCATCGGTCATGATTACGATCTTATGATATCTCAGTTTAGAAAGGTTCAGTGCCTTGCTGTCTTCTTCTGTTCCTACAGAAACTCCAAGAGCAGTGTATATATTCCGGATCTCTTCATTATCATATACCTTATGAAGCATTGATTTTTCCACATTCAAAATCTTACCTCTCAGCGGAAGGATGGCCTGGAAATGTCTGTCTCTTCCCTGCTTAGCCGTTCCTCCTGCGGAATCTCCCTCCACAAGGAAGATCTCAGATTCTGCCGGATCTTTGGATGAACAGTCAGACAATTTTCCCGGAAGTCCGGAACCGCCCATAGGCGATTTTCTCTGAACCATCTCACGGGCTTTTTTGGCCGCTTGTCTGGCTTTTGCCGCCAGAACCACTTTCTGAACGATCTGTTTAGCTTCAGTAGGGTTTTCCTCCAGGAAATTGGTAAGCATTTCCCCTACGATCTTGTCTACCGCACCGGAAACTTCCGAGTTTCCTAATTTTGTTTTGGTCTGCCCTTCAAACTGGGGTTCCATTACTTTTACAGAAACCACAGCAGTTAAGCCTTCACGGAAATCATCACCGGTAATTTCCACCTTTTCTTTCTGAGGAATGCCTAAATCATCCGCATATTTTTTTAAGGTTCTCGTCAATGCCCGTCTGAAACCCGCCAGGTGGGTACCCCCTTCATGGGTATTAATGTTATTAACGTAAGAATGAAGGTTTTCATTGAACGAGGTATTGTAGCGCATAGCTACTTCAACGGGAATATCATCTCTTTCTCCTTCCATGAAGATCACATTCTCCATGATAGATTCCCTGTTGCCGTCAATATATTCTACAAACTCTTTCAATCCGCCTTCTGAATGGAAGGTTTCGGATACCGGAGTTCCGTTCTCATCCTTATTCCTTTCATCGGTAAGGGTGATCTTAATGCCTCTGTTTAGATAGGCCAGTTCCCTGAGCCTCGCTGCAAGGGTATCATAATTATATACCAATTCATTAAAGATAGAGCTATCCGGCTGAAAGAACTGCTTTGTACCTCTTCTGTCACTATCTCCTATCTGCTCTACCTCGGTAACGGCACGGCCTTTCTGATATCTCTGCTGGTAAACGTGTCCGTCACGGTATACGGTAGTAATCATATCCGTAGAAAGGGCATTCACGCACGATACCCCTACCCCGTGAAGACCTCCTGAAACTTTATAGGAGTCTTTATCGAACTTACCTCCGGCCCCGATCTTGGTCATTACTACCTCAAGGGCGGATTTCTGTTCTTTTTCATGGAAATCTACAGGAATACCTCTACCGTTATCACTTACTTCAATCGCGTTTCCTTCTTTAATGGTAACGGAGATCGTATCACAGTATCCCGCTAACGCCTCGTCGATTGAGTTATCCACTACCTCATAAACCAAATGGTGAAGACCTCTTGTCCCAACATCACCGATATACATTGAAGGTCTTAAACGTACGTGTTCTATCCCTTCTAATGATTGAATACTACTAGCTGTATATTGTTTCTGACTCATATCAAATTATAAAATCCTGCTCAATGCAAAGACCCACAAATATCGTGATTTTTTTCGACTTATGAAAGTTAAAATATATCAAAAATAGAGTTTTGATCATAAAAAAAGGTACTACAGCCGGCCGCTATAACAGCTCTTATTTTAGATTTAAAATCATCTTATAATGAGTCCTGAATTATGAAAAAATGAAACAAAAAGGAGTAAAGTTAATATACATTACGTTATATCTTACTGTTTTATATCATGCTAAATCTCAAAAATTTATGCGTAACTTTATTACTCAAAAGTTGAAATATGGATGATTTTATTGCTGCCCGTGCACAAATGGCCGTATCACTGGGTTTCCACATCATCTTTGCATGTGTAGGCATGGTGATGCCTTTTCTTATGGCCTTCGCCCACTGGAAATATCTAAAAACCAATAAAGAGATCTACAAAGGACTTACCAAAGCCTGGAGTAAAGGTGTTGCCATATTATTTGCCACCGGTGCCGTTTCGGGGACAATGCTTTCCTTTGAGCTGGGCCTTCTCTGGCCGGAATTCATGAAACATGCCGGGCCCATATTTGGGATGCCGTTTTCCCTCGAAGGGACGGCTTTTTTTATTGAAGCCATCGCCATCGGTTTTTTTCTTTATGGCTGGGACAGGTTCAACAAGTGGTTTCATTGGTTCTGCGGCTTTCTTGTGGGATTAAGCGGGCTGGCATCGGGCATTCTTGTGGTTGCCGCCAATTCCTGGATGAATTCTCCTGCCGGCTTTGATTATATCAACGGGCAATATTTAAATATCGACCCTATAAAGGCAATGTTTAATGATGCCTGGTTTCCGCAGGCCCTGCATATGGTTGTGGCTGCCTTTTGCGCCACGGGATTCGCCGTTGCCGGATTGCATGCCTATCTGATATTAAGGAAAAAAAATGTGGAATTCCATACCAAAGCGTTTAAAATTGCCGCAGGCTTTGCATTGCTGGGTGCATTCGGCGCTCCCCTGAGTGGTGATATTGCTGCAAAATCCGTAGCCCAGAGACAGCCGATCAAACTGGCTGCCATGGAAGCTCATTTTGAAACTGAAAAAGGAGCGGCATTCATTGTAGGTGGCATTCCGGATGAAGAAAAAGGCGAGGTAAAATACGCAGTGAAAATTCCGAAGATGCTAAGCTTTTTGGTAAGCGGCGATTTCAATTCTGAAGTGAAAGGACTGAATGATTTTCCGAGAGATGAATGGCCACCTGTAACCATAACTCATTATGCTTTTCAGATCATGATTTTCTTCGGGGTTGTGATGATCGGTATCGGGATGATCTATTTATATGCGTTGTTTTTCAGAAAAAGCTGGCTGGATAAAGCCTGGCTGCTAAAAACATTCCTGATTGCCACCCCTTTCGGGTACATTGCCCTGGAAGCCGGCTGGACGGTCACTGAAGTAGGAAGACAGCCCTGGATCATCTACGGGATCATGAGAACGATAGATGCTGTAACCCCGATGCCCGGGATTCAGTATTCATTTTATTTTTTCACCGCTATTTTCATATCCCTGTCAATGATCATTATTTTTCTTCTGGGAAGACAGGTGCGGATGGTTCCCAAGCTTTATGACCCTACAGATCCTCAGTTTAACGATAAAAACAAAAAGTTATGATTTATGTTGTCATAGGTTTCCTCTGGTTATCCATTTGCCTGTATGTTATTTTAGGCGGGGCAGATTTCGGGGCAGGTATCGTAGAACTCTTCACCCGCAAAAAAGCACGCCCTAAAACACAGGCGATCATGTACGAGTCTATTGCTCCGGTATGGGAAGCCAATCACATGTGGCTGATTATTGCCATCGTTATTCTTTTTGTAGGGTTTCCGGAAATCTATACCACATTATCCACCTATCTCCATATTCCGCTGGTCTTGATGCTTCTGGGAATTATTGCGAGAGGAACAGCCTTCACATTCAGACATTATGATGCCGTGCGGGACAACTGGCAGGTGGTATATACACAGATCTTTTATTTTTCCAGCCTCCTTACCCCGTTTTTCCTGGGCCTGATCGCTGCCGCTACGGTTTCTCATTCTATCAATCCGGATGCGACAGGCTTTTTAGACCTTTATATTTTCAGCTGGCTGAACTGGTTTGGGATAGCTGTGGGCTTATTCACCATTTCCATCTGTGCTTATCTGGCCTCCATATTTGCTCTGAGGGAAACAGTTGACAGGCTTGAATTAAATCTGATGATCAGAAAATCCAAACAGACCATGGTCTTTGTAGTGATTACGGGGATCCTGGTTTTCTTCACTGCCTATATTTCCGATATTCCTCTTCTCATGTGGGTTTTCTCGAAACCTCTTGGGATCATTGCCATCACTTTCGCTACGATTGCCCTTGGATTGATCTTTTACTGTATGAAAGAAAGAAAACTTTTACCGGTACGCGTTTTGGCGGGCTTTCAGGTAGTGATGATCCTGGTAGCAGCCACCTATCAGCATAATCCGGATATTATCCTGCTTGGAAACGGACAACACCTTTCCTTACTGGAGCATATAGACGCTCCCAAGACCATTTCCGCATTGGGATGGGCTTTAATTTTGGGTTCCGTCTTTATTTTACCGTTTCTTTTTTACCTGATGGCCTCATTCAGCAAGCAAAGGCGATAGTATCTGATGCTATTCAAATAAAAAATCCTCCGTTTGCTTATCTACGGAGGATTGTTTTATTGTGTTAAATCTGTCTGAGATATATTTTCCTGTTGATCTTAAATCCTGATCAACATGATTAAACCAGCTTCATCAAAAGATTCTCATCAATCTTTTCTACTTTCACCAGATTATTTTTGGTCAGGTTTTTTGAAGCCTTATCCCATTTTTTTCCGGAAAGCTGGCTTCTTTCCTTTACTTCAGCCAGGGCAAACGGCTCTTCCTGGGAATTCAGGATCTCAAGGATCACCTTTTCATCTTCCCCTAATTCTACCTGTGGCGTTGTTTTTTCAGGACGCATTTGCGGGAAGAACAACACTTCCTGTATAGAGGCGTTATTGGTCAGGAACATAGTCAGTCTGTCCATTCCGATCCCTAAGCCTGATGTCGGAGGCATCCCGTATTCCAGTGCTCTCAGGAAATCCTGATCAATGAACATCGCCTCATCATCTCCTTTTTCTGAAAGTTTCAGCTGTTCTTCAAAACGCTCTCTCTGGTCGATCGGGTCATTAAGCTCCGAATAGGCATTGGCAACTTCTTTTCCGCAAACCATCAATTCAAAACGCTCTGTCAGGCCTTCTTTGCTTCTGTGTTTTTTAGTCAGAGGTGACATTTCGATCGGATAATCTGTAATGAAAGTAGGCTGAATGAAGTTTCCTTCACATTTTTCCCCGAAAATCTCGTCGATAAGCTTTCCTTTACCCATGGTTTCATTGACTTCTATGCCTATGGACTTTGCAAAGTCATATAATTCCTGCTCTGTTTTGCCTGTAATATCAAAACCTGTAAATTTCTTAATGGCATCCGTCATTGAAATTCTTTCAAAAGGAGCTTTGAAATCAATCTCATGTTCCCCGAACTTCACTTTCGTTGTTCCATTTACCTGAATTGCGCAGTGTTCCAACAATTGCTCCGTAAAATTCATCATCCAGTTGTAGTCTTTATAGGCTACATAGATTTCCATTACGGTAAATTCAGGATTATGGGTTCTGTCCATTCCTTCATTCCTGAAGTTTTTAGAGAATTCATAAACACCATCAAAACCTCCAACGATCAGTCTTTTTAAATATAGCTCGTTAGCGATCCTTAAATACAATGGGATGTCCAGGGCATTGTGATGTGTAATGAACGGTCTTGCCGCAGCCCCTCCCGGGATGGACTGTAAAACCGGAGTTTCCACCTCAAAATATCCTGCCTCATTGAAAAAGTTTCTCATGGCGTTGAACAGCTTCGTTCTTTTTACGAAAACTTCTTTTACGCCCGGATTTACAATTAAATCCACATAACGTTGTCTGTATCTGAGCTCCGGATCATTGAAGGCGTCGTGAACCACTCCGTTTTCATCGGTTTTAGCCTGAGGAAGCGGCCTTAAGGATTTGGTAAGAAGAGTGAAATTCTTTACCATTACGGTCATCTCCCCTACCTGGGTTTTAAACAACTCTCCTTCAACGCCTATGATATCTCCTATGTCCAGAAGGTGTTTGTATATTTCATTATATAAGGTCTTATCCTCACCCGGACAGATCTCGTCCCTGTTAAAATATATCTGGATCTTGCCTTTAGAATCCTGCAATTCAGCAAAAGAAGCCTTTCCCTGGATTCTTCTTGACATTAACCTACCTGCAATCTTAACCTTCTTATTATCAGCGAAATTCTGCTTTATAGATTCTGTAGTATCTGTAATTTTATATTCATCTGCCGGGAATGCATTGATCCCCACTTCAACGAGCTTATTAAGCTTTTCTCTTCTAATTAGTTCTTGTTCTGATAATTGCATTTCTTATTTTTCTAAAAGCGTACAAATTTAGTGATAATTTATAAAATCTTTGATGAAAAAATAAATTAATAATTCCTTAGTGTTCAAACAATTATTCAGGATAAAAATCTGATAAGGAAAGCTTTTGTTCAATAAAAACATTGATCCCGGCATTCTTGCCCCGAACATTATAGTTCAAAAAACAGCGGAGACAGAGCCATTATCGGCGGATTTAATCAATAAGATCTTACGCTGGCAAGCTCAACTATGTTCGGGTTGCTGTTTTCATGGTCATTTCCTTCGGGCTCATTCCGGTATGCATCAAGCTTTTGGGAATCCGCCATTGAAAAGAGGCTGTCTCAAAAGGTAAATTAACGCTCTGAGAATCTCTTAAATGACAAAAGTTGTCAGACAGGAGTCCGAGAGAGGGGGTGCTTTTGAGACAGCCTCATATTTACGATTCAGAATTATTTCTTCTTTAAAGTTAAAATATATTCTACCATCTTCTTAGCATCTTCCTTGGATACCTGAGGGTGTGCAGACATAGGCACTCCTCCCCAAACTCCGCTTCCGCCTTCTATAATCTTGGAGGCCAGCATTTCCACATCTTTCTCAGAATATTTCTCCGCTATTTCCTGATAAGAAGGACCTATCAGCCTTTCATTAACGGAATGGCAGGCCGTGCAATCCTGTGTTTCAATGATCCGCTCGCCCGAAAGATTGCTTTTTGCAGGCTCAGAAGATGTAGCAGCGGTTTCAGAAGATGTAGTGGCAACCGGCGTACTTTCTTGTTTGGAACAGGAGAAAAAAAGTACTCCCAGACATCCTGTAAGAAACAGCTTTTTCATTATTTCTTGGAAATAGAATCTGTTTTAGAGGCTTCTGAAGGAACTGATACCGCGGCATTCACATCTGCCTCAGGCTTTTCTGTTTTCTTATTTGCAGAATCCACTACAGTAGGAGCTTCCGGTTCTTCCAGCATCGTATTGCTGTCTTGTAATGAATGATCTGGTTTTTTAGTACAGTTTACAACCAATAAACTTCCGATAAATGCGATTGCTAATACTTTTTTCATTATCTTTCTATAATTATTTAGGCAAAAATATAAAAAATAAACGTTCGGGCTCATGAAAAAACATTCACTTTCATGATATTTTATATGGCTTCAGGCATAATTATTATATTTAGCAAAATCAAATTCCTATGATTCTCATTTCAAAAATATTATTTTTTACAAGCCATCATGGCTTTTATACGGCAATCATTCTGGCTTTATTCTTTGGTTTACTTTTCGCTCTGACCAAAAAATGGTGGACCGTATTACCTGCTCTTCCTTTAGCTATTTTGAACGGAATTGGAGGACAGTTTTTTAACGCCTGGTTTTTAAATAAATACGGAATTGAAGGTACAGCCATCATTACCTCCGATATTGAGACCAGCTCCACTCTGAATGACCCTATATCCATGATTATGAGGCTATCGTAAGGAAACAGGACGGCAGCTACGTTTCTACTTTCTTTTCTACCACAACAGCCGCGATTTATCCTATAGAAAATGCCATCAGAATCCCCCGGTCGGGTGAGCCTTTTCCCGTAAAGTATATTCCGGGGTATGAAAAGAACATGGTCATCCTTTATTATCAGTCAGAAGAAGGAAAGGCTCTTAGGAAATACGAATTGCAGGCTCCGGTGAATGCAGCAAAGATCAAATATGAAGCTGATCCCTCGAATCCTGAATTTGTAGAAGAATATATTTCAGCGCTACAAGATTATCTGAAGGTTTACGACGATCAGGAATACAGGATCAGGCTTCAGGAATTACAAAATATGAGAAAATAAGGGATGTGACAGGATACCCGGAATTAAGTTTTTTTATTTTTTCCTGTTTTACTTTTTTATATTAAAAAATTATTTACATTTGTGCCATGCTAAAAAACAACAACAATATGTGGTGGTGGCTTTCAAACTCTTCGTCGGGTCTGAGCTGAAATCCTATTGTTGAATTATAACGAATAAAAGAAAAGCTATATAAAGACTTTGACGGACGCCGTTGAAGTCTTTTTTTATTAAATTCATATCAAAACAAAACGACAAATGTTCAATAAAAAAATTAAAATAAAAACTGTTTCAAAAAAAATGCTGGGAGATCTTCAGACTCCGATGAACATCTACCTCCGGATGCGGGACAAGTTCAGGGATACCATCCTGCTCGAAAGCTCCGATTCCAGGAATATTGACAATAATTTTTCCTTTATTGCCATTAATGCCGTTGCAGGAATCGAAATCAAAAACCTGAACGAGTTTGAAATAAAACTCCCCACAAAAGAACCTATCAAACAGTTCATCATCGATCATAATATCACAGAAGTTTTCAGGCAGTTCTGCGATATTTTTGAGTGCGAAAAAGCCAATGACCCCGTTGAAGAAACGGCACAGAGCCTGTTCGGGTATACAAGCTTTGAGGCTGTACAGTTTTTCGAAAATGTAGCTTTCAAAGCCCAAAGCCCCGAAGTGGAAATTCCCGTTCTCCGCTACAGACTTTATCAGTATGTGATTGCAATCAACCATTATAATGATGAGATGTACATCATTGAAAACCAGATTGACCATGTAAAATCTGAACTTTATTTACTGGAAAGCCTGATCAGAAACCAGAATGCAGTGATTTATCCTTTTGAAAAATCAGGTCAGGAAACTTCAAACCTAACGGATCGGGAATATACGGAGCTGGTACAGACAGCCCGGAAGCATTGCCTGAGAGGTGATGTGTTTCAGCTGGTCCTGAGCAGAAGATTCGAGCAGAAATTTCTGGGTGATGAGTTCAATGTTTACCGGGCCCTCAGAAATATCAATCCTTCGCCCTATTTATTCTTTTTTGATTATGGCAACTACAAATTATTCGGATCAAGCCCGGAAAGCCAGCTGATCATAAAAAACAATAAGGCGATCATCCACCCTATTGCCGGAACATTTAAAAGAACGGGCCATTTTGATATAGATCTGCAATCTATTGAGGCATTGAAGAATGACCCCAAAGAAAACGCCGAGCATACGATGCTTGTAGATCTGGCAAGGAATGATCTGGGAAAGCTTGGAAAGAATGTAACGGTTACCCGTTTAAAGGAAATACAGCTTTTTTCCCATGTGATCCACATGGTCAGTGAAGTTACTGCTGATTTACCGGAAAAAACCAATCCTTTTGAAGCAATCTCGGCAACTTTCCCGCAGGGTACCTTAAGCGGGGCTCCGAAACATAAGGCTCTTCAGCTTATCAATAAATATGAAAAAGATTCGCGCGGCTACTACGGGGGCTGTATCGGGATTATCGGTCTGAACGGGAACTGTAACCAGGCCATTATGATCAGAACATTCCTGAGCAAAAACAACACCCTGTATTATCAGGCCGGAGCAGGTCTGGTGGCCAACTCGGTGCCTGAAAAGGAACTGGAGGAGGTCAATAATAAACTGAATGCACTAAAGAAAGCAGTGGAAAAAGCTGCAAAAATCAGCTATTAATCAATAATCTGAAATACAAGGAAATGAGCGATAAAAAAGAATATAAAGCCAATAACTCCAATGCCGGAACCAGGGTTCTGGTCTTTGACAATTATGACAGTTTCACCTATAATCTCGTTCAGATCGTAGAAAAGATATTAAACGAGAGAGTGGATGTAGTGAGAAATGATAAAATCACTTTAGAAGAAGTCGGGAAATACGACAAAATAATTTTGTCTCCCGGTCCCGGGATTCCTGAGGAAGCAGGTATTTTGCTGGACCTGATCAGAGAATATGCCCCCACCAAAAGTATTCTGGGAGTTTGTCTCGGCCAGCAGGCCATCGCGGAAGCATTTGGCGGAAGCCTGATCAATCTTTCTGAAATTTTCCACGGTGTAGCTACCTCTGCCAGGCTGGTGAAGGACGGCACCAGGCTGTTCAAAAATCTTTCTTCCGGATTGGAGGTAGGAAGATATCACAGCTGGGTCGTAAATCCTGAAGGGTTCCCTGAAGAACTCGAGATCACCGCCGTAGACGAAAACGGAATGATCATGGCCCTGCAACATAAAAGATATGATGTACACGGCGTTCAGTTTCATCCGGAAAGCATTTTAACGCCCGACGGAGAAGTTATCATCAAAAATTTCCTTTTAAATTGAATATAACCCAACTTTCCTCAACCGTAAAATCCACACAAATGAAAGAAATCCTGCAATACCTTTTCAATCATCATACCCTGTCCAAATCCGAGGCAAAAGCCATCATGATTGAAATTGCACAAAATAAGTTCAGTGCTATAGAAGTAACCGCTTTTACCAGTGTTTTCCTGATGCGTAATATTACATTAAAGGAGCTTGAAGGCTTCAGAGAAGCCCTTCTTCAGATGGCCATACACGTGGCCCTGGATGCTTCGGATGCTATGGACATTGTAGGAACAGGCGGCGACGGGAAAAACACCATTAATATTTCCACTTTGGCCGGCTTTGTGGTGGCCGGGGCGGGACAGAAAGTGATCAAGCACGGAAATTACGGAGCTTCCACCGTTACCGGATCGTCAAACGTCCTGGAAGAACTGGGATATCATCTTAACAGTGATTCGGATAAGCTGAATAAAAGCCTGGAAAAAGCCAATATATGCTTTCTACATGCCCCCTACTTTCATCCTGCGCTCCAGTCCGTGGGCACATTACGAAGGGCTTTGGGGCTGAGAACGTTTTTCAATCTGCTCGGCCCGCTGGTAAACCCTGTTAAGCCCCGGTTTTCCATGATCGGGGTTTACAATCTGGAAATCGCCAGGATCTATCAGTATCTTTTACAAAAGGATCAAAGGGATTTTATTCTGGTTCACAGTATGGACGGATATGATGAGATCAGCCTTACCCATGACACCAAAATCATCACCAGGGACGGAGAGGAGATTTATTCAACGGAGGACCTCGGTTTTGATTCGGTAAGTCAGGAAAGCCTGAAAGCTGGAGAAACTTCCCAGGAAACAGCTAAAATATTCAGGGATATTTTACAGGGCAAAGGTACAAAACAGCAAAATTCCGTAGTTCTGGCCAATGCTTCCGTAGCCCTTTACCATACGCACAAGTTCGGAAGCTATCATGACTGCCTCCTGCTGGCGGAAGAAAGCTTAAAAAGCGGAAAGGCACTGAAAAGCCTGGAATTGCTGCTGGAGCATTAGGATTATGAGTTATAAGTTATGAATTATGAGTTGTGATTTTGCAGATAAATGACCAATTGCCGGATCCCATCCATATCCACAATCCCAACTTTACCAAATAAAAAAATACAATGACAATACTGGACAAAATCATAGAGAATAAAAAAGAGGAAATAATGGCCCGCAGTTCCCAAATTCCGGTTGAAAAACTAACAGATTCCGGATTTTTCAGACGAAAGATTTTTTCCTTAAAAGAATCCATTAAAAACCGGAACGGAATCATTGCCGAGTTTAAAAGACAATCCCCTTCCAAGGGAATCATCAATGATAAAGCCTCGCCTCTGTACATAACGTCAGCTTATGAGCATTTTGGCGCAAGCGGAGTTTCCATTCTTACCGATAAGGATTTTTTCGGGGGAAGCATTGATGATATCATACAGGTAAGGGATCATATCGGTATTCCGGTCCTTCGGAAAGATTTCATGATCGGGGAATATCAGTTTTATGAAGCCAAGAGCATAGGAGCGGATGCCGTTCTGCTGATTGCTGCCTGCCTTTCTCCTGCCCAGGTCCGTGAATTTACAGAGCTTTCTCATGAGCTGGGACTTGAAGTATTGCTGGAGATCCATACGGAAGAGGAACTGAAGCATTATAATCCGGAAATTGACATGGTTGGGATCAACAACAGGAATTTAAAGGATTTCAGGGTAGATTTACACCATTCCGCCCGGCTGAAAAGTCTGCTTCCGGCCAATGCCCTTACCGTTGCAGAAAGCGGAATCTACAGTATTGAGGATTTTTGTTATTTAAAGGATAAAGGATTTGACGGGTTTCTGATGGGAGAATATTTTATGAAGCAGGAAGACCCGGCTAAAGCCTTTGAAGATGTTATTAAAACAGCTTTACAGCACTAAAGAATGCAAGATGTACAAATCTGATATTTCAGCAATAGAGCCACCGTTGAAGCTCAAAGTATGCGGACTGACAAAGCCTGGCCAGATCCATGAACTGATACTCATGAATACAGATTTTCTAGGATTTATCTTTTATGGGAAATCGCCCAGATATGTTTTAAATCATATGAGTCTCGCCGATATTTCGCAGATATCCCACAGGGGAAAAGTTGGCGTCTTTGTCAATGAAAAAACAGAGAATATCCTACAGACAGCTGAAAAGGCCGGCCTGAATTTCATACAGCTGCATGGGGATGAAAATGAAAGCTTCATTTCAGGATTAAGAGAAAAGCTGGCTCCAGAAATACAAGTCATTAAAACTCTCAGAATAGGAAGCCATGAAATATCACTTAAAGATTATCTACCCGGTCCTTCCAGCAATACCGCGGATTATATCTTATTCGATACCGATAGCAGCAATTATGGCGGAACAGGGAAACAGTTTGACTGGAATGTTTTAAACGGCTTTGAAATTCCTTTACCCTATTTTTTAAGTGGCGGAATTTCAGAAGAAAATATTGAAAACATACAGATCCTGCACCGGAAGCCTTTTGCCATAGACATTAACTCCAGATTTGAAACTGAACCGGGGAATAAAGATATTCCCAAAATACAACAACTGAAATCTAAAATACATCAATGTGAATCATCTGATCAAAAACCCCGATGGGTTTGATAAGGGACAGAAGCATACTGAAATATGGACATTGCATCATGGAACGGAATAAAATCACGGAGGGCCTGACTCTTTCTTAACTATAAACTACACAAAAAATGAATTATAAAAACCCTGATAAACATGGATATTACGGAGAGTTCGGAGGAGCTTTCATCCCCGAAATGCTATATCCGAATGTAGAAGAACTGCAAAAGAATTACCTTTCAATCATAGAATCTGAAGATTTTCAGAAAGAATATCGGTACCTGCTGAAAAATTATGTGGGGCGGGCCACTCCGCTTTATCATGCGAAAAACCTGAGCCATAGATACGGGACCCGTATTTATCTGAAAAGAGAAGATCTCAACCATACGGGCGCCCATAAAATTAATAATGCTTTAGGACAGGTCTTACTGGCAAAGCGCCTGGGGAAAACACGGATCATTGCCGAAACAGGGGCCGGGCAACATGGCGTGGCCACCGCTACGGCCTGTGCCCTGCTCGGCCTGGAATGTATCGTCTACATGGGAGAGGTTGATATCCGCCGGCAAGCTCCGAATGTAGCCAGAATGAAAATGCTTGGCGCAAAAGTAGTTGCGGCAGCTTCAGGCTCAAAAACCCTGAAGGACGCAGTGAACGAAGCCTTAAGGGACTGGATCAACAACTCGGTTACCACCCATTATGTTATCGGAAGTGTGGTGGGCCCGCATCCTTTTCCTGATCTGGTAGCCAGATTCCAGAGTGTGATCTCAAAGGAGATCAAAGAGCAGCTTTATGAACAGACCGGAAGGGAAAACCCCGACTATATCGTTGCCTGTGTAGGAGGCGGAAGCAATGCGGCAGGAACCTTTTACCACTTTGTGGACGAGGAAAATGTAAAGATCATTGCTGCCGAAGCAGGAGGCTCGGGAATAGATTCGGGGAAGTCGGCAGCCACTACCTTTCTCGGAACTTTAGGTGTTCTGCATGGCAGCAAAAGCCTGGTGATGCAGACCCCCGACGGTCAGGTAATAGAGCCCTATTCCATCTCCGCAGGATTAGATTATCCCGGAATCGGGCCTTTCCATGCCAATCTGTTTAAAAAGAAGCGCGCAGAGTTTTTGAGCGTTAATGATGACGAAGCTCTGAAAGCCGCTTTTGAACTGACAAGATCAGAAGGAATCATTCCCGCCCTGGAAAGCGCACATGCATTGGCGGTCTTAGACCAAAGAAGCTTCAGTGAAAAAGATATTGTTGTCATTTGCCTCAGCGGACGCGGAGATAAGGATATGGAAACGTATTTGAATAATTATGAGTTATAAGTTTGATTTCTCACCTTATTTCTTTTCGCTTTAATTTTTTAATCTTTAAATAAATGAAATTACTTAACATATATTTTACGGCAGGCATCCCACAACTGGAAAATACAACAGAGATTATAAAATTAATTCAGGACTCAGGTGCTAATATGATAGAGATCGGAATGCCTTATTCAGATCCCGTAGCTGACGGCCCCGTGATTCAGAAAGCCCATGAACAGGCCCTGAAAAACGGAATGACAATGGAAAAGCTGTTCGCGCAATTAAGATCTGTTAAAAACGAAATTAAAATCCCTGTCATCCTTATGGGATATATCAATCCTGTTTTAAGCTTCGGTTTTGAAAATTTTTGCAAGGCATGCTCGGAAACAGCAGTATCAGGACTGATCATTCCTGATCTTCCTCCTTTTGAATTTGAAAGAAATTACCGTGAAATTTTAAAGAAATACAATCTTGACTTCACATTTCTGGTCACTCCCGAAACCTCTGACGAAAGGATATTGTATCTGGATTCATTAAGCTCAGGTTTTTTGTATGCTGTAAGTTCCTCCTCTACCACAGGCCATAAAAACGCACTTCTGAAAAACACGGATTACCTTTCCAGACTGGTCTCTCTGCCGCTTAAGAATCCCGTGATGATCGGCTTCGGGATTCAATCGAAAGAGGACTTTGCAAGTGTTACGGAAAAAGCAGCAGGAGGGATTATCGGGACCGCTTTTGTAAACATTCTTCTGGAGGATAAAGATTGGAAGAAAAATGCCATAGATTTTGTCAATTCCATAAAGGGTAAAAATTCACTAAATTTGTACAATCAATAAAGGGTATGAATACAAATCAGAATAAAGTAGTAGAATTTGAAGATTTAGGCATAAGGGAATATCAGTCCGCCTGGGATTATCAGGAAAAGCTGATGAAAGGTATTATCGATACCAAAATCAGGAACCGTGATCTGCCGGCTGAGGAGCACAGGATCACTCCGAACCATCTGCTTTTTGTAGAACACCCTCATGTCTACACTTTAGGTAAAAGCGGCCACGAGGAAAATATGCTGGCAGGAATTGATCAATTAAAGGAAATTGATGCTACTTTTGTAAAAACCAACCGGGGTGGAGACATTACCTATCACGGTTACGGGCAGATTGTCGGCTACCCGATCCTGGACCTTGAAAATTTCTTTACGGACATCCATCTATATATGCGAAACCTTGAAGAGGTCATCATCAGGACCATAGGTGACTTCGGATTGAAGGGCGAACGTTCAAAGGGTGAAACGGGCGTATGGCTGGATGTCGGAAAGCCTTATGCCAGAAAAATCTGCGCTATGGGTGTAAAAGCTTCCCGCTGGGTAACCTTGCATGGTTTTGCCTTGAATGTCAATACGGATATGCGTTACTTTGAATACATCATTCCCTGCGGCATCAAAGATAAACAGGTAACCTCATTAAAAAGGGAACTGGAAAGGGAACTGACCGTCGAAGAAATGGAAGAGGTGAAAACAAAGATCAGAAGGCATTTCGCAGATGTCTTCGGTGCCGAACTGGTGGATAAATAATCCCGGTCTGCCTTTATTCGGATATTATGCCCGGTCATTTTATCTTTTGAAAAGCATCTACCTTCTGGTACGCATCATTTTTCTCTTTTTCTTTTTTATCCGAAATCAGGATACCGGAGAGGTGGTCAATTTCATGCTGGAAAATCACTGCGGTAAATCCCTCCACGATTTCTGAGTATTTCTGGCCCTTTAGATCAGCATACTCCAATTGAATAACTTTGCTCCTGTAAAACTGATCCCTGAATTCGGGGATCGACAGGTCTCCTTCCGGCCCAAGATTCTGCAATTCTGATTTCCAGACAATGACAGGATTGATAAAATATTCCAGAGGATGCCCGTCTTTATCAAAACGCTGGACCCAGATCACTTTCCGGTTGATACCGACCTGTGGCGCTGCAATTCCTACTCCTCCGGCAGTGGAAAGAAGGGACAGCTTCATCCTTTTCACCAGGGTAACGGTATTGGGATCCAGCGGATCTATTTCCGTAGAAAGATTCAGCAGGGTTTTATGCTGATGCTCATCGGTAACCTGATAAATCGGCAAAGCAGCATTGATATCTCCTCCGTTGATGATGGAAAGCTCATCCGAAGTTAGTTTCTGGGCATTGATAAGGCTTATGAAAAAGAGTAACAACAGAGGTATTTTCTTCATATTCTTTTTTTTGAAACAAATATAAATTATTGACGGGAATTTCGTAGCTTCATTATCCTGAAACCGGTACTATACGCTTAAGTAACCCACATTTCAGAAAGTCTTCGTCATATCCGCCGGAATAACCAGATTAAAATCTGTTGGGACATAGTCCTTATCAGGAATTTTCAGATCCGGATCCTCAGATTCAAAGACAGAGATCACTGCCATTTTAATATGCGGATCTTTTTGCCTGATATACCAGTATATCCCTCCAAATTCTTTGGTATGATAATTTCCGTTGTAGTGGATGAAAATTTTTCCCGGCTGCCTGTTTTTCAGGATAGATTCGGCCATCGTTGCATCCTTTGTAGCCTGTGCCGAGATAAAGTTCATCACTTTGGTTCCTTCCGCATGGTCTCCCATCATCGCTTTCATTTCAGGATATCCCGGTGTCTCCAGGCTTACCCTGATCGGCAATTCTGCCATATAGCCCTTTTCTTTTTCGCTCAGCCTGTTTAAGGATTCCAGACCTTCCTTAGCCGTTTGAGAGGCGTATCTCCTCGGAATATTCGTTGCAATGAAGCTGAGCTTTTTACTTCTGGCAAAGTCTACCAAAGGTTTGTAATCGGTGGTATAATTGTTCCACAGACGTGCAGAATCTTTCAGGGCTCTGGCATCGATTTTCCCATTAAGGTACTGGTCGAGCTGGGCCTGGTTATCCCTCTCAAACATCTCCGCTCCTAAAATAACCTGTCCCCCGGTCCTTTCATACAACGCTTCTGTTACTTTCAGCTGAAGCCAGTGAATGATGGAACTGTTATGATTTTCACCAAAGAAAACCACATCGTATTCAGCCAGCTCTCTGATCAGCTTATCCGTTCCGATCTTCCTGCCTTTCTGGTTATAAAACTGATATGCCCTGAAGTCCTGAGCCTTTAGGGAATAAAAGCATACCAGCAATATCGTTATGAAAATATTCTTGGTCATTGTCATTTTGTAAAAATAAGTTTAAAACACCAACGGTACAAATGATTGTCACCAATATGCGGCCATTGATGATCATTCATACTTTCACTAAAATAAAGGCCGTTTTGAATTACAAAACAAAACGGCCTCATTCAAAATCATCTAACTATTTATTTCTCTAAATTAGCAATAAGATCTTTCCATTCCTGAAGCTCAGGGATTCCCGGCTTCCTTTTTCCGAAGAACTGAACGATGAAATCCCCTTCTTTGTTAAAGACCTCCACTGCCGTTACCTCTCCGTCCTCAGTAGGTTTCTTTACAATCCATGCCTGTTCGATCTTGGTTACATCCAGATGCAGGTTAAAATCAGGATCCATTACATTGAACCATTGCTGGTGCCAAAGGGTTTTCTTCACTTCCCCGGTATGGATCTGGATAATTCCCCTGTTCCCCACAAAAACCATGATCGGAAGATTTTTTTCAGAAGCATCCTCCAGCACATTAACTACTTTGGAATTGTCGATCTTTTTGGCAAAGCCCTCCGGAGCCAGCCGTAAAGCCTGGGTTCTGCTTACCCCGAACTTTCTGGTCATCATAAAGAAGTCATGGGTATCTTTCAGCTCGGTCCATGCCTTTCGGAACCCTTCTACATCAATCTCAGAATCCGCTTTTTCGGCTGCTTTCGGAGCTATAGCCTCAAAATCAAAAGTACGGTTCTGTTCCTCGGCCCTATATTTTTCAACAATAGCATCAAAAGCCTGCTCATGGCTGTCTTTTGTAAGGTAAATCTTGTGAAGTGCCAGCCCGTCCTTACCGAAAAATTGCAGGCTTTTTTTATCACCTTCCACTACGGCAAAGGCAAACTTCCAATGGTTAAGGAAAATTCTGAGGTCAATATCTTCTCCTACAAAAAGCTGCGCATGCGGGCTGCTGAAATCCCCGTTCAGGTAAATTCCTTTTCTTTCATGTACACATTCGTCATTACGGGTAAGGGCCATTACCTTTCCCAGCTGTTCCGCTTCGGTCAAAATATTTTGAAACTCAGGCTTCAAAACCGTCACCCCTTCACCAATATTAGTTATCAATAATTCGGCTTCGCTCACTCCCAGCTGTGCCGCAGCATTTCTTATTCTCAGGTGTGGATTTTCTGCTTTTAAAGCTTCCCACTTTTCTTTCAGATCATTAACTAATGTGCTCATTATTTATTCTTTTATGGTTAAAACTGTATAAATTCTTCTTATTTTTTCCTTTGTTGGACTCTACTGATATTCTTATCTTATAAATTCACCGGTTATCCAAAAATGATCATCGGGTGACTGTTAACAGGATGCGGACAGATCGTACATGGAAAATTGTAAGCCTTGCTGATGTTTTCTGCCGTAAAAACCTTATCCGGCGTTCCGTAAGCTGATACTTTCCCTGACTTCATCAGGAGGATCTTGTCTGCAAACTGAGCTGCCAGATTCAGGTCGTGCAGCACAACAATAGCGCTGTTCGCTTTTCTTGTAAATTTTTTAATAATCTCCAAAGCTTTGTACTGATGCCTGATGTCCAGGTTATTCAGGGGCTCATCAAGGAAAACCAGCTTATGGGCAATTTTATTTTGCAGCTGAGCCATTACCCTGGATAGATGGACCCTCTGCTTTTCTCCTCCGGACAAGGTATTGTATTCCCTGTCCTTTAGATGGAGAACATCGGTTTCCTTCATCATTCCTTCTACCGCTTCAAAGTCTTCTGGTCCCGGCTGCGAATCAAAATAGGGATATCTTCCCATCATGATCACATCTTTCACCTCCAGAGGGATATCATTGCTGTTATGCTGTGAAAACTTAGCCTTATGCCTGGATATCTCCCGGATATTCCAGTCACAGACCGGCCTATTTTTAAACAAAATTGTCTGGTTCCCGTATTTTACTTCATTCGCCAAAATGCTCAGCAGGCTCGATTTCCCTGCTCCATTCGGACCTACAATGGCTAAAAACTCACCATATTCCAGAGAAATATCTACCCCATCCAGAATATGGAATTCCTTATGTCTGTAGCTGATCTGATGTGCTTTTATCATTACAATGATCTTTTATGTTTAATCAGGATGGCAATGAAAATAGGGCCTCCCATTAATGCCGTGAGGATCCCGATCGGCAATTCCGACGGCTCTACTATGCTTCTGCTGAACGTATCTGCCGTCAACAGCAGGATACTTCCACAAACTGCCGACAGCGGCAGGATAAAGGTATAGTCGGATTTGAATACAAGCCTTAGGATATAGGGAACTATAAGCCCTACAAAGCCGATGGTTCCTGAAAAGGCCACACTGCTTCCCACCATCAGCGCCGTGATCACAATGATCTGTTTTTTTAATCTTTCCACACTGATCCCCAGGTGCTGGGCATCTTTTTCTCCCAGCATCATCGCATTCAAGGCTTTTCCCTTAGGCAGTAAGATGATGTAGGAAATAAGCATCACCACTGCCAGCACGATATTTTTGGTCCAGGTGGCCGCCGCCAAGCTTCCGAGGTTCCAAAAGGTAAGGTCCCTCAACTGCTCGTCTTTGGATATATAGATCAAAAAGCCTGTGATTGAGAAGCCTATAGCCGTAATGGCAACCCCGGTAAGAAGCATCATCACCACATTCGTCTTTCCTCCGCTTGTGGATATCCTGTATACCAGCATCATTGATAAGAAAGCTCCTATAAAAGCTGCAATGCTCACCAGTGAAAATTGTACGGCTTCAGGAAGATACTGCCTGAAATGTCCTCCTAAAACAATAGCAATTGCGGCAAGCAGCGTTGCTCCCGAGGTCAGACCAATCAGGTCCCCCGTTGCCAGCGGATTTTTAAACAACCCCTGCAATCCGGTTCCTGAAACGGCTAGCATACTTCCGATAAGCATCGCCATCACGATTCTCGCTGCACGCACATCCCAGATTACATATTTATTGCTCAGGGACAGATTCGGATCTCCTTTTACAAACTGCCATAAGACCTTGAACGGGGCTTTCCCTCCAAAGTCATAAACTCCGGTATTAAGTGCCAGTACCGCTAATATTGCAAGCAGCACGACACTTATAATAAAATAAAAATATAATTTACTTTGTGTTTTCAATTAATAGCTTGTTTAGTCCTACTGCAGCTTCTCCCAATCTTGGCCCGAAACCGGAAACCAGACCTCCGTCCATTGCAATGATTTTTTTGTTCTTTCCTGCGTTGGTCTGGGCCACTCCAGGCATCTTAAGCGCTCCTTCGCTTCCCCCGGCACTTTCTAACCCGGTGGTAAAGAAAAACAGTACATCAGGGTTGGCTTTCACAACAGCTTCAGGAGTCAACGGCTTAAAATCCTCAAAATCGATAACCGCATTCTTTCCGCCAGCCAGGCTGATCAGGGCGTCCATCGGTGTGTTTTTCCCCGATACCATCAGCATATTTCCTCTGGCATATATGAATAGTACTTTCGGCTTTTCAGCGACAGGCTGAACCTGTTTCAGGTCAGCATCAATCTTATCATTCAGTTTCTGGTATTCTGTGCTGCCTATGGCTTTGGCTACCTGCTCGATCAATTTTTTTGTTCCTTCCACAGAATATTCCTGTTTGAAAATTTCAGCTTTAATCCCTGACGATTTTATCTTTCCAAGCAATTCGGGGTTGATATCCTTGTCTGATGCTAAAATCAAAGTAGGGTTTAACGCCATGATTGGCTCAATGGTCATGGATCTTACATGTCCCAGATCTTTAGCCGTAGATTTCAGAGTCTCGGGATAGGTACTGGTAACGTCCGTTCCTACGATCTCTTTCTCATGTCCCAGGGCACTTACGATTTCTGTGATCCCGCCGCTCAGGGTCACGATCTTATTATTACTTTTCGGGGCTTCGGAAGCAGTCTCCGTAGCGTTTTCTTTTCCGGTGCTTTCTGCTTTTTTACATGAGTAAACAGCCAAAAGAACCGACGCTACCAAAATGAATTTTTTCATGTTATACTATTATTTGATTTATAAAGGTTTGTATTCGAATTGAGGAAAGCCACGTTCTCCAGTTTCACTGTTTGTAAGCCTTGTGAATTTCAGCTTGAAATAGTATCCATCAGCATCTTTAATCACATAGAAACGGTCACCATAAACCTCAAGGCCGTTTGTGCCTACAGGATTTCTCCAGTTGCCCCCGATCACACGGTGATCATTGTAAACCAGCTTAGACTGATCCACATCAGAAAGTTTAAAATTATTATAAGCATCCATCCCGGAGCCTGAAGATACGATCACCTCATAGGCACCTACTCCGCCAAGGTTGTTATTATTTACAAAGTCTGCATAAATGTAGCTGCCTGCACCCGTAATGATGTTGGTAAATACGGTAAAGCAAAGATCCCATTTGTTTTTTTCAGGCTGGATGAATACTTCCTTTTTGTCTTTCAGGCTCACGAAGCTATAGTTGTAGGCGGGATTTTTGGCTATAACAGCTTCATAATAATTACTTCCGTCAAGATCTGCTGCTTTCACCCTGTATCCATCTCCTGCCCTCAAGATCTGTACTTTTTTCCAACCTCTGCTCTCTCCACCCGTTGCTACGCTTCCTGCGGCCACACTGCCGCTATAAATATCCTTACCCATATTCACAAGGTAAACCGCATTTTCAGAATCATTTGCCTTTATTTCTTCAATGGCGGTGTATCCGCCCGGAAAGTTCCCTTTCACATCATCAATATAAACTTCATTGGCAGGATTGAAATTGGCTACCTGCACCTGGTTCATCAATGAAGAGAGCGTAGATTCGTTTACCTGATCTAAATCCGTAACATCAGGGATCTTTCCTGCTGCCATCATTATCGAAGAATTCAATATAACTTTAAAGGCGCTTCCGGAATAAAAGGCCAGATCCCAGTCCGTCCTCCTGGTAATGGTTTGTTTCGGCCCTTTAGTACCCGGATCAATTTCGCTTAAATCAATCCAGACCTGATTGGGCTGTGTAGCACCTCCTACTTCGGGGTTGGCAATAGATCCTTCAACAGGCGCTACCGCTACGGGATCTTCATTATCATTAATGCATGATTGTGAAACCAGTGAAGCTCCCAGCAAAAGGTAAAATAGTATTTTTCTCATTCTTATTCTTTTAAAAATTATAGTTTAAGCGGGCAAAATAGCTTCTGCCATAGAACAGGTTCTGATCGTTTGCTCCTGCATTGTGCCCATCACCGGCTATAGTGGTATTTCTTATGGTGGAAACATCAAAAATATTTTTAATTCCCAGGCTCAGCTCCAGCTGATTTTTAAAGAACGGCTGGGATACCGTGAAATTCATCATACTAAAATCACCGATCTCCCCCAGCACATACTGTCCCGGATCCAGAGGGTCCTGGGCATTTGCACGGTGGACATACTGCCTGCTTTTCCCTGAATATTTATAATACAATGCAAAAAGTGTTTTGGCTTGGGGAAGCGTATAGCTGGCTGACAGATTTGCCTCCACATAATAATTGAAATCATCCGGTGAAACAATATTCCCTGTATTCAGTATTTGTGAAATTCCCATCGTGGAAACTCCTGCATTGATACTCAGATTATTTTTTCTGATATTGACGCTTCCACCAAACAATAATGATCTGTAATCATCAATATTCAGATAAGTGTATTTCAGCGGGCTGTTGCTGATGATCACGCTTTCGATCCTGTCCTTTACGTCAAGGTACATTCCCGAAAGGCTGATGTTGAACTTCCAGTTATCCCGGGTATGGATGTTATAATCCCAAAACAGGCCTATGGAATATCCCGTTTCAGGTTTCAGGTTTTCATTTCCCCTGATATCATGATTATTATCAACCAGGTAAGTATATAGTTCGTCATAGGTAGGGAATCTGTTCGCAGAACCGAAAATCCCGCGGATATCAGATCTTTCGGAGAAACTGTATCTGGTTGTCAAAGAATAATTAAACTGGGAATCAAATTTATCACTCAGGGCGAGCCTGGTTCCCGGACGCAGCGAGAATCTATCTGTCACCTTCCATTCGGCAGATAAGAAATTAGCATAATTAAAGATGGTCCTGCTGATGTCCTCCTTTCCTGAGGTCCCGAAATTCCCTGTTGTACTGCTTGCAAAACCTTTGGTCCTGTCCAGTTCATATCCAATCTGAAAATTGATTTTCTCGCTATCTAAAAAATTGCTGAACATACCCCTGGAATACAGGACCTCTGATTTATAGTAGGTTTGCTTGTCCTGTTTTGATATTTCCGTTCTGTTCGGCACATCATACCGATAATCCTGGAACTTTCTTTCCTGGCTCTGGTAGGAAAAATCACCGTTATAGTTGATCCTGGATCCCAGTTTGGTCTGAATATTTAGCTGGTGGATCCATCTTTTTGTAAAATAATCCTTATCACGGGAAACATAAGTTCTCTGGCCTCCACCCAACGGAGTATCTTCCACAAGAGGATTATAATAGTTCACGGTTTCCGTAAGAAAATTAACTTTGTAAAATAAAGAGGTATTGTTTTTTGCATAACGGACGGCGGCATTAGCAACGAGCTGGTCTTTCGGCTGCCATTCATATCCTCTCAATGCATTGTCCGGATCAAAAAACTTATAGCCCCGGAATTTCCCTTTATAGCCCTGAAAGTCATTATGATTAAGATCAGCTGTCAGTGACCAGTTTTCAGATAATTTATATCCCAGATTTAAAGACTGTACGTGCCGGCCATTCCCTTTTTTGAACCAGTCGTAATCTTTACCGACGGTTTCTTCCTGTAATGAAATCCGGGCATTGAATTTTTTAGAGTAATTTTTTTTGGTAATGATATTGATGACCCCCGCCACGGCATTATTCCCATATTCCACTCCCATGGAACCTTTTACGATTTCGATCCGCTCAATATTATTTACGTTGAGTTTTGTGAGATCAACCAGATTACCCATCCCCTGATCACTTACAACAGGGATATTATCAATAAGAATTTTAGTGTATTCCCCGCTCAATCCCATAATATTTGCACTGGAATCACCGCTGCCTCTATCCGGCTGGATTAAAATATTGAGGTTTTGGTTAAGAACTTCAGCAACATTTGTAACAGCCATATTTTTGATCTGCTGTGCATCAATTACTTCAACTTTATAAATAGATTTGTTAATGGATTGCTGGGTGTACTGGCCGGTAACGACCACTTCTTCAATGTTCTTCTGATTCAGAGAATCTTTTTCCTGTGCATTCATCCAGAAAACAGTGGATAATGAAAGCATGGAAAGTACTTTCTTCTTCATAAGGGAAAAAATTTTCGACAAATATAACAGTTTTATTTAGAACAATTAAAAATAATTATATATTTTTGTGTAATAATTCTAAATAAAAATAATATTATGAAAGTAAAATTACTTTTAGGAGCTTTAGTGTTCTCAACGGTTACGGCCAATGCCCAGTTAGCTTCCATTAATGAAAACTTTGAAACATTTACGACAGGGACCACTTCTCTTCCTCAAAACGGATGGGGTAAGGTGACAACAGGACCTATGGTATATATAGACGGTACTACCAATAAGTACCTGCAAGGGTATTCATTCTTTTTCCCTAATACTGCCTATTATGCGGTATCACCGCAGATTGTAGCTCCCAACGGATCTCAGACTCTGACTTTCACTGCGGCCCAGACTACGGGCTCGGCCGGTGCGGGAACCATTGAGGTAGGCCTGGTAGCTTCTCCTTCGGATATGTCTACATTCACTTCACTGGGAGCCCCCGTAACTTTGTCTTCTACCACTGAGCAAACCATTACGCTTAATGTTCCGTCTTCAGCCTACCAGTACCTGGCATTTAAATTCGTATCAACGGTTGCCCACGGAGCATTCCATATTGACAATGTAGTGCTGACCGCTGCAACCACCCTGGGGGTATCAGATCAGATTAAATCCGCAGACAATATCAGATTTGCTGTAAATTCAGAAAATAGCGCTTTAGAGTTTGTGGCTAAAAAAGAGCCAAAAAACATCGATATTTATTCCACGGCAGGGCAAAAAGTTGCGGAAGGAAAGCTTCAGGACCGTAAATTTGATATCAGCTCTCTTCAAACAGGCGTTTATTATATCATCATAGAAACTGCCGAAGGTGCAGCAGTAAGATCGAAATTTATCAAAAGGTAAGATTTATTAGACCAAGCTTACAGCTATGAAAGGCTGATCTGTGAATTCAGGTCAGCTTTTATTTTTTCTGATAACCTGCTTATCCGGAGTTTCAAAATAAGATAAAAATCATGTTTTTATTTAGAATCATTAAAAATAAATACTATACTTTTGTAGAATAATTCTAAATAATAACCTCTTTAACTATGAAAGCAAAACTACTTCTGGCTTCTATACTTTGTATAGGCATTCAGCAGACAGCTTCAGCTCAGGTGGATATCAACGGATATACTACAGTAAGTTTAACCACAGGGCCTAATTACCAGAACCGTGTTTTTTTCGATTTCAGCACCAACAATATCGTATCACAGCCAGCAGATTCATGGGATGTGGCATTTTACAGAAATTCGAGCATGAGCTTCGGAACCCGGATCAATGACGCCCAGAATATTGAAGTATATCAGGCATCGGACAATCCTGCGGACTGGGACAATATCAATATTGCCAATATTGCTTCATGGGGAGCCCCGTTATATAATCCAGATCAGACCGCTTCTATTCAGGAAGGGGCTTTCGAACAGGGCACCGCATCTTACGGATGGGGAGACTACAATGTGGCCAACCACCATATTGAAGGCAAGATAATATTTGTTTTGAAGTACCTGAATTCCAATTCTTATATCAAATTCATGATCACCGATTATTTCGGAGGGTATACTTTTAAATATTCCAAATGGAACGGCACCTCATGGGATGCTACCCAAACCAGAACACTGGCCAACGGAACAGACGATGCTTATTTCAACTATTTTTCATTTACTACCGGAGATAAGGTCTCCAATCTTGAACCACCGAAGGCTAACTGGGATCTTATGTTCACAAGATACTGGACTTTTTATGCAAATATCATGATGTACAGAATGTCCGGAGTTATCCAGAACCCGAATGTTACCGTGGCAAAAGTACAGCCTGAAACACAGGAAACAAATACCTATAACATCCCTGCATCAACTGCATTTTCCGGAAACATTACAGCGATTGGGCATTCATGGAAGCCTACCTCAGGAGTCTACAATGATGTGGTATATTATGTAAAACAGGGGTCTGACTACTACAGAATGTTCTTCACTCAGAATGGCGGAGCATCCAATGGGAATATGTACTTCAAGTATAAGAATGTTACTGCTTCATTGGGGATTACCGAAGTGGGTAAGAAAGCTTCGTTCGGGATCTACCCGAATCCGGTGAGGGCTGACAGAAAAATCACCGTATTGTTCGATATTAAAGAAAAAGCCGGCAACAAAGGCAGTATAGAGATATATGACCTTTCCGGAAAAAGGGTTTATTCTTCTGAACTTACCAATCAGGCAGGATTTTACAGACAAGACCTAAACCTGTCACAGCTTACCACCGGAAATTATATTGTAAAAATCTCTTATGGAGGCCATTCGGAAACCAAAAAGCTGATCGTGCAATAATCTGAAGATAATACTTTCTATTTTTTCTAATTCAAGGCTGCTTACCTCAGGGTGGCAGCCTTTTTTGAACCGGCAGGAGCTTTTATTCTCAGCTTATGCTCTTCTTTGATCTTAGTATATTTTAAATCCTTTATATACTTCAGTAGTGCTTTCCATAATTCTGGAAGCTTCACTGCGGAAATTCAGCAGGTGGTCCTGCCCGATGTGATTGTTGTGATGTTCAACGGATTCCCATAATTCTATCAGGAAGAAAGTACCTTTATTGTCTTTATCCTCTATAAGGTCATACTGAAGGCATCCTTCTTCTTTTCTGGTTTCTTTTACAAGGTTCTGAAATAATTCCACCGCTTCCATCAGATAGTTTTCATTGAACCTGAAAAGCGCAACTATATGCAAATTCATACGCTGATTTTTTGGTGTAAAAGTATAATATTTTCAAGACCGAAATTCTTTTTATCTCCTCTATTTTTCCACAATAAGCATAAATCTCAGTTGAAAACTGATTTATAAATAGTTATGGAACTCATCACAATCACCAGGGTCCCGATGATCAGGAACATTTTTTTCACGGGAAGCCTGGCGGTAAGCATTGCGGAGAAAGGTGCTGTAACAATGCCGCCGATCAGCAATCCCAGAATGATATTCCAGTGCTGGATGCCCAAGGTAAAAATAAAGGTAATGGCGGCCGTAAGGGTAAGGATAAACTTAGCCACCGTAGAGCTTCCTACCGCAAATCTCGGGGTAAATGCATTTTTGATCAGAGTTCCCGTTACCAGAGGCCCCCACCCTCCGCCGGCAAAAGAGTCTATGAATCCTCCGATAAGTCCCAGCCTTGTTAAGTTGGTTTTCCGCTTTAGCTTTTTATCCTGCTTTTTCTTAAAGGCATTGGAAAGGATCTGAAAGCCGAGATATAGGGTATAAAAAGCAATAATCGTTTTAGTGATCTTAGCATAATATTCCCCCAGGTAAGTCAGGCAGACCGCTCCTATTATAGCTCCGGCCACCGCCGGGATAGCGAGCTTTTTCACCAGTCCTTTGCTTACATTTTTAAGCTTCACATGGCTGATGCTTCCCGCCGCCGTTGTAAAGCTTTCCGCCGAATGTATGCTCGCACTTACAACATGAGGCGGAATATTCAGGAACAAAAGTGTTGTGGTGCAGATCACCCCGTAGCCCATTCCCATAGAGCCGGCAACAATTTCAGCCAGAAATCCCACCAGCATCATCCAGTAGAAGATATAATTATCTTTGGCCAGGATCGTCAAAAGCTCGTCCAGATAGCCCAGCTCATACATGGCCAGGACCACAATGAACAATACTGCGGTCGTGGCAAAGAATACATTAAGCCTTATCTGAACTTTCCTGGAGATCTCCATTTTTATAAAATCATTACAGCTCCAACGGTGGAATTGCCTGTTTCATCAATC
The DNA here is from genome assembly GCF_041361455.1 of Chryseobacterium gossypii. Lineage (NCBI taxonomy): Bacteria > Pseudomonadati > Bacteroidota > Flavobacteriia > Flavobacteriales > Weeksellaceae > Chryseobacterium > Chryseobacterium gossypii. Next base: position 85,157 of record NZ_JBGCUR010000009.1, on the reverse strand, counting down.
AAAATTGCATTTCCGGTATCCCTGCTATCTTCAAAACTGTCAAAAACCAAAGGCGAGGACGTTTTGAGCCGAAGCTTTGCCACTTCATTCAGTTTTATATTTTCAGTAACAGGCATTTTCTCAAGGGTATTGACATCTATTCTATATTCGATCTCTTTGATGACAGCCTTCAGCACCTTGCTTTTATGCTGAATAAAATACTTATTGCCTTCGCTGAGCTCCTTTTTATCCAGCCAGCAGACAATGGCTTCAATTTCATTTTCCACTTTCGGAAGATCTTCTGTTTTTACCAGAAAGTCTCCCCTGCTGATGTCTATATCATCTTCAATATGCAGAACAGCGGGCTGATTGGCAAATACCATATCCACTTCTTTACCGCCAGTCTCTATCCCGGAAATGATGGTGCGGATATTTTGCGGAAGAACGGTAATCTCATCTCCTTTCCTGTAAATTCCGGAAATAACTTCTCCCGCATAGCCTCTGTAATCATGAAGCTCCCCGGTCTGAGGGCGGATCACATACTGTACCTGGAACCTTGATCTTTCCAGGTCTTTATTATGGCTTACCTCAACATTTTCGAGAAAATCCAGAAGCGTGGGGCCATCATACCAGGGCATATTTTCTGACCGTTCAACAATATTATCTCCATGAAATGCTGAAATGGGAAAATAGCTGACATTCTGCAACCCCAGCTTGTCGGCCACCTGCTGATACCGTGATTTTATATCTTCGAAAATTTCCCTGGAATAATCCACCAGATCCATTTTATTTACCGCTACGGCCACATTCTTCATTTTCAGTAATGACGCGATAATGGAATGCCGTCTTGTCTGCTCAATAACGCCCTGTCTGGCATCGATCAGGATTACAATCAGCTGTGAGTTGGATGCACCCGTAATCATATTTCTTGTATATTGGATGTGTCCGGGAGCATCGGCAATAATGAATTTTCTTTTCGGTGTTGAAAAATAACGGTAAGCCACGTCAATAGTGATTCCCTGTTCCCTTTCCGCCCTCAGTCCGTCCGTTAAGATAGCCAGGTCCACGCCGTCAGCATTTTTATTCTTCGATTGTTTTTCCAAGGCTTCAAGCTGGTCGATTAGTATATTTTTGCTGTCGTACAGGAGCCTTCCGATCAGGGTGCTTTTTCCGTCGTCCACACTTCCTGCGGTTATGAATCTTAATATGTCCACGTTCATTATAGTTATAAGTTATACATGATGAGCATAAGGTCTGCAAGCCTGTTAAAAATAGCCTCCTTTTTTCCTATCTTCCATAGCGGCTTCCGTCACTTTATCGTCAATCCTTGTTTCTCCGCGTTCGGAAATCCTGGAAGCGGTGATTTCGTTCACCACCTCATCCAAAGTCTCTGCGGAGCTTTCCACCGCTGCCGTACAGGTCATGTCTCCCACGGTTCTGTAACGCACTTTCTTATTGATGATCTTATCATTCTCATCTATCCTGATAAAATCGGAAACGGCGATCAGCTGGCCATCATATTCAATGACATCCCGGTGATGGGCAAAATAGATCGACGGAAGCTGAATGTTCTCCTTCCTGATATAGTTCCACACATCCAGCTCGGTCCAGTTTGAAATCGGAAAAACCCTTACATTCTCCCCTTTATTGATCTTTCCGTTGTAGATATTCCATAATTCCGGCCGTTGCAGCTTTGGGTCCCATTGCCCAAATTCATCCCGTACGGAGAAAAAGCGTTCCTTGGCCCTTGCCTTTTCTTCATCTCTTCTTGCCCCTCCGATACAGGCATCAAACCGGAACTCTTCAATAGTATCCAATAGGGTATGGGTCTGAAGCCAGTTTCTGGAAGCAAATTTCCCTTTCGGCTCCGTTAGCTTTTTCTCTCTTATCGTATCTTCAACTTTTCTTACAATAAGCTCCGCGCCGATACTTTCGGCAAGGTGATCCCTGAACTGCAAAGCCTCCGGAAAATTGTGTCCTGTATCTATATGCACCAGCGGGAACGGGATCTTCATCGGGGCAAAAGCCTTTTTCGCGAGGTGAACCAGGGTAATGGAATCTTTCCCGCCGCTGAAAAGTAACGCAGGCCTCTCAAACTGAGCTGCCACTTCACGCATGATATAAATGCTCTCAGCTTCCAGCTGTTCCAGATAGTTTAGTGTATAGGTACTCATTATTTATTTGAAAGTTTTAATTATTTCGTGTGCAGACCGCACTCTTTATGTGAAGCTTCCCACCACCAGCGTCCCGCCCGGGGATCTTCGCCTTCCGTAATGGCTCTGGTGCAGGGCTGGCATCCAACGCTGATGAATCCTTTTTTATGCAGGGACAGTTCCTGAACCTTATTCTGTTCAAGATAGGTCAGGACCTCCTGATAATCCCAGTGGATCAGGGGGTTGTATTTATACAGGTTCCTGTCTTCATCCCATTCAACAGCCTGCATATTGCCGCGGTTTTCAGATTGCCCGGCACGAAGGCCCGTGATCCAGACCTTTGCATTTTCCAGTGCCCGGTTCAGAGGCTTTACCTTACGGATATAGCAGCATTCTTTCCTGTTTTCGATGGATTGGTAAAAGGCATTGATTCCCTTTTCATTCACATACTGCTCTACCTCCGAGGCATCGGGAAAATAAACCCGGGTCCGGATTTTGTATTTGGAATTGTTGTTTGAAAGTAATTCGTAATGTTCAGGGAAGAGCCTGCCTGTATCCAGCGTAAAGACCTTTACCGGCAGCCTGTTTCTGAAGATGATGTCAGTAATCACCTGGTCTTCCTGGCCCAGCGAGGTTGAAAAAACCACTCCTTCCGGGAATTTTACTGAAACGAATTTCAATCCTTCCTCTGCTGAAAGCTGTTTCAGTGTATCTGCATCTTCTTTTGAAATCATATTTTATCATTTGAAGTAATGCAAATATCTAATAAAAATATTATCCTACCAAATGAGTAGACTATTTATTCAAAAAAAAGGATTTAAATCAGTCAACTAAATCGAGCAGCGTTTTTTTCTCAAGAATATTGAGTGAAGCATCACGAACCTCTATCAGCACGTCATGCAGGCCACAATGGTCTTCATTGCAATCCTCACATTTTTCATAGAAATTAAGGCTTACACAGGGAAGCAGGGCAATAGGCCCGTTCACCAGCCTGATGATTTTTGCCAGCTTTACATTACCAGGATTCTCTTTAAAGAAGTATCCTCCGCCTTTTCCCTTTTTACTATCAAGAATGTCCGCCTTTTTCAGTTCAAGAAGGATATTTTCCAAAAACTTCAACGGAATCTTCTTATGTTCTGCAATTTCGGAAATAAGAATCGGGCCTTCATTTCTTTTTTCTACAAGATATGAAAGCGCCTTGAAAGCATATTGAGATTTTTTAGACAGCATTGCAGCAAAAATAATAAAAATTGTTTGAATGTGTAAAGTGCAGATAAAACGGAAAGGCAGGCACCGGAAGTTTTCTGCAATACTTACATCAACTTCCCTTCCGCCAGCCTCCGTCTTCCCCGGCAAATTACTATATTTGCCTCATGTTCAGCAAACAGGAGGCACAGCAGCTAAAAAGGGAATTCTGGACGGCATTCGGAAAGTCTTTTCCCAGGAAATGGATCTTGTATGATACCAAGATCAAGGATATGTCGTTCAAGTTTTACGCGGATAACAGGAAAGCGGAGGTTTCTTTGGATATAGAAATGAAAGATGAGATCTTCCGGAACGCATATTATGAAAAGATCTGGTCTCTGGAAGATATTCTTAAAGACTTCATCGGAGGTTTTCAGAAGGAAGAGTATTTCACTTTGGATAATGGGAAGATCATCAGTAAAGTCTGGGTTGAGAAGCATGGGGTTTCCGTCTTCAATAAAAACACCTGGCAAGAAATATTTGAGTTTTTTGTAGAGAAAATGGACGGTTTTGAGCGGTTCTACTATGAATATGAGGATTTTATAAAGGATATCTGATGCTTTAGAGCACCGGACAGTATTCAGCAACGCTATTGAGAGGACGGATATAGCCCGTTATAATCCGCATAAAAGAAATGAATAAAGAGAAGCTCCGGTTTCTCTTTTATTTTTTACATACTTCATTATTCACGATCTGATTACATCATTCGTTGATCGGGCTACATTTGCTTCCCTGCATCTGCCCATCTTTGTACCATCATTACAACAATAAAGTAAAAAAAATGGAAACAAAAAAAGTATGGTTAGTAACAGGCGCGTCCAAGGGATTAGGCCTGGTACTGGTAAAAAAATTATTGCAGGAGAATTTTCATGTTGCCGCCACCAGCCGCAGCGTACAGTCTCTTATCTCAGAAATCGGGGAAGCTTCTGAAAAGTTTCTGCCACTGGGGGTCAGCCTGACGGATGACAATGACGTAAAATCAGCGATCTCCAAAACCGTGGATCATTTCGGGCAGATCGACGTGGTGGTCAATAATGCCGGCTACGGCCAGATCGGTACTCTGGAAGAGCTTTCTGATGAAGAGGCAAGGGCCAATTTTGACGTAAATGTTTTCGGAACGCTGAATGTGATCAGAAACGTCATGCCTTTCCTCCGGGAGCAAAAATCAGGGCATATCTTCAATATTTCCTCTGTAGGAGGATACTCGGGGAACTTTCCGGGCTGGGGGATCTATTGCTCTACCAAATTTGCGGTAGCCGGATTTACGGAAGCCCTGGCAGAAGAGGTGAAGGATTTCGGAATACATGCTACGGTAGTATATCCGGGCTATTTCCGTACGGATTTCCTGAGTAAGGATTCAGTGAAAACTCCTGCGAGGCCTGTCGAAGCTTATGAAGCGGCCAGAAACTCCGAGCAGGCCCACCTTAATGATATTAACGGAAACCAACCTAACGACCCTGAGAAAGGAGCAGAAGGGCTGATCGCCATCAGCAGGGAAGAAAATCCGCCGGTGCATTTATTGTTAGGCGTTGGAGCAGCCGACTTCCTCCATAAAAAGATTGAAGCCATTACAAAAGACGCCAAAGATTGGGAAAGTCTAACGGTATCTACAGGAATTTAATCTTTTTACCCGCAATTTACAGATCCTTCGAGAGGCTCGGAGGATCTCATTTTACAATATTGCAATCCGCCATTCAAAAATAATTAAATAACTTAGTGATTATGAAACAGACATTCCGCTTCAATTCTATTTCAGACTTTCATGCTTTCTGTGGTCTTCCGAAGCCTGAACATCCGCTGATCAGCCTGATTGATTACAGCAAGGTAAGGTATCCCGTGAATGATGATGAGCTGAAATGGGTGCAGAACTTTTACTCCATCGGTCTGAAACGTAATGTGAATGCCAAGTTCAATTACGGGCAGCAGGAATATGATTTTGATTCCGGAGTGTTGTGCTTCGTTTCTCCACTCCAGTTTTTAAGCCTGGAAATGAAGCCTGAGGTGGAAGTGGAACCCACAGGGTATTTATTGCTGATCCATCCCGATTTTCTTTGGGGAACTTCCCTGATCAGGAAAATAAAATCCTACGAGTTTTTCAGCTATCAGATCAATGAGGCGCTTTTTCTTTCGGATAAGGAAGAGAAGATCATTGTAGATCTGTTTAAAAATATTGAAAAGGAATATCAGACGAATATTGATAAGTTCACCCAGGATCTGATTGTCGCCCAGCTTGAATTATTCCTGATCTACTCCGAACGTTTTTATGAACGGCAGTTTTTTACTCGGAAAAAATCCAGCCACGAACTGCTGGTAAGGTTTGAAGAGGTTCTTTCCCGGTATTTCGACAGCGGGGATCTCCTCGAAAAGGGTATTCCTTCTGTAAAAGCGATCGCTGAGCAGATGAATATTTCCCCCAATTACCTGGGAACTTTACTGCGCATCCATACCCAGCAAAATACGCAACAGCACATCCAGAACAAAATTATTGATGCCGCCAAAGAACGCCTGAGTACAACGAACCTTTCCGTAAGTGAAATTGCCTATGAACTGGGATTTGAGCATCCGCAGTCTTTCAGTAAGCTGTTCAAGCAGAAAACCAGCCAGTCGCCGGGAGCGTTCAGAAAGCTGTTTAATTGAAACAGAGTCCGGGTAAACGGCAGATTTGTTTCCTATTAAAAGTAAAGATATTTATAAAAGGTAAGCAGATGTGCAGGTTTCCTGACCATTTTCTATGACTTATTAATGCTTATGGTTTAAAATCTGGTCTTGGCTATCGTTTATTTCAAAATTTTGCCTCATTTTTGTCTATATTTGTATAAAGCACAGATAAAGATCATATATGGAAAAGCTAAGAAATCTAAGAAAACAAAGAGGATACACCCAGGAATATATGGCTAAGATCATCGCCACAGATGTCTCCAACTATTCCCGAAAAGAAAATGATGAAGTAAGAATCTACGATGATGAATGGGAAAAGCTGGCCAAGGCGTTGGATGTTCCGGTGGAAGAGATAAAAGAAGAAAAGCTAAAAGCTATTGTACATAACAATCATGACAATACTACCTTTAACGGAAACTCCGGCAGTTATTTCAATAACTTCAATGGTATACCCAATTCTATTGTAGAGGATTTACAGGATTATATTAAAGTTTTGAAAGAGCAGATTGTGGCTTTGAAGGAAGAGAATGAGAGGTTGAAGATAAAAAATTGAAATTTAACATATAAGTAAAATTAAACAAACAGTTGTATACAATTCAACATGATCAATCAACATAAGACATATTGTTATCGTATTACCCATATAAACAACCTACCTCTTGTGTTGAAAAATGGTATTGTTAATAAACATCATCCCGATGCCTCCAGTAATTACATTGACATTGGTAATCCTGAAATTATTGATGTTAGAAGTACAATGCCTGTAAAAATTAATAATTATGGAATGATTGGCGATTATGTTCCGTTTTATTTTACTCCAAAATCTATGATGCTTTTTAATATAATAACTGGTTATAGGCATCCTTTAGTTTTAAAAAGAAACCGAACTGAAATATTGATTATCCGTTGCTTAATAAATGATTTAGCAACTTTGCCACAATGGTTTTTCACAGATGGACAAGGAAATAAGAGTTTAACTAAGCATTATTGTGATTTGACAGAATTAAACTCAATTGATTGGAAATGCATTCAAGAAAGTAATTTTAAAAATGATGAAGATGATCCTGATCGCTCCAGAAAATATCAGGCTGAGTTTTTAGTTCACAAACAAGTACCTCTGACGAGTATAGAATCATTAAATGTCTATAATAAATATAGTGCAAATATTGTAAAGAATTTACTAAAGCAAAACAATATTAATATGGCTGTGAATATTCAGCCACAATATTTTTTTTAAAATGATAAAAGTATTTGAAGGCGATATGATGCAATCTGGAGCGGAGGCTCTAGTAAATACCGTAAACACAGTAGGTGTAATGGGTAAAGGAATTGCATTACAATTTAAAGAAGCTTTTCCAAATAATAATAAAGCATATATTGATGCTTGTAAGAATAAAGAATTAGAACCTGGTAAACTTTTGGCTGTATGGGACGAAAATCTACAATTAGGTAAAAAGCTTATAATAAATTTCCCTACTAAAATTCATTGGAGATATCCTTCAAAATATGAATATATTGAAAAAGGATTAATTACTTTACGTGAGTTATTGCAAAAAGAAAAAATAAAAAGCGTTGCAATACCACCTTTAGGAAGTGGTAATGGTGGTTTGGATTGGAACAAAGTAAAACCTATGATTGAACAAGCATTGGATGGATTAGAAACAGAGATCATGATTTATGAGCCAAATGCTGCGATTAAGGCCATTTTACAAAAACAAGAAGTAAAAAAAGAAATAAAATTGACACCGGCTCGTGCTTCATTACTTTATTCTTTATTTGCTTTTGAAAGTATGGGCGAATATAGTAGTTTATTTGCTGCAAACAAACTAGCATATTTCTTACAGCGGAAAGGACAAAAATTGAACCTTACCTTTAAAGCCCATCATTATGGCCCATATGCTATTGGTGTAGAAAAAGTGCTTTATTATCTAAATGGTGTTTATTTAAAAGGAATGGAACAAGGAAGTACAAAGCCATTTGAGCCTTTACAATTAAACTATGAAAAATGGGAAGAAGTAAAACAATATGTTAATAGAGAGCTTTCTTACGAAGATGCCCAACGGGTAAAAAGTCTTATTCAATTTTTAGCTGGCTTTACTTCAGAACTTTCATTAGAAATTCTAGCAACAGTTGATTTTATCATTGCTCAAAATCCACAATATTCCGTTGATGAAGTAATTAAAGCTATTGCAAACTGGAATATGCGCAAGAAAGAATTATTTAAGCATGAATATATTGAAACATCATATAATTACCTTAAAGACTATTCTTCCAACTTAATTGTATAACATTATAATTAGTAAAATATAATTTGATCTACTAATTAATTAACAAAAGAGAAACCTTCCGGTTTCTCTTTTTTATTTATCCAAACTTTCTCTTCCTCAGCCAGAAGAACAATCCTCCTAAAGCGCCTATCACCACTAAAGGGAGCAGCAGATTAAACCATTGCCAGTTGTTTTTCTCTTCGGTGATTCTCTGGCGGTCCAGAAGCCTTTCTTCGATGTTTCTGTTCCTTAATTCCATCAGGTTGCTATCATCCAGCAGGTAATCCAGCGCATTTCTCAGGAACTGCTCGTTTCCGAACTGCTCGTTGGTCAGCAGGTCTACCCCCAGCGGAAGCGGTTCGCCTTTGATGATCTTATTCCTGCCTACGTCTCCGTCTGCAATGATGATCATTTTATTTTCCGGGCTTTGTCCTTTGAAACCGGGATAAGATTTCCTTTCGATCCTGGAGGCATAGGCAGAATTAAACTTCCCTTCCAGGGCCACGGCATAGATTTTCGGGGTGCTTGGCCTTTCTCTTTGTCCCAGGCTGTCTACGCTGGCAATCTCTTTCAGATCCACATAGTTCGGGACCTGCTTCAGCAAGGTCCTTTCACTGGATTCAAAAAGAACGTGGGTTTTGATATTTTTTCTTCCCCCTAAGGTATCTATGGATGTAGGGAACTCAAATTTTACCGGATTGATATTTTTGGTAACGGGATGATCATGTTCTGCGATCCCCAGCGGGAAATACGGCCACGGAAGGCTTGTGTACTGTGGGTTTCCGCTTACTTCCCCGGTTACCAGCCTTAGGAGGGCAAATTTCTTCACATCCTTTACCAATGCAGGGTTGATCCTGACGCCGTAATTGAAGAAGAAATCTGTCATATTAAGATCGATAGGGAAAGGCATTACCTTTTTAGCCCTCGTCAGGGTATCCATCTCGGCATTCACCGCATCGATCATCCAGAGCGTCTTGCCTCCGTTCATAATGTACTGATCAAGGATCACCTTTTCCCCGTCCGTAAATGCTTTTCGGGGCTTTGCGATCACCAGGGCATTCATTTGCTTTAGCAAAGGCACATCGGCAAGGGTAAGCTCGGTCTGGTTCTTAGGGATCACCGGGCCTGCGTCATAGTTTTCCAGGGCCAGGTGCATAAACCCCTGGAACTCATCCGGGCTCAGCTCATCCTGATTCACCAGAATCCCGATTTTTTTCCTTTTATCGGTGGTGATATTCTTGATATTGGAAACGAGGTTATATTCTAAATTCTCAATGGACCTGGTAAGCTGCTCATCGGCATCTATACCCGTCTGCTGCACCACCAGAGGGATGGAAACTCCCTTTTTATCATATTTTACTACGGCATACGGGAAAAGCATGATCTGGGAAACCTTTCCGTCTCTGATATCCGGAAGTACGGAAGGCTGCATTCCCATAGCCATCAGGGTATCCTGAGACATTTTGGTCTTGATGGGATCGATGAACTTAAAATCGATCTTGGGGTTGATCTTTCTGAACTCTTCCAACATGAATCTGGTTTCACCCTGAAGCTGCTTAAAGCTCGCGGGGAAATCTCCTTCCAGGTACACATCAACGGTTAAAGATTTTTTAACGGATTTCAAAACTTTTACCGTGTTATCGGAAAGGGTATATCTTTTTTCTTTCGTCAGATCCAGCCGGATGCCTGAGATAAACAGGATGACCGCCAGCGGCAGAATGACGAACAGTAAAATTCCTAACGGGGACTTAAACGGGATCTTCTTCATAATCCTACTTCTTTTTATTGATAAAATGATTGGATAATACTAATGTAACACCGATGATAAGGACAAAATAAGCGACATCCTTAAAGTCAACAAGCCCTCTGGTGAACCCCAGAAAATGCTGATAAAAGCCAATGTTCTGCAGGATGAAATCTGCACCGCCCAATAGCTTATAGCTTGCAAGCTGCTCGATGCCAAAGTACATGATAAAGCACATGAAAACACCCAGCAAATAAGCCATGATCTGGTTCTGGGACAGTGAAGAGGCCAAAACCCCTACCCCTGAAAAAGCCGCAATCAGGATAACCAACCCGATATAGCTCCCGAAGGTCATTCCCAGATCAATATTTCCCTCAGGCACTCCCAAAACATACACTGTATAAAGATACACAAGCGAAGGGATCAGGCACAGGATCCCCACTACCCAAACGGAAAAGAATTTTCCGAATACCAGGTCTGAAATTTTTAAAGGCTGCGAAAAAAGCCAGTTCAGGGTCCCCGTCTGCTGCTCTTCCGCAAAGGTCCTCATAGACAATGCAGGAATAATGAACATCAGCAACCACGGAACCAAAACAAAATAGCTTTGCAGAGAAGCCATCCCGATCTCAAAAATATTGGAGTCGTTATCGAAAAAAAACAAAAAGAGAGTCGCTATGAGACTGAAGGCCGCAATGATGATCCATGCGCTCCAGTTCCCGAAGTAACTCCAAAGTTCTTTCTTAAAAATTGCAAACATGTTTTTTAGTTATGGGTTTTAAATTATGAGTTATGAGTTGTCAGTTACCGGTTGTTGGCTTTAAACCAACTTATAACTCAAAACTCATAACTTATAAGTACTATTGTTTATTTTTTTTATTCTTATTCACCAGCTTTACGGTCGCCATGATCAGAAATACCAGAACGAGAAATCCTGCAATTAATTGCCACCAATACTCGATTACCGCTGATTTTAACATGACCGTGAATACTACCAGGAACAGAATGAAGGTTGCGATTTCGTTGGCCTGTCTCAGCTTTATATTGGCTGTTTCAAGGGTATTCCCGTTCAATTGTTTAAGCTGCAATACTTTTTTCCAGCACCAGTAATGGTAAATGGCAAGGCCAATGAGGAAGGTCAGCTTCAGATGAAACCAGGGAGTCTTCATAAGGCCTGTATTCAGGAAGATCATGATCAGCCCGCAAACCGCCATGATAACGCCCGCAGGTACGGTAATGATATTCCATAGCCTTCTGGCCATGAAAATATATTGCTCCCGTAAGATTTTCTTTTTCTCTTCCTGAAATTCATCCGTATCCTTGTAATAAACAAAGATCCTCACGAGGTAGAAAATCCCTGCAAAGTAGCTTACCATGAAGATGATATGCAAAGCTTTTATTATGGTGTAAAGCATTATAAACCCTGGTTTTTATATGAGATGCTGTCTGTTTTTTTACCATCATGGTATTTTTTCACATACAGCAGCTCTCCTTTATCATTATAGTACTTCCAGTCACCGAAATAGTACCAGTGGCGCCCATTTTCCGAAATATCCAGCCTGGATTGCCCGGTCTCCTTGATATTTCCGTCAGGAAAGTAAACTTTTGTTTTTGTAATATTCTTCCTGATCCTGTCCTTCTGATAAAGCTTACCGGCCAATGTAGTTTTCCAGACACCTGCCTTTTCCCCGCTTCTGTATCTTCCTACAGCTACCAGAGTACCCGCATCCGAAGAATATTCCTCTCTCCATTTGCCGTGCCTTTTATTTACATTATTCTGGTCTTTGACGTACCGGTTCATCTCTATTGTGCAGGAAGACAGCATAAGACAACCTGCCACAATCAGTGACAGCCTTTTCATTACTTAATCACACCAAGCTCCTTGCCTACTTTTTCAAAAGCGGCGATGGCTTTATCCAGGTGCTCTCTTGTATGGGCCGCAGACAGCTGAACCCTGATCCTTGCTTTTCCTTTCGGTACCACCGGATAGAAGAATCCGATCACATAAATCCCTTCATCCATAAGCTTTTCAGCCATTTTCTGCGAAAGCGGGGCATCATAAAGCATTACCGGAACGATAGCGGCATCGCCATCAGGGATATCAAATCCTTTGGCCTTCATCTGCGTTCTGAAATATTCGGCATTTTCCATTACCTTGTCGCGCAGGGAAGTATCTGCGGAAATCATATCCAGCACTTTCAGGGCTGCCCCTACGATTCCCGGAGCCAGTGAGTTTGAGAAAAGGTAAGGCCTTGAACGCTGTCTCAGCATGTCTATGATCTCTTTCTTACCGGAAGTAAAGCCTCCTAATGCTCCACCCAGGGCTTTCCCCAATGTGGAAGTAATGATGTCTACCCTGCCCATCACTTCATTAGCTTCGTGAGTTCCACGGCCTGTCTTACCTATGAATCCGGTAGCATGGGAGTCATCCACCATTACCAGGGCATTGTATTTTTCGGCTAAGTCACAAACTCCCTTAAGGTTGGCAACAATGCCATCCATAGAGAAAACCCCGTCCGTTACAATGATCTTAAATCTGTGATCTTTTTCGGAAGCGGCGATCAGCTGGGCCTCAAGATCAGCCATATCGTTGTTCTTATAACGGTATCTCGCCGCTTTACACAGACGCACCCCGTCAATAATTGATGCATGGTTCAATTCATCTGAAATAATAGCATCTTCCTCAGTAAAGAGTGGCTCGAAAACACCTCCGTTCGCGTCAAAGCAAGCCGCATAAAGGATCGTATCTTCCATTCCCAGAAACTCAGCAATCTTTTGTTCAAGCTGCTTGTGAATATCCTGGGTTCCACAGATAAAACGAACGGATGACATTCCATAGCCATGAGACTGGATCATCTCCTGGGAAGCTTTCATCACCTCAGGATGATTAGACAATCCCAGATAGTTGTTGGCACAAAAGTTTAAAAGCTTTTTCCCGTTAGCTTCAATTTCAGCGCTTTGCTGAGAAGTAATGATCCTTTCTCTTTTATAAAGGCCGTCATTTTCAATATTTTGAAGTTCGTTCTGTAAATGTTGAAGATATTTTTCAGAAATCATTTTTAGTAATTTTTTAGATGCGCTAATTTAAGAAAAAGGCTGTAAAATATAAGCTTTTATGATTTTAATTCTAACAGTTCCGCTTAAATCCGTATTTTTTCATATCAAATTCTAAATTCCATCAGGCTGCCAAGGCTGGAAAGCTATCATTATCAGGGAGCTTAAAAAAAGAAGCTTTCAAAGTTGAAAGCTTCCCGTTTTTATTTCTTGATAAACTTAATGTTCTTTTCCTGTATCCTGAGAATATAGGTTCCGGGAACCAGCTCCGATACCGGGATGGCTTTACCAGGCTGATATATTCCTTTCTTCACAAGCTTTCCGTCAGTAAAATAAACGGTATAGTCCTCTTTCTGGCGGATTCCTTTTAAATACAGCTCATTTTTGGCAGGATTCGGATATAAAGCAAAAGCTTCGAAATCAAATGCTGATGTACTGAGAGTATTATCCTGGGCCACAGTAGAGTTCTTCTCGAGGATCTGATACTCATAATTGAACTGAACATTGGCTACAGGGAATGAAACCGTTTTCATAAAATACTGATCATTAGAGGTATTATCCAACACAAAATAAGCTACTTCGCCTCCCGTGCCGTTTACTTTTACCGGCAGAGGCATTTCAAAAAAGCTTACCGTAGGGCTGCTTTGGGCCTGAGAAACTTTAAAGGTCACCTGAGCACCGGATTGCTTCCACCTGATATCATAGGTAGGATACCCTTCGCCATAGACCCAGTCGTTAAAAAATTCCGTAAAATCTTTACCTGTTGACAGAAGCAGGGAAGCATTCAGATCGGATGTTTTGGCATAGTTATAAGCCAGCTGGGGCCTTGAATGATAATCCTGAACAGCCTGGTAAAAAGCTGTATCTCCCAGGATCCATTTCAGCATCCTTACGACATAGCCTCCTTTGGCATAGGACAACCTTGAGCTGAATATGGCAAAAATATCCCCCAGATTGGCATCCGCAACGTATACGCTTCCTCCCGGAGAACTTGTTATAAAATTCTTTTGGTCAAGCAAATAATTCATAAACTGGGTATTGTTCATCAAAAGCTTTTCATTGGCCAGATGTTCCCCGAACGTGGCAAAGCCTTCATTCAGCCAGATATCATTCCAGGCACCGCAGGTCACCTTATCCCCGAACCACTGATGGGCCAGCTCATGGGCAATAACCCCTTTATCCCAGCTGCTCATGGAAGACATGGTCTGGTGCTCCATACAGGTTCCTCCATACTGAAATTCCATATGCCCGTACTTTTCATTCCTGAAAGGATAAGCTCCGAAATAGGTTTCAAAGGTGTCCATCGCCTGCTTTGTCCAGTTGATATTAGCCATCACGGTAGTATTGGCGGCAGTAACAGGAGAAATATAGTTGACAAAAGGAAACGGCGGTGTTCCCATGGTATCGGTAAGCTTAGTGAAATTGGTAACGGACAGTGCAATAAGATATGCGGCCGTAGGGTACATCGTCCTCCAAAAGGTCAGCTTCTGCCCTCCGGGAAGGATCGTCTCAGACATGAATTTCCCGTTGGCCGCAACGCTGTATTGAGAGGGTGTGGTAATTTTAAAATCAAACCTGTCGATTTTGTCATTCAGGCTTTGTTTGGTAGGGAACCAGTCCTGAGCCCCGTAAGGCTCACTTAATGTGGAAATGATGGGGTCACTACCCAGAGTTCCCGTAGAAAAGGCATTGTTACCCAATGGTGGCGGCCCGGAATAGGTTATCGTTAAAGAGTCTACAACATTGGCCGGAAGCGCGTTCTGAAAATCAATTTTCAGTTCTTTGGTAGGCAGTTGCTGGAAAAGGAGACTGGTCCCGTGATATTGTACCTGGGAAACGGTCAGGGTATTGTCCAGATCAAAATATATGCTGCTTATGGCCTGGTTAGGCTTAAAATGTGAAGTTACGGAACCGGAAATATTGTGTACCATCGGGTCCAGAGTAACTTCCATTCTCTGATATTGGAGATCATAATTAAGGGTATTCGGATTCACATTATATTCGATCATCTTTTGGGTAAAAGACTGCATTTCCTTTGCTATTAATCCTTTCTTTTCGATATTCTGTTGCTGGCTGCATAACTGTTGGAAGAAAAACAAACTTACAACGAGGAGGGAAATTTTTTTCATAGGTATCATTAATTGAAACCAAAGATAAAAAAAACCTTTTAACCATTGATTAAAAGGCTTTTATATCGACTGACTTATTTTTTATAAATCCAAGGCAGGTTCGAGAAGCTTCTCCATCCTTTTCTTCACCATATCCACAGATCCTGCATAATTATTAACCATTAAGGAAAATACCAGCGTTCTTCCGGAATTGGTTTTCAGGTATCCTGCCAGTGTTTTTACTTTGTTCAAAGTTCCCGTTTTGGCAAAGATCTGTCCGTTTCCGGTTCCGAGGAACATTCTTTTCAGTGTTCCGGACTGGCCTCCTACCGGTAATGAATTCAGATAGGTCTTGTAGTATTTTTCATCCATTAAAGACGTTAAAAACTTCACCTGGGAGATCGGGGTTACATGGTTGCTTCTGGAAAGCCCGCTGCCATCCATATAATTAAGTCCCTCCAGGTCAAAATTACTTTCTTTCAGATGATCCGTCACTACGATCCTGCCGGATTCTGTGGTCTGGTCTCCCAGTTTCTGGAACCCTACGGTCTTAAGCAAAGCTTCCGCCAGAGAATTATCACTATGCTGGTTGGTATAATAAATAATATCACCTAAAGTGGGAGATTTATAAGCCGAGATCATTTTTCTGGTTTCGGGATTGGCATCCGTCATTTTAGGCGTCACTTTTCCGGTAACGGCAATTCCGCTCTTCACCAGGGTGGTCCTGAAGGTATTGGCCAGATAGGCCGGAGCATCCGGCAACCTGGTGGTCAGATATCCTTCTCCATCATATTTGTCTGCATACACAATCTGTTTCACATACGGAGAAACATAGAAATACTTTTTCTCTACGGAAAAACTGTTGCCCTTTTTTACAATCAGCTTTTCATTGGCAGGGTTTATCTCTTTGGTCGTCCCTACCGGTAAGTAATAATTATTGTTTTCCAGCCATACAACGTTTTCCGGAAGCCTTGAAATATTTCCTTTGAAGATCGCCGTCTGAATAATGATATCACCATTCACCTTTTTGATCCCTTCACGGGACATTCCGCCTACGAAGTCTGAAACAATATCCCTGTAAGACCAGGCACCTGCCTTATTGGTTCCCAGGGACGGGTCTCCGCTTCCGATGATATAAAGATTTCCGTTCAGCACCCCGTTTTCATCGATATTTCCTGAATATTCCAGCTGGGTTATCCAGCGGTAATTTTCCCCCAGCATATTAAGCGCTGTTTCTGTGGTCAGAAGCTTCGTTGTGGAAGCAGGAACCAAAGGGGTGTTTTCATTATACGAGGAAATTACTTTTTTCGTTTTCGGGTCGTACACTACGAATCCCCAGTTGGCATTTTTCAATACCGGATCGGTCATCATTGTGTTTACATTAATGTCTACCAGCTCTTTAGGCGACAATATCGTTTTCTCCACCGCCGAAGTGATGGGAGAAGGTAAGTTTAAAGTACTTTTCTGATTATCGTAAGCCTGAGAGTAAAGAACAGTAGAAACGGTAGATTGGGCAAAGAAAAAACCAGTGGCCAAAACCGTAATACCTGAAATATATTTTCTGAAATTTACCATCTATTTTTCATTTTCTTACAGTTTGGATGCCTTAAAAATCAATTAGTTAAATCAATGATTAAAGGCCCAAACATTTAAACAACGTTCAAAAGTAGAAATTATTGCTATAAGTAGATCCTTCACCGGCTTATAAAAGCCTATAAAATTTGTTAAAAATTGTTAAAAATCTACGAAAATGTCTTTTTTAATGCTTTGATAGGCAGTAATTTCATCAAATTCTTTTAGACTTAGCAAAACCATTTCCTTGAATTTGTCATAATTTCTTCCCCGCGGCAGCTTTAGCAGGATCTGGAACTGATACAGGTTATTAAGCCTGGCGATCTGTGCCCTTTCCGGTCCCAGCACACATTCTTCCGGAAGGTATTTCCTTAAAACGGAGCCCAGAAACTGGGAAGCCCGGTTCACCTTATCTTCTTTCCGGTGCTTCAGCTCTATCATGATCAGTTTTGTAAATGGCGGATAATGAAATTTTTGTCTTTCCTTAAGAAAATAATTATAGATCTTTGAAGCATCATTCATCTTTATAAGCTGGAAAACGGAATGATCCGGATTATAGGTCTGGATCAGAACCTTTCCTTTTCCGGAAACCCTTCCTGCTCTTCCTGAAACCTGGGTGATCAGCTGATAGGCTCTTTCTTCAGCCCTGAAATCCTGCACGTAGAGCAATGCATCTGCCCTGGGAATGGCAACCAGCTCAATATGGTCAAAATCCAGACCTTTGGAGATCATCTGAGTTCCTACAACGATGTCGGTTTCCCGGTTTTCAATCTTTTCATACAGCTTTTCATAGGCAAATTTCTTACGCATGGAATCTACGTCCATCCTGTCCACTTCATGGTCCGGAAACAGCCTGGAAACTTCTTCATGGATCTGTTCAACGCCTACTCCTCTTTCATTCAGGTTTTCGGAATGGCATTTCGGACAGGTCCTGGGTTTGGAAGCCCGCTGTCCGCAATAATGGCATTTCATTTCGTTGGACGATTTATGGTAGGTCATCACCACGTCACAATTGGAGCAGTAGTTGACATATCCGCAGGTTTCACATTCAACCACATTGGCATAACCACGGCGGTTGTGAAGAATCATTATCTGGCTGTTCTCATCCAGGGTTCTCCTCATCTCTTCAATCAGCCGTAAAGAAAAGCTTCCGGTAGCCTTCTTGGATTCCTGGGCTTCTTTGAAGTTGAGCAGTTCATATTCCGGCAGCTTTACCTTCCCGAACCTTTCGCCCAGAAAAATGTATTTCAGCTTATCCTTCCGGGCCGAATAATAGCTTTCAACAGAAGGGGTTGCGGAGCCCAGGATTACTTTTGCCTTATAAAAACCTCCCAGTACCAGCGCTGCATCTTTGGCATTAAAATACGGGGAAACCTCCTTAGGCCTGTAAGCGGAATCATGCTCCTCATCTACAATGATGAGTCCCAGATCACGGAACGGTAAAAAAAGTGAGTTCCTGGTCCCTATAAGTACCCGGATATCATTATTCTTAACTCTTTTCCAGACCTCCACACGCTCAAAGTCTGTCAGCTTCTGATGGTAAAAGCCCAGCTGTCTGCCGTACTTTTTTTCCAGCCTCTGTGTAATCTGTTTGGTTAGGGAGATTTCGGGGAGCAGGAACAGCACATTCTTTCCTTCACTGATGTATTCTTCTATTTTTTCCAGATAGATATGGGTCTTTCCGGACGAAGTTACTCCGTGAAGCAAAACGTTTTTATTTTCTTCAAAAGCTTCATCTATCTCTTCTCTAGCTGCTTTCTGTATTTCCGAAAGTTCTTCCACTGCTTCGATCTCGCCTTCATAGCTTTCCAGCCTGTCTTTTTGCAGATAATATTCCTCCACCAGGCCTTTATCCACCAAAGGCTTAAAATGGCTGTGTGCAAAGTTACCCTCGTCAAAGACCTCAGACTTTTTGACAGGAATATCCGGGTTTTCTGTCTGTTTCGAGAGTATTTTCAGGAATAGTTCCTTCTGTTTCGGGGCTCTGTCCAGCCTGGTGAGTATCAGGGTAAGGCTCCTGTTGTCCAGGAGGTCTTCATTGATCTTTACATAGGCTATCTCCCTGGCTTTATATTTTTCGGAGATTTTCTCATCAATCTCTATATATTGAAGATCGATAAGGGAATTGATGGTCCTGATGATATCTTTTTTAGGAATAAAGGCCTCGATATCTGAAAGATTGATCAGCTGCCTGACCTCCAGGGCCTGGATGAGATACATTTCATTGACATCCAGGTTTTCAAAATCCACGGTCACATTGGGCTTCAGTTTCAGATAGGTTTCACTTTCCAGTTTCAGGGAAGACGGAAATGCAAAACGGTAAATTTCTCCCAGGCTGCATAGATAATAATCCGAGAGCCAGCTCCAGAAATTAATCTGCTCTTCCGGCAGGATCGGCGATTCATCCAGAATACTGATTATTTCCCTTGGAACAAAGCTTTCGGGTTCTTCATCATGAATCTCAAAAACAATTCCCGTGTAGATCTTTTTACCACGGAAGGGAACCAGTACACGCATCCCGGTCTGTAATGTGGAAACCAGCTCCCCGGGCACTTTATAGGTAAAAGAGCCTTTGAGGTTCAACGGTAAAACTATCTGGGCGTATCGCAAAGGGAAGTAATTAAAATGTAAAATTAAATTTTTCTTTACACAAGTGCAATAATTTCTCCTTTTATCGTTCTAATGTTGGACTTCTTTAAACTAAATACCATGAAAAAATTCCTTTTATCCCTGCTTTTGCTTTTTATTACAATTCTTCCGGCACAGGAAAAGGTTTCCATCAACAAACAGGAAATAACGATCCCCATCGGTAAAAAGATATGGGTTAAGCCTGAAATTGAAGATGGCCGGATCATCCGTTTTGAGATCATCCGGGAACAAGACATCTCCGGTAAGGTAGATTTATTTGAATTGCTGAAACACTTTGAGAAAGATGACAAAAAGGATAACAGCATAGAGTTTACCTTCTCCGAGGCACGGATGATGGATACTCCTCTTTTTGCCCTGGTCACCATACAAAGGACCGGCAAGAAAATGACCTTTAAAGCAAAAATAAGGCTCAAAGGAGATTCTGCCTATTTTCCAACCTCCATCTTACCTATAGGAAGTAATATCATTTCCATAGAACAATGGAAGGATACTATCGATTCAATCTTCTTATACGACTTTAAGCTGGAAGGCTAGAATACAAACTCAATGATCTTATACCAGACCGCTGAGGTTAAAAATCCCGCAATGATGCTGAAACCGATGATCAGATTCGTCAGTTTGGTATTGAGCCTGAACTGCTCAGCAATAATGCTTGAAGTAACTACGGTAGGCATTGCGGCCTCAAACACAGTGATCCTGGCTATATTTCCTTTTATTCCGAGCAATAAGGCCAATCCTAAAACCATTGCCGGTGCCAGTATCAGTTTATAAAGCATTGAAACGGATATCTGGGGAATCAGTTTTTTCCATCCGTTGAACTTAAGCTGAAGGCCTACCGAGAATAAAGCCAGAGGGCTCACCGTTGCCGCAAGCTTATCGAAGAACGGCTCCGCCGATGTAAAATCAATGAACCGGGAAAGTACCAATGCTGCGATGCAGCCTATAAGCGGAGGAAAGGTAACCAGTCTTTTCAGAATAAACCCTGCACTTACCTTTCCGGACCGGCTTCCCCCTCTCACGGCAGCGATAATTCCCAAGGTTGAAAGCGAAAAAAACATGGTCTGATCACAGATAACAGCAATACTTAAAAGACCTTCGCCATAAAAAGCGCTGATCAGGGGAAACCCGATGAAAGAGGTATTGCTATAGCCACTTGCCAGCTCGAGAGTGCTCCTGGACCTCCCCGAATAACCTTTACGCCTGCTGTAAAGCATCATAAAAAAGAAGCAGAAAACAGCAATAAGAAAAGTTGCCACAATGGGAAAAAGCATTTCCAGGCTCCAGTGAACTTTAGGTATATACTTGAAAGAAATGGCGGGAAGGGCAAGATAAAGAATCCAGGTATTGATCCCTTTATGCGCATCAGGATGGATGGATTTTGTTGCTTTGAGCACCATTCCGGCAATAATACAGACGCCTATCAGAACAAAATTTACCATAGCTGAAGATATGATGCAAATTTACACAAGGGGTTTCATCCTGCAAAAATAATTCATATGCTTATAATATTAAACGGTCCCGTGTTTGATCCTTTGATGAAGCCTCAATGCTCCTGCATGGTGTCCCAAAGGCTCATTACCTCAATTTTTTCCAAAGGCTTCGATAACCGTATCTTTTTTGTGGTCTTCGGGAGAAGGTCAAAAAAGTTATCACTGAAATGGGTGCCACCCAAAAGATAAACATCCTTGGCCAATACGTCTGTTGAAATCCCAATTTCCGTCGGGGAGATCATCCTGATCCGAATATCGGGCTTTGGCAGCTTCAAATCCTTCGGTTTGGTAAGGAAATAATGGTTCCGGGCGATGATCCGTCCCTTACCGTCACTTGCCGCTAATTTTAAAAAGACGTCATTTTTATCAGTATCCGGGATCAGGTCTTTCAACGGGAATGTTCCTATCTTCAGATTATCCTTTAATGTCCTCCCTTTGCCATCAATGTTAATCTTTTTTATAATCTCACCATTGAATCTGACCACATGAACCTCTAAGTGAACATCTTGAAATTTCGTCAAATCATCATTCACAGCATAAAAGCTTAGCATTCCGTCTTTTTCTTCCATCAAAACAGCCTGTGGCTCAAAGCTTCTTTTTATCTGGTAATGCAAAGCCTTCCTGTTTCCTGAGTAATCGATGGAGGACCAAGAGACCACCGGCCAGCAATCATTCAACTGCCAGTATAGGGTTCCCATATTGTATGGCTTTGCACGGCGGTGGGCTTCTATAGCGATCTGCATCCCGCGGGCCTGTAGCAATTGGGAGATATAATTATACCCGATAAAATCTGCCGGCACATTATAATCCCGCTTCATATATACACCGATGATATCCCAACCTCTTGCATGCTTTTCGTGAGCTTTAATCACCGGGCTTTGCAGATCCAGGTCAGGGGTTCCGGAAAACATTGTTTTTGTTGTTTCCAAGGATGGCATTCCCTGAAAGCCGTACTCGGACATGAAGCGCCCCACCTTTTCATTGTATATCCCGAACGGCTGCTCTCCCCACCAGACACCCCAATAATGGGAATCTCCTTCTGTGAGGCTTTCCCTGTGCCCCCATCCAATAGACGGGGAGCTTGGCCAGTATATATTTTTTTCGGGGGTCAACTGCTCTTTCAAGGTATTCGGGATCAGCTCATGAAAAACTTTCCTATAGTCTTTCCAAACCTGCAGGGAATCCTGTTCCGAATATTTAAACTGCTTCTGGTATCCCCAATTGACGATCGCCTCATCTACTTCATTATTTCCACACCATAAGGCAATGGACGGATGATTCCTGAGCCTGCTGGCCTGGTCTTTCACCTCTTCTTTCACATTGTTTAAAAAAGCATCATCTGCCGGATAAAAGCTTCCAGCAAACATGAAATCCTGCCAAACCAGGATACCGTTTTCATCACAGGCCTTGTAAAATTCATCATCTTCGTAGATCCCGCCACCCCAGACACGGATCATGTTCATATGGGCTTCTTTGGCATCTTTTATCAGCTGCCGGTATTTTTCTTTCGCGACCGCAGGTGAAAAGCTGTCTGCGGGGATCCAGTTGGTTCCCTTTATGTACAAAGGATTACCATTGACCCTGAAATAGAAGGTCTTTCCTTTGGCATCTTTTTCCTGTACCAGCTCAATAGTCCTCAAACCGATCCTGACACGTTCATTTGAGAGGACTTTCGTTCCTTTTTGTAAAGAGATGTTTATATCGTATAAATAAGGATCGCCCCAGCCATTGGGCTGCCAAAGCTTCGGCTTTTCAATGGTAAAAGGAAGCCGGATGGTATTTTTCCCTTTTTTCAGGTGGACAGTACCCAGCTTCTCATTGATCAATACGGTATATGTGCCTTCATTATCAGCCGTAATTGCAGCATGAAGATCAAGATCCGCTTTTTGTTCGCTCAGACTTTTCTGCTCCACCTGTACATTCTCAAACCGGGCGCTGTTCCAGAACTCGAGCTTCACATCTTTCCAGATCCCTGCTGTAACCAGCCTTGGGCCCCAGTCCCATCCGAACTGATATTGTGCTTTCCTTACGAAGCTTCTCGGAGATTCAGGCATAGTAAAGGGAACTTTAGCGGCAAGCTCTTTTCCGGTGACAACGGCAGATTTAAATTTGATATACAGCAGATTATGGCCGGACTTAAGGTATTCTTTAACGGGAATCACCCATTTTCTGAACATGTTATCGGTCTTCATGAGCAGCTTTCCGTTCAGATAAATTTCGGAAAAGGTATCAAGACCGCAGAATACCAGATTGATATTCCGGTTTTTCAATTCTTCCGGTGAAACGGTAAATTCTGTACGGTAATCCCAGTCTTCATTTTCTACCCATTGTACTTTTTTTTCGTTTTCATCCCGGAAGGGATCCGGAATAATCTTATTGCTCATCAGATCAAGATGTACAGTTCCGGGAATTTTTGCAGGCAGCCATTGTTCTTCCTTTGAATTTCTGAACTGCCATCTTTCAGGGGACAGGCTCCTTTCTGAAAACTGGGCAAAGATTAAGTTTTGGACGAAAAAGAAAGCAAAAAGGATCGTTTTATTCATCAATAATAATGGTTATTTGATAAACAGCGTATTTTCCGTGGATGATAAGGCATTCGATCCGTATTCCGGAAATACAGCTGTAAAAGGGTCTATTTATTCTTTAAGGCCATCACCTCTTCCGCGCTGGGGAAACTTCCTCCATCGGTAATCGCGGAGGAATGGAAATAGGCAGCTTTTGTATATTCCCGGATTTCCTGAATATTGCCTGAACGGAGCCCTCCGCCTACTAAAATCTCTATTCTTCCGGCAGCAAGCTCAACCAGTTTCTTAAGGTTTTCTTTTCCTTCATCCACATTTGGTCTCTGGCCTGAGGTAAGAATCGTATTAAAGCCGCATTCAATGATTTTTTCCAAAGAGCCTTCCATATCCTTTGCCCTGTCAAAGGCACGGTGAAATGTACATGGTAAAGGTTTTACCAGCTCAACCAGCGTTGTGTTCTGCCGGATATTGACTTCGTCATTTTCATCCAGGATTCCGAAAACAAAACCGTCAATATGTAAGGATTTCAACCGGATCAGCTCAAGCTTCATCTGTTCAAATTCCGCATCGGAATAGGTAAAATCACCGCCACGGGGGCGGATCATTGCAAATATGGGTATATTGATGCGTTGTCTCAGTTGTTTTGCGGTTTCAAATGCCGGTGTTGTCCCTCCTTCACTTAACCCGTCACACAGCTCGATACGGTCCGCCCCGTTTTGAAAAGCAATAATGGCTGATTCGGGGTTAAAGCAGGCTATTTCAATTTTTGACATTTCAATGATTATTTTAATGCAAAATCCGGTTTTTCCAATCTGTTTCCTTTCTGATCATAAACGGCAAAATTAAACCCGTCCTGGATACAATATGAGCCGTATTCTCCTTTTTTATTTAAAGCAATAAAGCCAACCTGGATATCTTTCAGGTTTTTATTCCTTCTCTGCGTGATCTTCACAATCCTTTCCACAGCTTCTTTGCATGCCTGTCCGGGACTTCTTCCCTGCCTCATCAATTCAACGACGAGATGGGTACCTACTGTTCTGATCACTTCTTCACCGTGGCCTGTGGCGGTTGCCGCCCCTACTTCATTGTCTACAAATAATCCCGCACCGATAATCGGCGAATCACCTACCCTTCCGTGCATTTTGAAAGCCATCCCGCTGGTGGTACATGCTCCGGAAAGATTACCCTGAGCGTCCAGGGCAATCATCCCGATGGTATCGTGATTTTCAATATTTACAACAGGCTTGTACCGGCTTGTCTTCAGCCATTCTTTCCATTCTTTTTCAGATTCTGGGGTCAAAAGGTTTTCTTTTTTAAATCCTTCTGAAAGGGCAAACTGAAGCGCACCGTCACCTACCAGCATTACATGGGGTGTTTTTTCCATGACAGCTCTGGCCACCGAAATCGGGTTTTTAATGTATTCGAGACAGGCAACGGAACCGATATTGTAGTTTTCATCCATAATACAGGCATCCAGGGTCACTCTTCCATCTCTATCGGGGCGTCCTCCATAGCCTACGCTTCTTTCGCCGGGATCCAGCTCTACCAGCCGTACTCCTTTTTCAACGGCATCAAGAGCTTTTCCGCCCTTACCTAAAACCGTCCAGGCTTCTTCGTTGGCCTTTAGCCCAAAATTCCAGGTGGAAAGAACGATAGGTTTATTGATAGCGCCATTATCACCCTGAGGAAGCCGGCCGGCGATCAGGTCTAACGGATTGAGCAATAACGCGGAAGAGGCTATCGCCGTGTTTTTTATAAATTTTCGTCTTGAGTTCATTTATCAGTCAAGTTTAAAAGTTTTTTAAAAATAGATCACAAAGCTCCTATTTCATCTACAAAAAGCCATGCCTTGGAATCCGCACCGGGATTCCCGGCAGGGATAATTCCTGCATTTTCTATTTTAATTCTGATGTATCTTGAATTTTGTTTTCCCACATTCAGCCTGATCTTTCCTTTTGCGTTCAGAATCTCATCTTTTCCTATTTCCCCGATTATCTTAAAGTCTTTATTGTTTTCGGAAACAAAAACCTGTGCGGATTTTGCCAGGTGGATCCAGCTCCCTTTATTTTCAAGGGTATTGAAGTATACTTCGGAAAAGGCTGTTTTTTGTCCAAAATCAATGGTTGCCACAACATCTTTTCCCTGGAAGCCCAGCCATGTTTTTCCCAGCTGCTTCTGGTTCCCGATAATACCGTCCACCAAAGTAAAGGCTCCTCCGAAAGAATAATTCTCACTTGGCTGCTGTTCCAGGCTTATATTTTTACCGGTTGTTTTTGAAACGGTGATCTGCTGTGAAGAGATCGCGCTCTTTAATTTTCCGTCCTCAAAATAAGCTGATTTTATGGTCATGGACTCTGAAACCTGAACCGGATTCCGATAGGTTTCTGAATTTACCGTAGGGTCTGTTCCGTCCGTGGTGTATCTTATTCCATCCGGGTGCTGGGAAGTTGATAGCTCATAGGCAACCCCGTTATTTTGAGCAACCACTTTTCCCGAGATATTATAAATGCTTTTTGCATAATTGATATGCAGGTCATCCAGAATTTTAAACTGATTGATCACCCGGTTTTCAAATTCTTTATATTTTTTGGGATCTGATGTTCCCCAGGCGACTTCTGAAAGGGCGAATATTCTCGGGAAGATCATGTATTGCACCTGCTTGAAATCAGGAATGTACTCCGTCCACAAATTAGCCTGAACCCCCAGAATATATTTGGCTTCATCCCGGCTCAGCTCTGCCGGAACGGGATTATAGGAATACACTTTATCTAAAGGAGTGTAGCCTCCGAACGCATTCGGTTCCGTTTGGGGATCGCCCTGATAATGATCAAAATAACAATATGAGCCCGGCGTCATTACAGCGAAGTGTTTTGCTTTTGCAGCTTCAATGCCACCGTTTATACCCGTCCAGCTCATTACGGCAGCATTGGGGGCAAGCCCTCCTTCCAGAATTTCATCCCAACCGATAATCTTTCTGCCTTTGCTGTTGACATATTTTTCAATTTTATGAATAAAATAGCTTTGTAAGCCGTGTTCATCCTTCAGATTATTTTTTCTGATCAGTTCCTGACAGTGAGGGCATTCTTTCCATCTTGTCTTCAGGCATTCATCTCCCCCGATATGGATGTATTGTGAAGGAAAAAGCTGAATGACCTCATCCAGCACATTTTCCAGAAATGTAAAGGTCTCTTCCTTAGGACAGAAGACATCGTCAAAGACTCCCCATTGGGCAGCAGGCTCGAAAGGGCCCTTTGTACAGGCCAGTTCCGGATAAGCTGACAGCGCCGCGAGAGCATGTCCCGGCATCTCAATTTCCGGAACAATGGTGATATGTCTTACCTGGGCATAGCTTACCACGTCCCTGATCTGCTCCTGGGTATAAAAATACGGGCCGTACGGCTTTCCGTCGAAAGTATTATCTACATAGGCCCCGATCATCGATTCTTTTCTTTTAGAGCCTATCTGCGTCAGTTTCGGGTATTTCTTGATCTCGATTCTCCAGCCCTGGTCGTCCGTTAAATGCCAGTGAAAAGTATTCAGTTTGTACATGGCCAGATAATCTATGTATTGCTTTACTTCATCAACAGTGAAAAAATGCCGGCAAACATCCAGATGCATTCCGCGCCACGAAAATTCTGGGTAGTCTTCAATAACCAGACAAGGAATTTTTCTGTCTTTCCCGTGTTCTTCAAACAACTGAATCAAGGTCTGAAGCGCGAGAAAATATCCCTGGTTTGTATTGGTTCTGATTTCAATATATCCGGGGAAAACTTCTATTGCATAGGCTTCTTTATTCTGCCCGCCATCCGGCGATTTTAGCATTGAGCGTATCAGATGGGGTCTTTTTCCTTTTTTTTCATACTGAAATTCCAGGGATTTCAGCCGGCCCTTAAAGTATTCCGTTTCTTCTTTAGGAAGATTACCGCTTAATACAAGTGTTCCGGGAATCTGAAATTCTCCCTGGCTGAAATTTACTTTTTGGGGATAGGGAATTAAATTCAATCTGGATTGGCTGAAATAAAGGTTTGACATAAGTATGGAAAGAACCAATAAAAAACGCAGCATTTTTGTTTAATTAAGTTTTAAGCGAATATAATTATTTTCCGAAAAAGTTTTTATAGAAGTGAACGATCGGGGGTTGTGGTTAGGTATCAATATTAAAAACTGAAAGTTCAACTCTTCTCCAAATTAATGAGGAAAAATATATCGGGAACTTCATTTGACTAAAAGTTCCCGATACAGGCTAGCGGTATTGTATTTTAATTTATCAACGGTTCTGTTCGCAATTAAAATTGCATTTCGGGAATTTCTCCTTCGATAATCAGATCTGCTTCCGTAGCTTTTATAATGTCTTCCACAGATACTCCCGGCGCTCTTTCAACGAGTTTAAAGCCAGCCGGTGTGACATCGAGAACCGCAAGTTCGGTAACCACTCTTTTTACGCAATTGACACCGGTAAGGGGAAGGGTACATTTTTTCAGGATTTTGCTTTCCCCGGCTTTATTTACGTGCATCATGGCTACGATAATGTTTTCGGCGGAAGCTACGAGATCCATAGCGCCTCCCATTCCTTTTACCATTTTGCCCGGAATCTTCCAGTTGGCAATATCACCGTTCTCCGAAACCTCCATGGCTCCGAGAATCGTCAGGTCAACTTTTTTACCCCGGATCATTCCAAAGCTGAATGCCGAATCAAAAAATGAACCGCCTGGTAAGATTGTAATAGTTTGTTTTCCTGCATTGATGATGTCTGCATCTTCTTCACCTTCATACGGGAAAGGCCCCATGCCCAGGACTCCGTTTTCACTCTGAAACTCCACGGATATATTGTCCGGAACATAATTGGCGACAAGAGTGGGAATTCCTATTCCCAGGTTTACGTAATATCCATCTTTAACTTCTTTGGAAATACGTTTTGCTATATCTTCTTTTGATAACATAATTTAATGTGATAATGTTGCGGTAATGAGGTAATATGGTAGTATAATGATGATACCACGCCGTGATATCACCCCAGTCTAATCTTTTTTTCTAACCGTTCTTTGTTCAATTCTTTTTTCAAATTTCTCGCCCTGGAAAATTCTCTGAACCATAATCCCTGGAATATGAATCTGATTAGGATCTAATTCTCCGGGCTCTACTAATTCTTCTACTTCGGCAATGGTAATTTTTGCCGCTCCTGCCATCGGGTGATTGAAATTTCTTGCTGATCCTTTAAAGATCAGGTTTCCTGCATGATCTCCCTTCCAAGCTTTTACGATAGAGAAATCCGCTTTATAGGCATATTCCAAAATATGGGGCTTCCCGTTGAAATCTTTTACTTCCTTTCCTTCCGCTACTTCAGTTCCGTAGCCTGCGGGGGTATAAAAAGCGGGGATACCGGCTTGGGCAGCTCTGCATTTTTCCGCGAGGGTTCCCTGAGGAGTAAGCTCCACCTCCAGTTCTCCGGAAAGCATTTGTCTTTCAAATTCAGCATTCTCTCCTACATAGGAGGAAATCATTTTCTTTATCTGCCTTTTCTGAAGCAGCAACCCTAATCCGAAATCATCAACTCCTGCATTGTTTGAAATGCATGTTAAGTCTTTCACATCACTCTCCACTAAAGCATTAATTGAGTTTTCAGGAATACCACAAAGGCCGAAACCACCCAACATCAAAGTCATTCCGTCTTTGATTCCTTCAATGGCTTCCTTCGCATTTTTTACTCTTTTATCTATCATGAAATATTAGATTTTCTGTTGGCTAAATTTAATAATTTTTCCGGTACCTGCGGTATCCGGTATTTTTTTTAAGTTTTTAACTTATCTTTATCCTCATTAATTTATAGTTATATTAAGTTCCCTCATACAATTATTATCGTTAACAAATGAAAAAAGAAAGTTTAGACAAAGCCGGAAACGTATTCTATGTACTCTGCAGGATAAGCATCGGATTATTTTTCTTCCTCACCGGATATAACAAATTATTTCATCCTGTTTTTCAAGGATATATGCTTAAAACAATGACAGACCTCGGCTTCTCTCATCCTGAATTAATGGCCAATTTCGTAGCCTTCAATGAAGCGGTCTGGGGATTATTTTTACTTTTGGGATTGTTTACCAGACTAAGCTCTTTCGCACTGATTGTAGTGATGCTTGTAGCCCTGATCACAAAAGATATTCATAGCATTCCTTCAGAGCTGATGCCTATTGATCCTAAGGCAGCTGCCCGGCCAATGGATAATTTCTCATGGCTTACCTATTTCTTTTTTCTTCCGCAGGTATTGTATATAATGTTACTGGGATTATTTGCGCTTTATGGCTATAAAGCTTTTGGTATTGACAGGTTCAGACAAAAAAAGATAAATCCTTACAGATAAGGGAAACTCCCCTCTTTAATCCGCATCTCTGAATAATCAGCTTCAATGTAATAATTTCCCTGTATGCATAAATAGCACCTTTCGGGATCAATTATTAACATGATTTAAATGTTATTTTTACCCGATAATTGTTTGGAATATTCAAAAACTATTTCGTACATTTGCAACCTGTTATTCAACCTCTGACGAAAATCGTGTAAGTTGCTTAGCTTTAACCTTTTATTTTATTAATAATGGATTTATTAAAGTACGTACAGGATAAGTACATTGCAAAAAAAGATTTCCCTGAATTCAAGGCAGGTGACACTATTACCGTGTATTACGAAATTAAGGAAGGACAAAAAACAAGAACCCAGTTCTTCAAAGGAACAGTTATTCAATTGAGAGGTACAGGATCTACAAAAACCTTCACTATCAGAAAAATGAGCGGTGATGTAGGGGTAGAAAGAGTATTTCCTATTAACATGCCTGCACTTCAGAAAATTGAAGTTGACAGAAGAGGTAAAGTTAGAAGATCAAGAATTTACTACTTCAGAGATCTTAGAGGTAAAAAAGCCAGAATCAAAGACGCTGCTTTTAAAAAATAAAAATTCAGACAACAATAAATACAAAAAAGGGACTGCTTATAATAAACAGCCCCTTTTTTATTTTTATTCATCGGCATCATGCCATACAAAACCAGACCAGATTATCTGATAAAATCATATAAAGCATTCCAGAATTGCTCATAAACCTCAATATGAGGAAGGTGCCCTACATTTTCAAGCTCAATCAGCTTTGATCCGGGGATCTCTTTCTGTGTTCGTTTACCCAACTCCTGATACTGTCCCATTTTAGGCTGAAGCTCTTTCGGAGCCCTGTCTTTCCCTATCGCCGTCCTGTCTCTGGTCCCAATAATCAGCAAAGTAGGCGCCTTAATATTTCTAAATTCATAACATACCGGCTGATTATAGATCATATCTGACGTCAACGCTGCATCCCAGGCTACTTTCGGGTAGTCAGGATGTAACGTCCAGCCGGCAATTAGATCCAGCCATGGCTGATATTCCTCTTTCCACTTATTATCATAATAAAATTTCATTTGATAATTTTTATAGGTCTCAGCTGTATTTTTCAGCTCGGCCTGGTAAGCGCTGTCAATATCCTGATAGGCTGCGAAAGTTTTATAATCTTCAAGCCCGATAGGATTTTCAAGGATCAGCTTTTCCACCAGATCCGGGTACTGTAGAGTAAATCTTGTGGCTACCATCCCTCCCATCGAATGGCCGAGCACTATAACCTTATTTATTTTCAGCTCATCCAGAATGGCTTTTGTATTTTCTGCCAGTTGTGAGAATGAGAACTGATAACTTTGGGGTTTGGATGATTTTCCGAATCCTATCTGATCCGGAATTATAACTCTAAAACCTTTGGCAGCTAAGTCTTTAGCAGTTCTCTCCCAATATACGCCATTAAAATTCTTTCCGTGAAGGAGCATCACTGCTTTTCCGTTGGAAGCTGGTGGCTTTACATCCATATAAGCCATTTTCAGATCATTTTTCTGGGATCTAAAATTGATGAAATGAACCTCAAAAGGATACCGGTAATCCGAAAGCATTGCATCTAAGGGTTTTATCTGCGAGAAAACAGAGCCGGAAGCAACGGACAGCATCAATAGGGCAACAGCATTTTTGAAATACTTCATGATATTTTATTTAGGAATGTTTAAAATTAACAAAAACATTTCAAAATAATGTTTATTATCTGTTTAAACTTAAAAGGATATACGGCATACAATCGGGGTTAAAAATAAATTAAATAAGATTCAAATTATTAGAGATAAGGCATCAAATTAATGATTGAATTATTGCTTATCAGGACAATAATGTATAAATATAAAGTATAGCATTTAACACTGATTAATATTTTACACCATAACAGCCAACATTAATGATATCATTTTATTAAAAGCTAATATTCTATTAATTATATACTTATAATACACTTTTATATTGCTTACAAACACTAATTCCTATATATTTGATATTTACTTTTCAAAAATACACCTATTAAATTACAAAATATGAAAATCAAATTTTTACTTTATCTTGGGATATTCATTTTATCCATTTCTTCAGGAAGGGCCCAGGATTTTTTCACCGTGATCAGTGAAAGGTCTCTTAAAGCCGAACCTAAAAACAGAACGGTACAGCCGGAAAAGTTTCTTACTTATAAACTGGATGTGACCGGAATCAAAGGTTATTTTAATTCAGTTCCGGAACTGAAGGATCAGGATTTTAAAGGTAATGCTCCGGTCATTATTTTACCTATGCCGGATGGAACTAAAACAAAATTCAGAATATGGAAGTCTTCCGTAATGGCCCCGGAACTGGCTCATCAGTATCCTCAGCTGGTTACTTTTACAGGACAGGGTATTGATGACAGATATGCTACCATAAAACTTGATTTTACAGAATTAGGATTTCACGCCCAAATAAAATCTGTAGCAACAGGGGATATATATATCGACCCTTATGCAAAGGGGGATATTAATAATTATGTTATTTACAGGAAAAGTGATCTAATTAACAAAAATCCAAGTTCTTGTGCTACTAAGGACGATGATTCTCAGTCTGAAAAAAAAAGCGTTCAAAAAACCGTTACTCCAAGCGTAGGAAATCAAATTAGGATTTTCCGGCTCGCTGTAGCCTGTACGGGCGAATATGCACAAGCTGCAACAGGATTATCTTCCCCTACTGTAGCTCAGACCTTGTCAGCTATTGTAACATCCGTAAACAGGGTGAATGGAGTATATGAGCAGGAAGTAGCCTCAAGACTGATATTAATTGCCAATGAGACAAGTATTATCTTTACAAATCCTGCTACAGATCCTTTTAATGGAAATGATGATTCATTTACATTAATTGGAGAAAGCCAAACCCAGATTAATACCAGAATAGGGGCAGCTAATTATGACATAGGCCATACTTTCAGTACTGGCGGCGGTGGATTGGCTAACCTAGGATGTCTATGCGATAATAATACTAAGGCAAAAGGAATTACCGGCTCACCTAACCCTGTTGGTGATCCTTATGACATTGATTTTGTCAGCCATGAAATAGGACATCAGTTCGGAGGCCCTCATACTTTTAATGCGACAACAGGAAACTGTAATGGCAATCGTAGTGCTCTCAATGCCGTAGAGCCTGGCAGCGGGATAACAATTATGGCTTACGCAGGCATTTGTGGCAGTTTAAATGATTTGGCTGCTAATAGTATTCCTATTTTCCATACCAAATCATTTCAGTCTATTACGGAAACAGTTCAGTCAAGGACATGCCAGGTAACAATGTCCATTTCCAATACAGCTCCTACTGTAGATGCAGGAAATAATTATACCATACCTAAAAGCACTCCGTTTAAGCTGACAGGTTCTGCAACAGATGCTGAAAACAATGCTCTAACCTATTGTTGGGAACAAAACGATACAGGGCCGGCCGGAAACTGGAATGCACCATCCGGAAACGCCCCTCTATTCCGTTCATTTATGCCGGAAACTGTTCCATACAGATATTTTCCGAAAATTACAGATGTTATCAATAATACGGTCACTAAAGGGGAAGTTTTGCCATCATACGCAAGAACCATGGAATTCAGACTGACTGTAAGGGATAATAATGCAGGTTGTGGAGGTGTTGCAAATGATGATGCAACAATTACGGTAGATGGTAACTCAGGACCATTCACTGTGACTTCACCTTCCCTGGCAGTAAACTGGGCAGGTAATACTACTCAGACTATAACCTGGGACGTAGCGAATACAAATGTTGCCCCTGTAAACTGCGCCAATGTAAGCATTCTCCTTTCAACAGATGGAGGTCTTACTTATCCATATACAATTTTAGCTTCTACTCCTAATGATGGTTCTCAGACTATTACAGTTCCCAATATAAGCACTACAAAAGCCAGAATCATGGTTGCAGGAGAAGGAAATGTTTTTTATAATATCAATCCTGTTAACTTCACTATTACTGAGGAAGCATTGAGTGTTAATGAAATAGCCGGAAACAAAGAGGCATTTGCAATATATCCTAACCCGGGTAAAGGGATTCTGAATATTAAATTTACCAGCTTAAATGAAGTATATGATATCTGGGTATATGATGCAAGCGGGAAATTAGTGTTTAGCAAGTTAAACAATAAAGTAACCTCTGATAAAGTAGGTACTTTTAATTTGGCTCATTTAATCAAAGGAGATTATTTAATTAGGATTAAAGCTAAAAATATAGATCAAACAATAAAATGGATCAAACAATAAAGAATATAAAATAAGGTAATTGACGAAAGGCTGTTTTACAAGTTGTAAAACAGCCTTTCGATTTATCATGATCAAGACCGTTCTGTATGTTTTAAGCCTTTTGTCCTCGGCAGATTCATCAGAACTATGGCCAAAAGAATCAAAGCAATTCCCACCCACTGGATCAAAAGCACTCTTTCTCCCAGCAACAGGTAAGCCATCGTTACAGAAACCGGTAGTTCAAGGGAAGAAACTATGCTTCCAAGCCCTAATCCTGCATTCGGAAAACCTATATTGAACAGTACCGGCGGAATAATCGTTCCGAATAATGCCAGAATGAAGCCATATTTCCAAAATATAGAGTAATTAAATGAGTGGATATGAGTGGTATTTTCTGTAAAAGCAAGATAAACCAACCTTAGCCCGTGAGAATATAATGGACCGATCTGTGCGAAAAATAAAAATGCAAACACCACTATTGAACCGCCTGCAAGCATCACGAGACTCTTTCTGAAAACCGGCAGGTGTGTTGCAATGGTATTGGATGTGAACATCGTTAATGTATATGAAGCTGCAGCCATCAATCCCCAGAACACTCCATGCCAGTCTAACTGTACATCAGTATTGATAAGGTTTGTTGCCAGCACGGTTCCTGCAAGAACAATAACAGTGGCAAAAATTTTCCTTATACCCGGGAGCTTTTTAGTCAGAAAACTTTCCACAACAACACTGAACCAGACAGATTGCATAAGCAGCACGATAGCTACCGATACATTGATATACTGAACCGCCAGATAATAAAACAAGCTTGTACCCCCCAATGAAGTTCCTGCCATTAGCAGCATCCTAACCTCCCGGAATCCCGGGGAAGGCAATGGTTGCTTTGCAGTCTTCGTATGGATAACATTAATGATCAGAAGCCCTATCAATCCCAACAGAAACTGTGAAGTAGTGACTTCGGAAGTGGTGTACCCATCCTGATAGGCCATCTTTACAAAAGTTGCGAGCATACCATATATACTGGCCCCTATTCCTACAAACAAAACCCCTTTTAGTATATTTTTCTTCTTCATAAGTTTTTAACAACCATCAAAGATATCATTTATAATTTTATTGGTCACGATGATATTGCTATGATAAGGAACGGCCCGGGCTTCGCCCGGGCCGTTCCTGTTATGGTTCAGATTATTATGATTACATCTTACTTTTTAATGATTACCTTAGAAACTGCTTCAATGTTAAGCCCTTTTACCTTTACCATATAAGTTCCATTGATCAGTTTATCCGTAGAAATCGATTTTCTGGCATCCGGAGAAATTTTATCTTCGGAAGAAACCAGCTTTCCTGACATATCATAAATTTCAACACTTACTTTTCCTAGTGTATTGCCCGGGAAGCTGATAAAGAATTCATTTTTAGCAGGATTCGGATAGATAGAAATGGTATTGTTCCTGATATCCTTCACTTCATCCGTTGCTAATAAGCATTCTCCCGGAACCGTAAAGTCTTCTACCTGGTCGTTAATATTGGTTTTGGACCCGGCAGAAGCATTAACTCCCAATCCTCTTTTTGCAAAAGCCCCCCAGATCATACATTTATCGGCGCCTCCCGTAGTGGCCAGATCAGCAGCTAATATGGCATTTCTTCCGTCAATGAATGTAGGGTTACAGGCCTGAAGCTTCAGGGCATCTGTCACCAGCTGCAAGACTCTTGAGCTGCCATTGGTAGTGTTCGCCGTTACATCAGAAGAATATCCATATTTGGCAACATATTCCCAATGCAGATCCCACAGCATCGTAGCCCAGACAAACCCGATGGAATGTACATCCGGAACAATTCCTGAACCGTTGTTATATTCCATACCGTTTGTATCTCCATATGTATAGCTGTTGATGGTGAAATTAGGAGAATATTTGGCAGGTCTTATTCCTCCTCCCGTTATAGACTGACCGATCACATATGTTCCCATTCCTCTGGGTACTGATGCGTTGTCTCCCGGCTTATTTGTAAGCATTAAAGCAAAAAAGTCTGACCATCCTTCTCCCATCTGTTCTTTATCATTGGAAGAGTTCAGGCAGTTGTATCCGGAGCCTGTGAGCCTGTTTGAAATGCCATGTCCGTACTCGTGAGTGACAATACCGTTATCAAAGCTGCCGTCATATCTGGCGTCTATCCTTAAATCAACATTCACTGGTATGTTGGCTGTCAGTTTGGTTTTAATGTACTCACCCTCTGCATTGGTAATCAATATGGACGGTATCGTAATGGTATTGTCTACGCCACCCATATTGATCAAAGTAGATCCGTTTGCAGGATCATTGTAGATCACGGCAGCTACCGCCCCGGCATTTTGTGCGTTTTTCACCTTCACAGAGAAACTGCATGTTCCTCTTTGGATCAGCCCTATTTTCCCGGCCAGCTCTCCCGCAGGCAGAGCAGCACATCCATCTGCAACGCTGGCTGCCTTAATATCTCCTGTTATCCCTATGTCATTCAACGGAGCTCCAAACTGTGCCAAACCTCCGTTTACGACCCTTGGAACTGCATCAGACGGGGTATTGTAAAAGAGTTTACGGTTTGATCCCATCCAAAGGTACATTTGCATCAGACCGTTATAATTATCCGGATAACTGGCGAAATTAGCATTATTATAGCCTCCTCCATCTTGTGACTGGGCAAAAACGTCATCATCATCTAAGCCTCCGTTACCAAAATTATTTTTCTGGAAATTCCTGGCAGACTCTGTAAATCCGAATTTGTAAAAAATATCATGGACTTTATTGGTAATATAGAATAAGTTTGTGGTGGCAGCCGCTAAATTGGTATATGGCAAAGCTAAAGGATTATAAGGAAAATCAAAATTTCTGGAAGCTCCGCCGTCCGGTGAGGTGCCAAAGGTATTTTCATCATCATCCTTATCGTCATAGGCATATACATTATTCCCTCTTGTGATGGTATAATGGTTTACCCCGTCAGAATGCCATCCTTCCGGTGAGGAGGTCAACATCCACGGATTAGTCACTACGGCTCTGGCTCCGAAAGTCGGGGATTCGACAGGTAAAGGAAAGATATTATAGGATGCATTATCCGGAACCCAAGCGACATAGTTGCTCATATTGCTGTGCTCCTGATAGAACTCTTTTTCCAAGGGGAATGCAACCATTGAATGCTGCTCATCATGGGAATAAGCATCTTCGTTGAAACGGCATGACAGGTTCAGATTGGCCCTATCCAGGATCTCCCCTGTATGAGCATCCACTAAGATATCCCAGTGATTTGTGGTTTTTGGCTCATGCAGAAGATATTCGTAGGCAAGCTTAAGGTTATTGTTTTTATCTGTGGTATAGACCAGTCTTTCCTTAGCAGCCTGCATCTTATCCGCACTGTTTTCAAAAAACTTTATGATGGGCAGGGCCGATACTTTTTCGTTCCCGAGATCAGCCGCAATTTTACGTAAAGCTTCTTCTCTGCTTAAAACGGCAGTGCTTGATACAGATGTCCTGTAATCCTTTACAAAATTATCTGTGTAGTAAGCGACCTTATTATCTTTAATAAGTACCGTCCCTACTGAGCTGTGTACAGGCAGCCCGTTGTATAGCTGCTGGATTTTTACAACGCTTCCGTTCAGGGATTTGGAGTTATCAATATTATCAATAATAAAATCTGTAAGATCTGATTTTTTATATTCCCTGATCTTGTTCTGAGAGATATAATCTTTAATAAGCCTTTCGTTATTTTGCGAAAACAAAACAGATGGAAGTACGGCAAATGCAGCCAATAAAAGTGGTAAAACTTTCTTTTTCATATTTACTAATAAAGGCGCTAATTTACAAATATTTAACAATCGGAAAATATTTTGTTTTAAAAAAAATATAAGAATATAAACGTATTAATATTTTTCTTTCATTATTTAAAGTCCTTTATCTGATAAGAACTTCCTAACAAATAAAAAAGCCACTCTTTTACAGAGTGGCTCAATATGGTCAATGAATTAAGGTTATTTACCTTCTTCCATTTTTCTTTTCAATTCAGCTAATGCATCGATATCTCCAAGAGTTGATCTTTCTTCGTTTGAAGAAGATGTGATATTCTTAGAAGCTTCTTTGGCATTTTTCTTCTCTTCATCTCTGAAGATACCTGTATGAGAAACTACTACTCTTTTGAACTCTTTGTTGAATTCGATTACTTTGAATTCAGCTTCTTCTCCTTTTTTGATTTTAGATCCGTCTTCCTTCTCTAATAATCTTGAAGGGCAGAAAGCTTCTACCTCAGCATCCTCAAACTGTACAGAAGCTCCTTTATCATGAACTTCTACTGCTTTACCGGTATGGATGGTTCCTTCAGCATATTTTGTTTCAAAAGTATCCCAAGGATTCTCTGTCAACTGCTTGTGACCTAAAGATAATCTTCTGGCCTGGATATCCAATTCAAGAACAATAACATCCAGTTTATCCCCTACTGCACAGAATTCAGACGGGTGCTTGATTTTCTTAGTCCATGAAAGATCAGAGATGTAGATCAATCCGTCGATACCTTCTTCAAGCTCTACGAATACACCAAAGTTAGTGAAGTTTCTTACAGTTCCTACATGCTTGGATCCTACAGGGTATTTGGCTTCGATATTTTCCCATGGATCTTTGGTTAATTGTTTGATACCAAGAGAAATTTTTCTTTCGTCTCTGTCTAAGGTTAATACTTCTGCTTCCACTTCATCCCCTACCTTCACGAAATCACCGGCAGATCTTAAGTGAGTAGACCAGGACATTTCAGAAACGTGAATTAATCCTTCTACTCCCGGAGCAATTTCTACAAATGCACCATAGTCAGCAAGAACCACTACTTTTCCTTTCACTCTGTCTCCTACTTTAAGATCGGCAGAAAGAGCATCCCATGGATGTGGCTCCAATTGCTTCATACCTAACTGGATTCTTGTTTTCTCATCATCGAAATCAAGGATAACCACTTTTACGGTTTGTCCATCCTCAAGGATCTCAGACGGGTGGTTCACTCTTGACCATGAAAGATCTGTGATGTGGATCAATCCGTCTACACCTCCTAAGTCGATAAACACACCATAAGAAGTAATATTCTTAACGGTACCTTCAAGAACCTGTCCTTTCTCCAATTGAGAAATGATTTCTTTTTTCTGACCTTCGATATCTGCTTCGATTAACGCTTTGTGAGATACTACTACGTTTTTGAATTCAGGATTGATTTTCACCACTTTGAATTCCATAGTTTTACCTACAAACTGATCGTAATCTTTGATTGGTTTAACGTCAATTTGAGAACCAGGTAAGAATGCTTCGATTCCGTGAACGTCAACGATCATACCTCCTTTAGTTCTGGATTTTACAAAACCGTTTACGATTTCACCTGTTTCGTGAAGTTCGTTTACTTTATCCCATGCTTTAAGCGTTCTTGCTTTTTTGTGGGATAATTGTAACTGTCCGGTTTTGTCTTCTCTTTTGTCAACCATTACTTCTACTTCATCACCTACCTTAAGACCTTGGTTGTAACGGAATTCGTTAAGAGAAATAACACCCTCAGATTTGAAATTGATGTCAACAATAGCTTCTTTGTCTGTCAATCTTACAACTTTACCAATAAGAACGTCGTTATCGTCCAGATTGTTAAGAGATCCGTTGTAGATTTCCTCCAAGTCGCTTTTTTCTTTTCTAGCATCAGCATCAAGACCAGATTCAAATGAATCCCAGTCAAATTGTTCAGGTGCTACGTTTTGATTTAATAATAATTCTGCTGAATTTGTCTCTTTTGACATATTCTAAAAAATTTGTATTCCTTCTTTTTCAACGGTCTGAATGAATGTGGATTAAAAAATACGGAAGTAATTAATAATTAATATTTTACTTTTTCAAACCTTTACCACAAAAAGTGGCTGCAAAGATACGGATTTTATTTTACATAAACAATATCAATCCCTACCAAAATACCATCATAAAGAACTGATGGTCAAGCCTATTAAAAAACCGTAAAAGCAATCAACCTGAATCCATCCTCATAATTCATAATTCATAACTTATAATCCGGCTCCCGCCAAATCACTACCTTTGTACAATGGAACCTGAATCTTTCTACAAAAAGCTGCAGATTCATGAGATGAATCAAATGCAGAAATCTGCCTATCGGGCTACAGAAAACCACCATGATGTTGTTCTCCTGTCTCCTACAGGCTCGGGAAAAACTCTTGCCTTTTTGTTTCCCGTACTCAGAAATCTCAAAAAGAACATATCCGGAATCCAGGCTCTCATTTTGGTTCCGGCCAGAGAACTGGCCCTGCAGATCAAGCAGGTTTTTAAGTCTATGGGAACAGATTTTAAGGTCTCCGTTTGCTATGGAGGGCATGATAAAAAAATTGAGATCAACAATTTCAATGAAGCTCCTGCTGTATTGATCGGGACTCCCGGAAGAATTGCTTATCATTTGAAAAATAACAACTTCAATCCTGAAAGCATTACGACCTTAGTTCTGGATGAGTTCGACAAAGCTCTGGAACTTGGTTTTCACGATGATATGGAGTTTATCATCCGTTCTTTAAGCAACCTTTCACAACGTATCCTGACCTCCGCAACGGCCATGGATGAGATTCCGGCATTCACCGGATTAAAAAATGAAAAAGTTATTGATTTCTTAAAGTTAAATGAGGTAAAACCAGATATTCAACTCAGAAAAGTAATGACC
This sequence comes from Chryseobacterium gossypii, assembly GCF_041361455.1. Classification (NCBI taxonomy): domain Bacteria; kingdom Pseudomonadati; phylum Bacteroidota; class Flavobacteriia; order Flavobacteriales; family Weeksellaceae; genus Chryseobacterium; species Chryseobacterium gossypii. Next base: position 44,383 of record NZ_JBGCUR010000009.1, on the reverse strand, counting down.
ATTCCGGAAGAAAAACTGGACACCCTTTTTCATCTGGTGTGTAAAACAGGTAATAAAAGAACATTGATCTTCTGCAACCACCGGGATGCCGTTGACCGTATTTCTGAGCTTTTACGGGAAAAAGACATAGATTGTGAGACATTCCATGGCGGAATGGAACAGGATGAGAGGGAACGCGCCTTATTAAAATTCAGAAACGACTCTACCCGGATTTTAATTACAACCGACCTGGCTTCCCGCGGACTGGATATTCCGGAAGTGGAATCTATTATTCATTATCAGTTGCCACCGAAAGAAGATGCTTTTATCCATAGAAACGGACGTACGGCAAGGATGAATGCCAAAGGCTTTGCCTATCTGATCATGACTGAAGACGAAAGCTTCCCTTTCATCAAAAGCAATATCCCGGAAGAAAGTGTTGCAGGACATGATAAAGTTCCTGAAAAAACACCATTTCAGACCATCTACATCAGTGCCGGAAAAAAAGACAAGGTAAACAAGGTGGATATTGTAGGATACCTGATCAAAAAAGGAGAGCTGCAAAAGGAAGATATTGGCCTGATTGAAGTGAAGGATACCACCGCCTACGTCGCGGTCTCAAGGAATAAGGTAAATGCTGTTCTCAAAAAACTGAGCCATGAAAAGCTGAAAAACAAAAAGGTAAAAATGGAGATCGCTTATTAACGGTCCTGATTCTCAGCTTACAGACGGTCATAAGATTCATTAAATGAAGGCATAAACAACTTCTATCAGAACTCAAAAAGGAAAACCGGACTTTTTTTGTACTTTGACTGCCTCATCTTTGAATTTAATCAATCACCATGAACATTAAAACATTTATTGTTGATGCCTTCACCAATGAATTATACAAGGGAAATCCTGCTGCCGTCTGTATCCTAAAAGAACCCATCAGTGAAGAAAATATGATCCTCATTGCCAAAGAATTCGGGTTTTCAGAAACGGCATTTGTGATCCGGGAAGAGCAGACCCTCTTTTCTATACGATATTTTTCTCCGGTAATGGAAATCCCTTTGTGCGGGCACGCTACGATAGCATCAGCCAGAGTTCTGTTTATGGAATACCCGGAATTGGATGAAATAAGCTTTCTGACCCGGTTCGGAGTCCGCCTTGAGCTGAGCCAGTCCGAACAACATATCGAAATGCTGTTTCCTGTGCATGATACCCGGGAGTCTTCAATTTCCGATGAGATAAAAAAGGCCATCGGAATCGAAAAGATCATTAATTGCAGATACAATGAAGACCACAATATCATCATGGCAGAGATAGAAAGCAGTAAAGAACTGCAAAATTTAAAACCGGACTTTAATACCCTGAAAAATATTAAAACCTCAATCAACGGGGTTTTGATAACAGCCCGATCTGAAAGGGAAGATTATGATTTTGAATACCGTTATTTCTGGCCATGGTCCGGCTCAGATGAGGATCCGGTGACAGGAGGAGTCCAAAGCTTTCTGTGCAAATACTGGTCTTTAAAGCTCAATAAAAAGAAGCTTAAAGCCTTCCAATGCTCTGACCGTACAGGCAGCATGGAAGTGGAATTAAGGGATGACAAAACGGTTATAAGAAGCCATGCGGTAATATTCTTAACCGGTGAGATCAATATAAACTAACTGTAAAAGCCACAAAATTGTGGCTTTTACAGTTTATTGATGTAATTATATTATTTTGTTCCCTTCACCTTTGTAGGCAGGGTGTAAACGGATTTTGAAGCCGTAATGAACAATATATCATGATTTTTTCCTCCGAAGGTTACATTAGACGTCCAGTCTTCAGGGATCGGGATGTGGTAGATCTTCTTGCCATCGCGGTTGAAAACATGTACCCCCTCTCCTGTCAGATACAGGTTGCCATGCTTATCCATAGTCATCCCGTCCGAACCCATTTCGCAGAAAAGTTTTTTTTCAGACAGCTTTCCTTCTCCTAGAATATCATATACATATGTTTTTCCCGCATCAATATCCGAAACGTACAGCTTTTTGAACTTCTCGCTTCCCACTACTCCGTTAGGCTGGGTAAACGTTTCTATCTTAATGGTCTTTCCATTCTTATCTCTGTAATAAAGGCTTTTATGCGGGATTTCCTGTTTAAAATCCTCCCAGTAATCTCTTTCATATAAGGGATCCGTGAAATACATTCCTCCGTAGGAATCGTTCCAGACATCATTAGGCCCGTTAAACCTTTTTCCTTCATAGCCTCTGACCAGGACCTCAACCTTTTTATCTTTTGATATTTTCCAGATCTCACCTTTATCATCAGAACATGTAATAAGATTGCCATCCTTATCGAAATGCGTTCCGTTCGCCCTTCCTGTTTTATCAAGAAACTCAACAATAGCATTTGTTTTCCAGTCCCAATAATAAATTTTATCATTAGGCTGATCTGTAAAGTAGACATTACCATCTTCATCGGCAGAGGGCCCTTCCGTAAAACTGAACTGATCGGAAATCTTTTCCGGCTTTACATCATCATAAAACATATTACTATAATTTACTGATCTACAGTTTAGCAATACTAAAACCAAACCAAACAGGCCTGTTTTGAAGATATTTTTCATACCACATTTTTTAGGGCTTACAATTTACGACATACGCCGTCAGAATCAAACATTATTTTCTCAAACTGATACATTATTGCTTTCCCTACAGAATGTTCTCCTTACTGTAAGCAACAGAAGCGAAGAAGTTCGTAATAAAAATAATATGGAAGATTCAACAAAACCTGCATTAAAATATTCCCAACAGTCGATTACAGAAAAATGTAATAAAAAATCAACATAAATCATAAACAAAAAGGACTGGCGCTGCCAGTCCTTCTATATCGGTGAATAATCTATTATTTTATTACCAATTTGCTGTTGTACACTCCTTTTGAAGAATTGATGCTGATGATATACACTCCTTTAGGCGCATTTACATTAAATTCTTTGGTATTGTCTCCTTCGCCCTGATAAGCGGAAGAATAGATCAGCCTTCCACTGGAATCAAACATGTTTACCTTAATTTCTCCTTTTAAATTTCTTGATTTAATAAAGAAGTTACCATCAGTAGGATTAGGATAGATCTTTATATCATTTCCTAGCGGTGAGGAATCTTCATTGGTTCCTAAATTCTGGGTTTCTCTGGTACATACTTCAAGGGACCAGGAGCTGATACTTCCCGTGTTTCCGTTATAGTTATCTGAAGCGAAAAGCTTCCATTCTCCCTGAGCAGGGTGTCCTTTAAATATGGCCAAAGATTCATCGGATTTGGTCTCTCCCTGAACCGGAGAGGCACAGGCAACCGCATTTCCCGTATCACTGAACGATGCGGTAATGCCTGAATAGGAATTACACTTACGGTTCCAGAAAAGTGCAGACAACCCTATCGGGCTTTCTATACCCAGCGCCAGATCTCTAATATTAGTGTGGGTAACAGAAGGTGTTATTTTAATCTTAGTGATAATTCCTGGGTTATTGACCATTAGAGGAACTGAAATTTTTGGTGAAGAAATTCCCGTTCCTCCGGGGCCATCAGTAATAGCAACAGAAGGGCCACTATACGTATATGTTGTACAGTTTTCCCCGGTAACGGAATAGTCAATTACAAAGCTGGGACTCACTGCATAATAGATATTACCCACCGATTCTATCATAATAAACGCATTCGCAGAAGTATATCCTGCAGGGATCATAATTTGCTCATTGCCATCGTTTGGTGTATTGGCTGCAATCGTAGTAAAGGTCTGACCACCGTCTGTAGATAATTTGATATTGACATTAGCTGTATTGATCGGTGCCTGGTTGGTATTGGCTACATCCCAGGTTATATTTGCTGTTCCTCCTGAGCTGAATGATTGTCCGAATGTTGGAGCTGTTACCTGAAAAGGCCCTGCTCCCGCATTCACGGTTACTTTCATTTCATCTTTTGACACTTGTGGTTGGATAGGATTATTATCTCTTACTGTAACGGCAAAATTAAGGTCTCTCGCTATACTGGAAACGCTTTCCCAACGTGTTGATAACACGCCTGCCAATACTTTATTAAATTCCGGAAAGTATCTTACCAAAGAACTTACCGGAGTAAAAGACCTGAAGGTAGGACCTTTCAGCTTTGTAGGATAGGCTTCTGAAATATTGCCGTATCCTATCTGATCAATTTCAGCCTGGTCTGTCTGTTCCCATGTATAAGTATAAGCTGCGGTACCGGTATTTGCAGTAGACGCGGTTAGCACAAAGGGTGTTGATTTAGGAATAATATAGTCAGCCCCTGCGCTAATATTCGGTGCAGGACTTGAAAAAGGAGTATTAACACCACAGGTTACACTCTCCAGATTATCCTTAATCTGCGTAATGCTGTTGGTATGGTAATAATCGTTGGAATTAAACTGGATATCGGAATTAAAGGTTATTCCTGTATATCCCATTATTGTACTGCCGCTTCCTGGCTCTACGGTCTGGTCTGACTGACTAAGCCTATAGGTATAGGTATGGCCTGCACCCAGCTGATGCCCCATTTCATGAGCTACGTAATCAATATCAAAAGTATCTCCTTCAGGAAGGTTATGAGCAGTCCAACCTCCGGCCTTACTATCGTCAACACAGATACACATCAACCATGCTGATCCGTTGGCTCCTTCTTTATCCAACAAATGTCCCATATCATAATCGTCGGCTGGAATTACTGCGGAGATACCGTCATGCGCCTCAATCGGTCCTCCGTCTGAATACGGGTCCGATGCCGGGTCCAAAAATATAATCGCATCATTGTTGGCAATCAGGTTAAAATGAAGTGACAGGTCTTTTTCAAAAACACTGTTCAATCTGGTAAGGGTTGCATTCATTGCAGCCAGAATTACCGCTTTTTTCTCAGCAACAGTAGCTGTAGCAGGTGTTCCGGCAGCAGTTAAATGATATTGTGCATACTCTCCTGTACAGGATAGCGCCAGTCTAAAAACATTAAATCCAGCAGTTTTTTTATTCGCAGCATTGTTCTTTTTTCCAACAGGATTCTTCTGCAGATCATCAATCGTACCACATTCAAAAGGCTCTTTATCCTGGCTTTTCCTCGCGCTGGAATCGAAAACAGCGTATACTGTTCTGTCTTCAGTATAAGGTTCAATAAACTCTGATTTTCCCGAACGGGTGATCATGGAAGAAAACCCAACCGGTGATATGCTGAATCTCAGATGAGCCGAAGGATCTTCTACTCCTGTTCCCACATAGGATTTTATATCAGGATATTTCGCCTGAAGTTCAGGAGCCATATTAGAAAATTCCCAAACCTATCCAAGGAGTAAAGACCTGAAAACTTCAGTTTTTCCTGTACTTTTTTGACTTTCTGAGTCTTTAGCTCAGTTCTTGTCCATTGTGAAAATCCCAAAAGAGGGATCAACAGAATAAAAATAAAATATTTCATAGATGCATTATTTAGTTCCGCCAAATTAATAAAAATTATCGTATTACCAATAAAACAATGTATTTTAATAAAATATAACTAAAAAAATAGCAAATAAATTATATTAAATTAAAAAAAATAAACTAATAAACTAAAAATGATTAAATTATTACATTAAACACAACTAATTCAGAAAAATATTAAGAATAAGTACAGGACAAGTTCCGGGTGCTTAAACAAGAGGGGTATTTTTCACAGATCAAAAAAGGACCGACCTGCACCGATCCTTTTAATCTATAAAAAATAAATTAACATTATTTGATCACTAATTTACTGTTGTACTCTTCTTTTGAAGAATTGATGCTGATCACATATTCTTTGACATCGTTTCATCAGGCCGTTAAGCATAAGAACAGGTCAGTTATACCTATTCTATGCACAGTCTAATGCCAGTCTAAAGATCCCACAGTATTTTATTCGCAGTGTCTTTTAATGGAATTCTTCTGCCGATCATCAATCGCACTGCATTCAAAAGGTCCTTTATCCTGGTTTCTCCTTGCATTGGAATCAAAAACGGCATAAACTGTTCTGTCTTCAGTATAGGGTTCAATAAACTCTGACATTCCCGAACGGGTAATCATCGAAGAAAAACCAACCGGCGATACGCTGAATCTCAAATAAGCTGAAGGATCTTCTATGCCTGTTCCCACATAAGATCTTATATCAGGATTTTTCATCTGAAGCTCTGGAGCCATGTTTGAAGATTCCCAAACCTGAAACTTTTCCAGCTTTCCACTCACGGTAGGAAGTGAAATGATCACTCCTTTTGCGTTGGAAAAGCGGGCAGGTGCGCTGCTCAAGGCAGCTTTAAGCCTGTTCATGTCTAATGAATAAAGACTCTTAAATTCTAATTTTTCCTGCAATTTTTTAACTTTCCGGGCCTTCAGTTCAGTCTTTGTCCATTGTGAAAATCCTATAACCGGAATGATCAGCGCGGAAATAAAGAAATAATATTTCATATATTGTATTTTTTTGATAATCACTAATTTATTAAAAAAAATCATTCGCTTCACTTCTTTTCCACTCCTATGGATTATTAATATAGGAAAGTGATCTGCAACTCTTCAAAAAAGATATATTTGCAGGAAATTTTAAAAAATCTTTATCTTTGGGTTCTAGGATTTAGAAAATGAAGATAAATTTACCTGACAAACTGTATTATTCCATAGGAGAAGTCGCTAAGGCATTTGATGTAAACACTTCACTGATACGGTACTGGGAACAGGAATTTCCTATCATTAAGCCTAAAAAAAATAAAAAAGGAAACCGCTATTTCACGCCTGAAGATATTAAAAACCTTCAGATCATTTACCATCTCGTCAAAGAGAAAGGCTATACATTGGACGGAGCCAGAATTGCTTTGGCCACCAACAGTAAAATTTCCGAAACCATTACTTTAATCGACCGCCTGGAATTTGTAAAAGCTGAATTATTAAAGCTTAAGGATTCGCTGGTGGAAAGGGATACGGAATAGTATAGCTTTAAATAATTTTCCAAAATATAATTTTAAGTTTACGTCAATAACCTAAACGGGTAATTTTTATTTAAAATCACCTGGAAATCAACTTTTTACCTCTCATTCATTGAAAATTTAAGTTTTATTATTTAAGTTTACAATGATGAGAAAGAATTATTACCAGCATATGGCGTTCATGGGAATGCTATTGATCATTCTTTTCACTTATCAGAATTATACAAGTGAAAAGAAAACGGATTTTTCTGATATCACCTTTATTCCGGATAATCATCCTTCAAGTTTATCTGGATTCAACCCTAATGACCTAGGTGCAAAGCAATGGCAGAATCTGGGCTTTTCACCGGCGCAGGCTTCCGTTATTCTTAAATATAAAAAAGTCATTGGCGGAAGCTTTGCTTCAAAAGACCAGCTCCGGAAGTGCTATGCCATTTCCCCGGAAAAGTTCGCTGAACTGGAAGATTATATTCTTCTTCCGGAACAGGCAAAGGCGGATCATGAAGTGATCAGAAATCCTGAAAACACAGTCACTGTTTCTAATCAATTTGATCCCGATCAGCTTTCTGCTGACGACTGGATCCGGATGGGATTCACCAAAAAACAGGCACAAGCCATTCTAAAGTATAAAAGCTATCTTGGCGGAAGCTTTATAAGCAAGGAAAAACTTAAGGAATGCTTCGTTATCAGCGAGGAAAATTACCGGAAAATGGCTCCTTATATCATATTGCCGGAAAAAAGTCCTTCCAACCGGAAAAACCCTGCAAAAACCTTACATACAGGAAAGCATGGCATTCCCTATACCGCTTTTGATCCCAACCTTACCACGGCGAAAGACTGGATAGATCTAGGATTTTCCGACAAACAGGCCAAAACCATCATTAATTACCGGGACAATACTTTAAAAGGGAGTTTCAAAAATCTGGAAGATATCCGGAAATGTTATGTCATTTCAGATGAAAGGTTCAAACAGCTGAAACCTTACCTCAGATTAAATCCGGCGACAATGCATAGGAATGACAGGACAGATATCCAGCAGGAAAAAACAGATTTCTCAAAAACCGACCTGAACTCCATTACCTTCAGGCAGCTTCTGGAATTCGGACTGGATGAAAGAAGCGCAGGCTCCATTATCGGCTTCAGAAGAAAGCTCGGCGGATTTATGAGTAAACAGCAGATCCTGGACACTTATAATATCAACAAGGAACTGGTGCAGAAATTACTTTCAGTCACCCCGCTGGATACTTCCGGTGTTCCCAGATATACATTACACGACGCCCCAGAAGAATGGCTGAAAAACCATCCTTATTTCAGATATTCTGCCGATAAAATCATTTTTTACAGAGTAAGTGAACGTGATGAAAAGAAAATCTGGAAACTATTGAAAATAAAGCCGGAATATGAGGCAAGAATGAAGCTTTATTTGAGATGAGTTATAAGTTATGAATTGATTATGTGCGATAAACTTATAACTCATAATTCATAACTCTCAATTACCTCAATCCACAGTTTTACTTGAGCCTTCAAGAAGTCCGTTCAGAATGGAAAGTTCTTCTACAGTCAAATCTCTCCATTTCCCTACGGGAAGGTCCAGCTTAATATTCATGATCCGGATGCGCTTCAGTTTTTTCACTTCATATCCCAAAAATTCACACATTCTCCGGATCTGCCTGTTCAATCCTTGCGTAAGAACAATCCGGAAATTCATTTCATCAATTTTTTCGACTTCACATTTTCTGGTTACCGTATCCAGAATGGGTACCCCATTTCGCATTTTCTCCAGGAATTTTGGCGTTATGGGCTTATCTACCCTTACCAGATATTCTTTCTCATGGTTATTTCTGGCCCTTAAAATCTTATTGACAATATCACCGTCGCTGGTCAGGAGTATCAATCCTTCACTCGGCTTATCCAGCCTTCCGATGGGAAAGATTCTTTTCGGATGGTTAATATAGTCTACAATATTATTTTTCTCACGTTTGGTATCTGTTGTACAGACAATTCCAACCGGTTTATTGAAGGCTATATAAACAGGCTTATCCTGGGATTCACGAACAGGTTTTCCGTCAACTTCCACGATATCTTCATCAGAAACTTTCGTTCCCAGCTCAGGAATTTCACCGTTGATCTTTATTCTTCCTTCTTCCAGAAGTTTATCAGCGGCCCGTCTTGAGCAGTAGCCCACCTCTGAAAGGTATTTGTTGATACGTATTTTTTCCATTAGTCTTGTCCGTAAACAGTATAGTTTTTATTGCTGAATATTACAATTCCATAGCTTAAGCCTATGAATACGGCATTAGAGCTGTCAAACTTAGGACCTTCAAAAATAAGACCCACCTCCTGGCTCAGCCTTTTCGAATATGAGATCTGCTTCCCAAGCTTTACACCCCAAAATTCCGATTCCGACACTGCCGTATGGTTGATTTGTCTTCCATAATTAAGTTCTATAAAAAAAGGCTCTTCGCCCGGATTAAAAATAAATTTAGGCTGGATCACCCAATAGATCAGATGAAAATTATCTGCAACAAAGCTGTATTTCAATCCTGTACCGAGAGCAAAGTTGGGTAGAAAGTTATATCCGCCGATTACAGAGATACCATAGGTAAACTTATTGGGCAGATAAGGAGCCACATATTGCTGATAATACTGAGAATCTTTGTTCTGACTATCTTTAATGCTGTTCCCGAGGTTATAGCCGGCATTAAGTGACGGATTAAAATAAAATCCCATTTTAGGTTTCCGGGACTCAGCTTCCTGAGAAAAGAGCCTGGAAAATGAAAAAAGGATCAGGAAAAGAAATAGATTGTGCTTCATATCATTTCAAACTTAAAATCGTTGTCAAGAAATCTGGAGGTTGCATTCTCAACATGATATTCCCCGATCTTCGTACGCCTCAGTTGCGTCAAATATGCTCCTGTTCCCAATTCCTGTCCGATGTCATGGGCGAGGCTGCGGATATAGGTCCCTTTGGAACAGCCTACCGTAAAGCTAACAAAAGGCAGGTCTGTTACAATATCTTTAATATAAAAAATAGTTGTTTTTCTTGATTTCATCTCTACTTCTTCGCCGGCCCTGGCAAGGTTGTAGGCTCTTTCTCCGTCTATTTTTATCGCTGAAAAAACAGGAGGTTTTTGCTCTATCTCCCCTACAAACCGGTCCAGAACTTCTTTTATCTGCACTTCGGAAACATGTGAGATATCCTGATGAAGGATCTCAGGTTTTTCAGTATCATAGGATTCCGTCTGGACTCCGATTTTGATTTCGGTACGGTATTCTTTGGGAGCATCCTGTATCTCGGGGATTTTTTTTGTGAATTTGCCACAGCAGACGATCAGGAGACCGGTAGCTTTAGGATCCAGGGTCCCGGCATGCCCGATTTTGAATTTTTTAGGAAGCTTAAATTCTCTTTTAAGTTTGTATTTCATTTTATTGACCGCCTGGAAAGAGGTCCAGTCCAAAGGCTTGTCCAATAAAAATATCTGTCCTGACAGTAAATCTTCAGTCGTCATGAATAAATAATAGATGATGAATAGCGGTTATTTAAACCAATAAAAGTAAATCAGCAAGGCCAGCCCTACAAAGATACGATACCAGCCCCAGGGTTTGAAGCCGTATTTATTCAGCATCCCGATAAAGGCCTTGATCGCTATTAGCGCTACAATGAACGCCACTGCATTTCCTATAATGAAAATAGTGATGTGATCTTGTGATGAAAGAATCATTTCATATCCTTTTTGGGGATTCCCCGTTTCTTTTCCCCATGTTTTAAGGAAAACCGAATATACCGTAACTGCCAGCATGGTAGGTACAGCCAGGAAAAATGAAAATTCAGCGGCCGCTTTTCTGGTAAGCCCCTGAGCCATCCCTCCGATGATAGACGCTGCACTTCTGCTGGTCCCCGGCATCATGGCCAGACATTGCCAGAACCCTATTGTAATGGCATTCCTTACCGTAATTCCCTTTTCATCATCAATCCGGGAATCTTTAAACCATTTGTCCGCAAACAACAGAATGATCCCGCCTAAAACCAGGACCGAAGAAATGGCAATCTGATTGCCGAGAACGGCTTCTATCTTATCGTCAAACAGATATCCAAGAACCAAAGCGGGAACCACCGCAAAACTCAGTTTAAAATAAAACTGCAGATTGTTAAAGTCAAAGAATTTTTTCCAATAAGCTACCACTACGGATAAAATGGCTCCGAACTGAATGGATACCTGAAACATCTTTAAAAACTCATCTTCCTGTAATCCCATTAAGCTTGCCGTAAATCCCATGTGCGCCGTAGAAGAGATCGGAAGATACTCTGTAAGCCCTTCTATAATGGCAATAATAATTGCTTTGACTAAATCCATAGTTCTTTTACAAATAAAAGATTAAAAAAATTAAGAATTAAAGACCGGAATAATTAAACATCAATCTGCAGAACAAAACAGTCAATTCCACCCTTGCAATTAATTAATATTTAATTTTTTGAACCAATGAATCTTTTAGTTCTTAATTTTTTTAATCCTAAATCAATCTGATTATTTTCTTTTTAAAATTGCGTATCCTTCAATAATAAAACCTATTACTACAAATAGCGGGGCTATCCTGATTCTTCGGATGGAGAAAATACCATCATTCCATGAATTGGGATCATATTTCCCGTCTACAGTATTGGCATCGGCACCCATCATCAGCAGAAATCCTACCACAATGAACGCGAGGCCTATCAGCATCCATTTAAAATTCTGTTGCCCGAAATAATAGGTATTTTCCTGCGGGGTCTCGGTTTCTTTACCAAAATTGGCTGCAGAAAATTTATTTGTTTTTTTGCTCATTTTCTAAGAGTAATATAAGTCGTCAACGTTTGTTCTTAAGAATCTCCAGGTGGCAATAACCGTACTTAAAACGGTGATCAGTATCCCAACACCTAATACCAGTAAAACCAGCCAGAGGTATTGATCGTTTTCCTGGGCAAAAGATGAGCCGATCTGGTTGGTAAAATAATACCATACGCCAAACAAGACCAAAAGCCCAATGACAGCTCCTATGGCTCCAAGTATAACTGCCTCCACAATAAACGGCTTCAGGATAAATCTTCTCTTTGCCCCTACCAGCTGCATTGTTTTGATGATAAATCTCTTTGAGAATATTTTCAAACGGATCGAGTTGTTAATCAGAACCACCGCTAAAATCAGGAATAACATAGAAAAGCCGAAGATCCACTTCAATATTCTGCTCAGGTTGTTATAAACATCTACCATCAGGGTACTGTCATTCTTAACATCTACAATGCCCGGAACAGATTTAATGATCTTTATGGCTTCATCAATTTTGGCCGGATCTACATATTCAGGCTTTAAAGCTACTTCCACAGAAGAAGGGAAGATGTTTTCCTCAAAAAGAGCATCACTGTCTATTCCCATGCTGGCTTTGGCTTCTTTGGCAGCCATTTCCCTGGAGATGTAAGTCGCCTTTTTTACAGGAGCCAAAGTCTGTATCTTTTTAAAAGTCTCTTCTTCCAGCTTCGCAATTTTCACAGAATCCTTAGCATCATAATTTTCATCAAAATAAGCATTTACCACCAGCTGTTCCTTGATATAATCGGAGTACTTTTGAGCATTGATCAAAATAAGCCCCATTAACCCCAACAAAAATAACACTAAGGCAATACTTATTACTACTGTAATATTGCTGGACCGAAGTCTTTTCTTATTAAACTCATCTACAGATTTAGCCATTAATATTAAAATTTTTGGCTAAAATAGAAAAAAACTTCCGAAATTTGAGACGAAAAAAGGAAAATCATTGTTAATAAAATCATAAAAACATTGAGTATAAAAGCAAAAAAACATCTCGGTCAACATTTTTTGACGGATGAAAACATCGCAAGGAAAATTGTAGAAAGCTTAAGCTTTGAGAATTACAATAACATCCTGGAAGTAGGCCCTGGAATGGGTGTTCTTACCAAATATCTTCTTAAAAAGAATCATAATATTTACCTGGCAGAAATTGATGAGGAGTCTATTGAATATTTAAAGAATAATTATTCTGAGATCACGGAAAAAACTTTTGTGGGAGATTTCCTGAAGCAGGATTTTAATTTTGTGAATGGAGAGCAGATAGCAATCATAGGGAATTTTCCTTATAATATTTCCTCACAGATATTATTCCAGATCATTGATCATTATACCCTGATTCCTGAAATGGTGGGCATGTTCCAGAAAGAAGTTGCTGAAAGGACGGCTGCCATTCCGCGTACAAAAGATTACGGTATTCTTTCGGTCCTGGTACAGGCATATTATGACGTCTCTTACCTGTTCACCGTTCATGAAAATGTTTTCAATCCGCCGCCAAAGGTAAAATCCGGCGTTATTCAGCTGAAGAGACATGCGAAAGAAGGTTTGACGGGGAATGAGATCCTCTTCAAGCAAATTGTAAAAGCCGGCTTCAACCAGAGAAGAAAAAAGCTTTCCAACGCCCTGAAAATATTAAATATCCCCGAAGCATTAAAGACTCATGAGTTTATGGATAAACGGGCTGAAGAGCTGAGTGTGCAGGATTTCATATCTTTCACCCGGCTCTGGAAAGAACACCAATAAAAATAAAAAAGCCCGGCTCTCTAAATTGCCAGGCTTTTTTTATGCATTATCGATTATTTATTCTCTGTTTTTAAGCATAATCCATCCGGACCAGTTCATCTGGGCTTTTGATTTCGGATATTCAAAATTAAACTTATACCAGTAAGTTGCCGTTGGAAGTCTCTTACCTCCTACCGTTCCGTCCCAAATCGCATTTTGTTTGGAGAATCTGAACATTTCAGCTCCGTATCTGTCGAAGATAGAACCTGTAAAGTTTTTAAAGTCTCCAAGAGCCGAAAGATCCAGAACATCATTGATTCCATCCTGGTTTGGAGTGATGATATTCGCTATCTGAAGAGTAAAGAATTCAAGCGCTCCTACGCAGTGTGTTCCCACTGTTCTTACCTGTATGTTATAATTGGTATTATTCTGTAAACCGGTGAATACATTTGAGTTCTGCCATGTAATACCACCATCAATAGAATATTCTACGGTGGTCGGGATGTTATTGATCATCGGGCTTTCAGCTGTAATTGTCAACGTATTATTTCCGTAATCAAGGTTAGTAATAAATGGTGATGCCGCAGCCAGTACTTTAGCGGTAAATGTTTTGGTACAGTAACCATTATCAATGGTAACGGTATAGATTCCCAATTGATCTACGTCGATGGTCTGTGTGGTTTCACCTGTACTCCACAGATAGGTGTAATTAGGACCCGCGCCAGCGTCTAAAGTGATTCTGTCCCCGATACACATTTCTACATCAGCAAGAGGTGATGTGATTTCCGGTACAACTTCTACTGTAATGGTTGCCGGCTGTAGTGAGACACATCCTTTAGGTCCTACTGCATAAACGGTGAATGTGGTTGTATTATATAAAGTAACAGTCTGGGTGTTACCGGTTCCCGGGAAATTACTCCATTGGTAAGTCGTACCTCCGGTAGCCGTCAGATCTACAGAATCTCCGGGGCAGATTTTCAGCTTGGAAGCCACAACGTGTGCCGTTGGAGTAGTTTCTTTTTGCAGGGTGAGTTCCACCATTTTACTACAAAAGCCTCCGTTGGAAACCACTACATACAGGATCTGGCCGTCAGTTCCGTCGTAGTTTAATATATTGTTAATATAATTATCATTTTGAGCCAGCGCATCGGCCTGAACTTCATAAAAATGGAATACAGCTCCCGGCGTCGGGCTTATGGCAGGCATTATCGTACTTAAATCAAAAGTAGTAATATCCGGTGTTGCACAGAGCAGAAGTGTTGCATCCTGTGCCGTTGGTGTAGTTCCTCCATGGATGGTGATGCTGGCCGTACCCGGGCACGGATTTCCGGGAACACTCACTTCAATGGTATAGGTTCCAGGCTGCACGGCGGTTATGGTATTGGTAGTGGCTCCTTGTACAAGGGTTCCGTTATGGTACCACTGATAGGCAAGATTCGGATCACTTACCGATGCCGTTATAACCTGAGGTTCATTATCACAAACATTGATTTCTGAAGGTAAAGTAGCCCCTGAAGGATCCAATAATTCAACACCGATATTGAAGGAACCTCCTTCCAGGAAAACCGCCGAGTCATATGCAGTATCTCCTGCATCAGCCAATACCATTTTGAAATGGTAGGCCTGTCCCGGAACTACGGTTGCTGTCGCTGTAAGAGGAATCGTTCTACCGTTAAAGTTCGTTTCTATATTCGAGGTGTTGTATCCTCCAAAGAAGGCTTCATTCACTGCCCCACAGGAACCCGGGATCGCTGGGTGGATATTTGTCACACTTACCGGTCCCGCACCGCTAGGCAACACAGCCATATTTACGTAAGGGCCACCCGCTACAGGTCTTAATAATAAAGCAAATGCGTCAGAATAACTGCATGGAAATGATCCTGTATATTCTTCTGATGCAAATAAATAATTAAATTTTACCTGTGATGATGTAGGAACGAAGTCAAATTCCAGAACAACGGCATCATTAAGAGGTCTGGAAGGATTGGTGGCCGCTACCAGGTCTGCATCACTCCCTGTACCTACATTGTCACTAAGAGTACTACCAATGAAGTTATTACCTCCCTTGTTGGCATAACCTGTAGAAAGTATAATACCATCCTTAAACGGAAATGCCGTGGTCCCTTTGTGAAAATATCCCCAGGATCTGTTTGCATTATTAGCAGGTAAATTAGGCGTTACCTGAACATTGGAAACATTGGGGGTTACACACGAATTGGTTCCGGATGAGATCAAGACATCTTTTACCAATTGTGTAATATTATAATTTGTTTCTGTATATGAAGGCGCATTCACATCAATAAAAGCGCCTGCTTTCATCGTTAGTGGGGATTTAAGCTCCTTTTGGGGTTTTCTGGGGGTAACATTTTGCGAATAGAAATTCGCCGAGACTAAAAAAAAGGAAAACAATAGTAGATATCTCTTCATAATAATTTTGTTTTAACAAATTTAATTTTTTTTTAAATATACCACACACATATTTATTTTTTTTAATGTTAAAGTCTTCCGAATTGGAAGACTTTAACATATTTTCACAAAATTAATTTCTATTTTTTAACAAGATCCAGCCGGTACGAAGCTCCAGCTTTTTACTCGCCGGATTTTCCCATTGTGCCCTGTACCAATAGGTCGCTGTCGGGAGATTCAGGCCTTTCAAGTTTCCTTTCCATACCGCATCGGATTTGGTAGCCTTGAATATCTCCTGTCCGTATCTATTGAAGACAGAGGCTGCAAAATTATTGTATTTGCTGATACCTGAAAAGTCTATTACATCATTGTGTCCATCGGAATTTGGTGTAATGACATTAGGGATGACAAAGGTAAAGTATTCCAGGCTGTTACTACATTTTGCATCTTTAACCCTTACCATCAGGGTATAGCTTGTATTGTCTAAAACATTGTAGAAAATATTAGAAGTCTGCCAGGTTAGTCCGCCATCGATAGAATATTCCAATATGCCTCCTGTAGGATTGGTTGCTGTTAAGGTCAGCACATGATTTTCATAGACAATATTTGTAAACTGTGGCAATTCAGGGTTCAACAATTGGGCTGAGAATGTCTTGGAACAGGTTCCATTACTGATGGTTACACTGTAGGTTCCCGGAATATTGGTAGAAATAGTCTGAGTAGTGGCTCCCGTACTCCACACATAGGTATAATTAGGACCTGATCCGGCATCTAAAATTCCCGTATCTCCTGCACAGACATACACATCTTCCAATGTTGAGGTAATTGCCGGCACCACTTCGATCGTAATTGTAGCCGGGTCTACAGAGCTACAGCCATTCCCTCCCAATGCGTATACTGAATATGTAGTGGTGGTGGTAGGTGTAACTACCTGCGTATTTCCGTTCCCCGGAAGTCCTACCCAGTTATAAGTAATACCACCCGAAGCTGTTAAGGTCACTGATTCCCCTGCGCATATCTTCGTTGGAGAAGCTGAAATTTGTGCTGTAGGAGGTCCCACAACTACTGTAACTGTTGCAGGATTGGCCGATATACAGCCATTGGCTCCTACTGCATAAACCGTATAGGTAGTTGTAACCGTAGGGGATACTACCTGGGTATTCCCGTTCCCCGGTAGTCCGGTCCAGTTATATGTGGCTCCTCCTGTTGCTGTAAGCGTTACAGATTCGCCCACGCAGATCTGGGCAACAGAAGATGTAAGGCCGGCAACCGGAAGTACCTTATCCTCAGTCACCGTAACATTTGCTGTATAGACACATGACAGATTTCCAGGCTGGGATACATTAGTCACTGTTAAAGTATATACCCCACCGGCATCAACTACCGGGGTCAAAGTATCTGCTCCCGAAACGATGTTTCCTCCGGTAGTGGTCCAGGCGATTGTAGAGCCTGCAGGAATGATCGAGGATGACGCATTCAGGGTAACCTGGCTGGTTGTACATGTAATATTCTGTGGCGTATTCACCGTTAAGGTTGTTTCTGCCGTCTTCAATAGTTGCAGGCTGACTACATAGCTACAGCCTCCGTTTTTCACTAAAACATAAACAGTCTGGTTTCCTGCGCTGGGGAAAGCGGTAGGTGTTGCAATAGTATTGGCATTTCCGGCATTGGCATCAGCCTGATTCACATAATAGGTAAAAGTAACTCCCGGAACCGTAGTAATCTGCGGCTGGGCAGAAGTTAGATCATAGGTGATATTACCCGGCTGGTAACATTTCAGTAATACCGCATTCTGTACGGTAATCGGTTGGGAAACTTCGATGGTTATGGTTGCAGGATTTTGCGAAACACATCCATTGGCTCCTACCGCTGTTACAGTATAAGTTGTAGTTGTGGCAGGAGTTACCGTCTGCGTACTTCCATTCCCCGGCAGTCCTACCCAGTTATAGGTTGCTCCTCCCGAAGCGGTTAAAGTTACCGATTCACCGGCACAGATAAGCACTTTAGAAGCTGTAAGCCCCGTAGTAGGAGGCGCACTGTCACCGGTAACGGTAACACTGGCCGTTGCTGTACAGGTTACATTTCCTGGTTGGTATGTGTTGGATATGGTTAAGGTATATGTTCCTGCCAGATTTACCACCGGCGTCAATGTATCTCCTCCTGAAACAATATTTCCACCGGTTGTTGTCCAGGCAAATGTAGATCCTGCCGGATACACTGAAGCGGAAGCATCCAACGTTATCTGAGAATTGTTGCAGGTGAGCACCGTAGGCGGAGCGATGGTTGCCGTCATCTGGGGAGCTTTCACCAGATGCAGCTCGGCTACTTTGGAACAGAAACCGTTTTTAACAAGTACATATACTGTTTGTCCGTTGCTCGAAAATGCTGTAGGGGTGGCAATAGTATTTCCGTTCCCGGCATTGGCATCAGCCTGGTTCACATAGTAAGAGAATGTAGCGCCCGGCGTCGTGCTTATGGCGGATTGAGCTGTGGTGAGGTTAAAAGTTACAAGCCCCGGCGTATAGCAGGATGTCAGTGTTGCATTTTGTACGGTAGGTGATGTTCCGCCAACAATGGTTACACTTGCCGTTCCCGGACATGAATTCCCCGGAATAAACACCTGAACAGTGTACAGACCAGGCTGTGTGGCTGTGTAGCTTGCACTGGTAGCTCCGGGAATCGGATTATTATTGAACAGCCACTGATAGGTTGCGTTAGGCACCTGAGTAGAAGCCGTGAAAGTTTGCGGTGCGTTATCACATACATTGATGGAAGAAGGCAACTGAACTCCCGCAGGGTCTAAAAGGGAAACACCTATATTGAATGAGCCCGCTTCCAGGAAAACCCCTGAATCATAATTTGAATCCTGATAATCTGCCAGTACCATTTTAAAATGATAAGTCACTCCGGGAGTAACGGTAGCTTTAGCGGTCAGGGGAACTGTACGTCCACTGAAATTGGTCTCTATATTGGCAGTGTTCTGTCCGCCGAAATACTGTTCATTAATGGGACCACAGGAATAATTTGAAGGCACGATATTCGTTACGCTCACCGGTCCTGCCCCGTTCGGCAGAACAGCAAGATTGGTATAGGGTCCTCCGGAGGCCGGTCTCAATAACAGAGCAAACCCGTCTGAAATGGTACATGGGAAATTATTATCGTATTCTTCAGAAGCAAATATATATCTGAATGAAACTTCCGTAGAAGTGGGAACAAAGTCAAACTCTATAAAGGTTGCATCCTTGAGGCTGCTGTTTGGCACACCCAAAGCAGCTGCCAGATCAGCATCCCCTATTGTCGGCAAAGCATCTCCCAGATTGGCAGACTGAAATGTATTTCCGGATTTCCGGGCCTGCCCGGTAATAAGAACAATCCCCTTTTCAAAAGGAAAGTTAGTAGTTCCTTTATTGAAAAAGCCCCAGCTTCTGGTCTGATCACTGGCAGCAAGATTGGGCGATACGTTTACATTACTTACATTAGCTGTAGAACAAGTAGAACCTCCTGCAATAAGAACATCTTTAACCAATTGGGTGATATTATAGCTGGATTCAGGATAATTAGCTGTATTTACATCTATGAAAGCACCCGCTTTCATAGTTGAAGATGTAGGCTGGGCCATACGATTCTTCCTGACCTGGGAAAACGCAGAATTGCCTACAAGAACTAAAAATAAAGCTAAAAATAGATTTCTTGTTCTTCTATTTAACATTTTATGGTATTTTAAACAAAAATACTATTTTTTTTATTAGAATTGTTATTAATTTATATTTCAGGTTCCAATACCATATTAGCCAAAAGATAAAAAAGGCTAACGATACGTTAGCCTTTTTATCTTTTTATCTTTAAGTATTATTCTAAATTTTTCAGCAATATCCAGCCGGTCTTCACTGCCGTTTGTTTACTGGCCGGGTCTTCAAATGTTACCTGATACCAGTAGGATGAAGTAGGAAGACGTTTTCCCTGGAAATAGCCATCCCAATAAGGTCTTGTTTTCTCCGCCTTGAAAACCTCTTTTCCGTAACGGTCAAATATACTTGCTTTGAAATCTTTATAATCACTTACACCTCTGAAGTCAATTATATCATTAATATTATCTCCGTTAGGAGTGATCACGTTCTGCATTACGAAGGTGAAGTATTCTAAAAAGCCTACACAGCTTGTTTTCTTCACTCTTACCCTGATAGAGATCACCGTATTTCTAGGAACGTTGGAGAAAACATTGGAATCCTGCCATGTTGCCCCGTTATCTACTGAATATTCCAACGGCCCGTTGCTCGGATTGCTCGCGGTGATAATCATTGTACCATTATCACTGTAATCTACTTTGATAACTTCAGGAATGATCGCCTGGATTACCTGTGTGGTAAACACTTTGCTGCAGACACCATTATTGATGGTCACAGTATAGGTTCCCGGAGTACCCACCGTAATGGTTTGTGTCGTTGAGCCAGTATTCCATGAGTAGGTATAATTTGGTCCTGTTCCCGCATCCAGCGTTATCTGGTCCCCGGTACAGATCATTCCTCCTGAAAGGTCTGAGTCAATTGCAGGAACCACCTCTATGGTTATTGTCGCCGGCTGCAAAGACTGGCATCCTTTAGGACCTATTGCATATACCGTATAGGTAGTGGTTTGGGTAGGGCTTACCGTTTGTATATTTCCTGTACCGGACAGATTGTTATCCCATAAATAGGTTGCTCCGCCGGCAGCCGTTAAAATAGCAGACTCTCCTGAACAGATCCTTGTTTTGGAGGCTGTAAGCTGAGCTACAGGTGTCTCTTCCTTTTCCAGAGTTAAAGTAACCATCTTGCTACAGAATCCTCCGTTTGAAACCACTACGTACAGTACTTGCCCATCCGTACCATTATAACTGGCCACAGCCGCATCAGAAAGGTAGTTGTCATTTTGGGCTGTTGCATCCGCCTGGTCCTCATAGAAGTGCAATACGGCTCCCGTAGTAGTTGTGATCGATGGTATCGCGTCATTCAGGTTAAAGGTAATTACACTCGGGGTGGTACAAAGCTTTAACGTAGCGTTTTGAGCTTGCGGCGTTGTACCTCCGACAATGGTAACCGTTGCCGACCCCGGACACTGGTTCCCGGGAACGGAAACTTTCACCTCATAAACACCCGGCTGGGTGGCTATATATGTAATATTGGTAGCGCCACTGATAGGAGCCCCGTCTTTATACCATTGGAAAGTCATGCCCGGCACGGTTGCAACCTGTGCCGTTAAATTTTGCGGAGTATTATCGCACATTGGAATAGTATCCGGTAAAACCGCTCCGGTTTCGTCCACAATCTTAATTCCTATGTCGAAAGAGCCTCCTTCCAGAAATACCGCTGAATCATAGCCCTGGTCTCCTGCATCAGCCAAAACCATTTTGAAATGGTAGGCTACTCCCGGAGTTACATCAGCTATTGCTGTCAGAGGAATTGTTTTTCCATTGTAGTTGGTTTCGATATTCGCACTGTTTTGTCCGCCGAAGTATTGGGCATTGATCGGTCCACAGGAATAAGGCGGATTCGGTACGATATTCGTTACACTTACAGGGCCGGCTCCATTAGGCAAAACGGCTAAATTGGTATAGGTAGTACTACCCACCGGCTTCAGCAACAGTGCAAAGGCATCTGAATATCCTGAGCATGGAAAAGTGCTGGTATATTCTTCAGAAACAAACAGATAATTAAACTTTACCTGGTTAGAGTTTGGCACAAAATCAAACTCAAGTATTACAGCATCATGCAGTTCCTGGCTTGGATTGGTTGCCGCTACAAGATCAGGATCACTCTGCCCATACGCTATCTGGCCTCCAAGGGTATTGGCTTCCGCAGTATTACCTGCTTCCCTGGCATACCCGGTAGTCAGAACGATCCCGTCATTAAACGGAAAGTTTGTGGTACCTTTATTGAAATATCCCCAAAATCTGTCATTATTAGTCACCGCATGGTTTGGAGTCACCGTTACATTCGTCACGTTTGGTGTCGTACAGTTTGTTCCTCCATTGATAAGAATATCTTTTACAAGTTGTTCGGGAGTATAACTGGAAGCTGCATAGGAGGGAGCATTAACGTCTATGAATACTCCTGATTTCTTGCTTGCCGCTGAAAGCTTTTCCTTTTGAGGTTTTCTCTGCGCATTCTGAGAGAATACCAAAGTAGAAGCAAACAGAAACATAAAAAAGAAAAAGTAATTTTTCAATCTATAGTTTAACATTTTATTATTATTTGTTCAAAAATAACATTTTTTTAAATTAAAATTCATATTAAATTATTAGAATTATCAAGATTATCAAAAATAATTTATTATTTATTAGCAATAGAGAAATTTATTCTATAAATAATACTTTATAAAAATAAAAACTTCTGCCGCAGAAGATTATTCATTATTTTTTATGCCGGCTTCATCTTTACCCAGCTCATCGATCTTATTCTGAAGCTCCTGGATTTTATCTTTTAAGGCTTTGATCTCATTCTTATTTGAATTGACATTGCTTTTAAGAATCACATTTTTGGCCCTTTCATTGTGATCCTCCTCTTCCTCTTCTTCATTGATCTCTTCAATATCTTCCTGAATATCTTCAATGTCCTCATTAATTTCTTCAATATCTTCCTGAATATCCTCTATATCCTCACTGATCTCTTCAATATCTTCCTGGATGTCCTCAATTTTTTCATGGCTTTTATTGACGGACATCTGAATAAAGATCGCCAGATAAATTGCCTCCAGTGAAACTACCGTAGTAAGGATCAAAAGCATCTTATCAAATTCAACAATACCCAGCAAGGGAAGTAGAAATGAAATAATGAAAAATAAGGTGTGGGCAATAAGTGACGGAATAGATCCTATCCACCAGGTAATGCCATTGGCTATTCTTTCTAAAACTTCTGCTTTCTCACTGTATTTTTTCATCTTCTCGCTATTTTTATAATAATTCTTTGGTTACCCCCAGGCCAAAAAGGGCAAAATCATATTTGGCAGGATCTTTTTCATCGAATTTCCTGATCGTTGCATCCAGCTCCTCCACCGTTTTCCAATCATTCTGGGTTCTTGTAACCAATCCCAGTTTTCTTGAAATATTTCCTGTATGGACATCTAGAGGTATCGACAGGTACTTCTGGTCTGTATTTTCCCAGATACCAAAATCCACGCCTCTTTTATCCTTTCGCACCATCCACCGAAGAAACATCACAATCCTTTTGGCTGAAGAATTTTTATAAGGAGAGCTTACATGTTTATGGCTTCTGTGCTTTTCGGCTTCCAGGAAACGGCTTCTGAACCTCTCAATCGCATGGAGAAAATTCGTTTCGGAGCCTTCGGTTCTAAAAAGGTCTTCCAGACTTCCGTATTCCTTATAGATCCTGTTGAACTGTTTTATAAAATATGCAAAATCCTGACCATTAAAAGTCCGGTGAATGCTCTTATCCTGAAGATATTGTATATCGTTCGCCGAATGGTTCAGCACAAAATCATACGGAGAATTACCCATTATGTCCAGCATCTTTTCTGCGGATCTAATGATAGATTTCCTGTTTCCCCAGGAAATGGTTGCTGCCAGAAAGCCTGCAATTTCAATATCCTGCTTTAAAGAAAAGCGATGGGGGATTTGTATCGGGTCGTTCTCAATAAAATCCGGGTTGTTGTACCGGTCTGATTTTTCGTCTAAGAAGTCTCTAAGCTCTTCAAAATGTAGCATACTGATTTTAAATTTTCATGGGCTCCAGGGCTTTTGGTAAATAGGTATTGGGAAATACATTTCTCGCTTCATCCGTAAATACCGTAAGGTCTGCGTACCTGTTCGAAAAATGTCCCAAAATCAGCTTTCCGACCTCCGCTTTCCGGGCAATGGTAGCTGCCTCCAGGGCTGTGGAATGCCCCGTATAATCAGCCATTTCCTTCAGATCATGTAAAAATGTGGATTCATGATACAGCACGGTTGCGCCTTTCACAATAGGGATCACGCTTTCTAAGTATCTTGTATCGCTGCAAAAAGCGTAGGAAACGGAAGGTGCGGGATCAAGGGTAAGAACCTCATTTTTAAGTATATATCCATCGCTCAGAACAAAGTCTTTTCCTGCCTTAAGGTTATGGTAATCACAGATTTCTATCTCGTCATATTTTGCAATTTCCTTCATATTCAGGTGTCTGTCCTTCGGCTTTTCCCTGAAAAGGTATCCGTTACAATAAATCCTGTGGTCCAGCGGGATGGTATACACCCCTACCCTGCTATCCTCATAGATCTTTTCAGAATAATCTTTGTCCAGCTCATGATAGATCACCTCAAAACCACGGTGTGTTTCGGTAATGGTAAAGATGGTTTCCAGCATATTTTTAATTCCCTTGGGGCCGTAAACATGCAAAGGTGTTTCCCTGCCCAATAGTCTGAATGAAGCGATAAGCCCGGGAAGCCCGAAGCAATGGTCCCCATGGAGATGTGAAATAAAGATATGATTGATCCTTGAAAATTTTGCTTTGGCCTTTCTCAGCTGAACCTGGGTTCCTTCTCCACAGTCAATCAGGAAATGTCTTTCTTCCATTTCCAGAAGCTGCGCCGTAGGTGAGGAATTGATGGTAGGAATCGCTGAATTAAAACCTAATATCGTTAAATAAGTGCTCAAATCAATAGTTTATTAGAACAAATGTACGACAGAAAATCTAAAACCTGAACTTTTATTGTTGCTTATCAGCTACTTTAAGGAAATCTAAAAATAAATCCAGCGCTCTTTTACGGTGGCTTATTTTGTTTTTATCTTCAGGGTTCATTTCCGCAAAGGTTCTGTCATATCCTTCAGGCACAAAGATCGGGTCGTAGCCGAATCCTTTAAACCCCTTATTTTCCGTCAGCAGGTTTCCGTGGACCCTTCCTTCAAAATATCTGGCGCCATTCTCATCATAGTAGCACAAAACAGTAATGAAATAAGCTTTTCTGTTGTCAATGCCTTCCATTTCCTGCAGCACTTTTTCTATATTTTTAGCAAAATCATGGTCTCCGGCATAGCGTGCAGAAAAAATTCCCGGTCTTCCGTCCAGCGCTTCTACAACCAGGCCACTGTCATCTCCCAAGCTTGGGATCCCCGTCTTCTCAAAACAATAGCGGGCCTTAATCAGCGCATTGGCATTGAAAGAATCCCCGTCCTCAATAATTTCCTCATGAATATCATAATCTGTAAGGCTTTTGACAATAAAACCGTCTTTTAAAATCTGCTGAATCTCTTCTTTTTTATGCTTGTTGTGGGTAGCAACCAATAATTCCATATTTTTTCATTTAGATTTCAGAATAATGCACCTTGTACTTTTTCATAAAAAGATAGTAGAATAAAGTAAAAAGTATAATTCCGACTGTTAATATAATCCACTCAGAAACGTGTAACGCCTCTGAAAAGCTTTCATTTTTCGTATAGGTAATCAGTAATGATGAACACAGGTTATTAAACCCGTGAAGCAGCATAGGCAACAATAATGATTTTGTTTTGTAATAAACTACCCCAAGAACACATCCCAACAGCACTGCTCCTACAAATTGCCACGGGTTGCCGTGCACCAGCCCGAAAATAATAGCCGCATACAGAATGGCCCTTCCAGGCTTCACTCCTTTATTGATCAGCCCTTTCTGAATAATGCCTCTGAAGATGATCTCTTCAAAAACCGGCGCCATAATCACTGTGGTCATAAACATCACCACCTTATCATTGGTAATCTGATCCATCAATTGGGTAAAAAATTCATAATATTTCCCCCAGAATGGCCCTGTAACAGGAATTTGTGCTGTAATAAATTCTCCGATGAACATCATTCCCAGCATCATGGGAAAAATAAGAACATAGGTATAGAAATTTGTAGATGAAAAATTAAAGTTCAATTTCTTCTTTGTGGTGGGCCTGACAATGAAAAAGTCAAAAAAAGCAATGGCCGTTAAAAATCCGGCTGCATTCATAAGCATGAAAAACCAGTCTTTATACTGCAGGTTTATTTTAAAGACAAGCATCCAGAAAACATTCAGAAAAGAGACAAATGTTGTTCCTACGAACAAGCCTATCAATAAAATAAGGCCACCGATCCAGGTAAAGGTAAATTTCGGGTATTTACTGTTTTCCATTAATTTAAAACTTTGTCAAATATAATTATTTGTATGTATACTGTTCACATTTCCCACCGGGAACAATTCCGTTCGCGTCCGGATCAGCTACGCCCGGTCATTGTTAATGAATCAGCTCAGCGCAATGTCCCCGGATCCCGGTATTGCTGTAAAAACTTTAACAAAGATAATCGTTAAAAATATGCCGTCAAACAAAAACCCAGCCTTTGCAAGACCTAAAGGCCTCATTTTTCAGAAAGTTTTCATTTTTTAATAAAAAATCACGATTTTTGCAACCTCAAAATACACTATGTCAGACTTAATCAAAGAAATAGAAAAAAGAAAGACTTTCGGAATTATTTCCCACCCCGATGCCGGAAAAACCACCCTTACGGAAAAATTGCTACTTTTCGGGGGAGCCATCCAGGAGGCGGGTGCGGTAAAGTCCAACAAAATAAAAAAAGGAGCTACTTCCGACTTTATGGAGATTGAACGACAGAGAGGGATCTCTGTGGCAACTTCCGTATTGGCCTTTGAATATAAAGGGCATAAAATCAATATCCTGGATACCCCGGGACACAAGGATTTCGCAGAGGACACCTACAGGACCTTGACCGCTGTTGATTCTGTAATTGTTGTAATTGACGTTGCCAAAGGGGTTGAGGAACAGACTGAAAAGCTGGTTCAGGTATGCAGAATGAGAAATATCCCAATGCTTGTTTTTATCAATAAGCTTGACCGTGAAGGAAAGGATGCCTTCGATCTTCTGGATGAAGTGGAACAGAAATTAGGGCTAAGTGTAGTGCCTCTTTCTCTTCCTATAGGTATGGGAAGTGACTTTCAGGGGATTTACAACATCTGGGAAAATAATATCCAGTTGTTTCTGGAAGAAAAAAAGCAAAAAGTGGGAGAATCCATCACTTTTGATGACATTAATGATCCTGCAATAGACGAGGCTATCGGACCGAAAGCCGCACAAACCTTACGTGATGAGCTTGAGCTGGTGCAATCTGTTTA
This sequence comes from Chryseobacterium gossypii, assembly GCF_041361455.1. Taxonomy (NCBI): domain Bacteria; kingdom Pseudomonadati; phylum Bacteroidota; class Flavobacteriia; order Flavobacteriales; family Weeksellaceae; genus Chryseobacterium; species Chryseobacterium gossypii. The sequence goes on along the minus strand of NZ_JBGCUR010000009.1, from coordinate 17,395 downwards.
CCCCGAGTTCAGCCGGGAAGATTATATGAAGGGCGATTTGCAACCTGTTTTCTTTGGTTCAGCACTAAATAATTTCGGAGTACGGGAATTATTGGATGCCTTTATTGAAATTGCTCCCATGCCACAGCCGAAAGAAAGCGACATACGTCTGGTAAAGCCCGAAGAGAATAATTTTACGGGATTTGTTTTCAAGATCCACGCGAATATGGACCCTAAGCACAGGGACAGACTGGCCTTCGTGAAAATTGTTTCCGGAACTTTTAAACGAAATGAAAATTATCTGCTGGTAAGAGAAGGTAAAAAAATGAAATTTTCATCCCCAAATGCTTTCTTTGCAGACAAGAAAGAAGTTGTAGACGAAAGTTTCCCGGGTGATATCGTAGGCCTTCATGATACGGGGAGCTTCAGGATCGGTGATACTTTAACGAGTGGGGAGAAACTAAATTTCAAGGGTATTCCCAGCTTTTCTCCGGAACATTTCCGCTATATCAACAATGCAGATCCTTTAAAAGCCAAACAACTGGCCAAAGGCATAGACCAGCTGATGGATGAGGGGGTAGCCCAGCTGTTCACACTGGAAATGAACGGCAGAAAGATCATAGGTACCGTAGGAGCCCTCCAGTACGAGGTCATCCAATACCGTCTGGAACATGAATATGGTGCTAAATGTACCTATGAGCCGCTTTCCATGCACAAAGCCTGTTGGGTGGAGGCTGATGAGAAGTCTGAAGAATTTAAAGAATTTGCAAGGCTTAAACAGAGGTTCTTAGCCCGGGATAAGTACAACCAGCTGGTATTTTTGGCAGATTCCTCCTTCACCATCCATATGACGCAGGAAAAATTTCCTAATGTGAAGCTGCATTTCATCAGCGAATTTCAAAATAATTAATCAGCATTAAATACATCATTTATAAAATCCGCAGGAGATTCTTGCGGATTTTTTTTGAAAAATTATCTGAAAATCTTTGTAAATCCTTTGTAAAATAAGTTTAAGTACCTGGCTTTCTTACGAATCCGATTTTACCAATATAATACTCTTTATTTACAAATACACTCCGGATTCCACGTCTAACTTTACCCCATCAAAAATTAATATTTATGAAAAAATTCATTTTACTTATTGCCGTATCAGGCAGTTTCATCATGTGCAAAAAGGGAGAAGTTTCACAATCCGGTTTGGCAAATTCCGCAGACAGTGCAGTATCAGATGTTGTTGAAAATATGAATGATATCCGCAATACCGCAAGTACTGTTCTGGATTCCGCTCATGTAAGAATAAAAGATTTTGACAGCACTACCACAGGCATCAGGAAAAAGCTTGAAGCCACCTCAAAAAGCATAGATTCTTTATCGGATAAAATCGCTGTGACAAAGCTGGAATCCAAAACCGGGAAAAAGGATTCAGCCCATGAAAACAGGAAGACTGCAGTAAATATTCCTGCTACCAGAGTCATCAAGGAAACGAAAGTCATTTATAAAGAAAAGTCCGGAAATGAAAGCGATGAACCGGCACCAAAGGATAAAATGATAAAAACCGGCACGCTGGAACTGACCGTGAATGATGCAGAAACCGCAAAGGAAACCGTAAAGGAAGAAGTTCTGAAATATGATGGCTTTATCAGAAGTGAAAATATTTCCCTCAATAATAATGACAGGAAAATCGCCTATCTGAAAATAAAAGTCCCTATTCAGAAATTTGAATACCTGATGGATGAGATCAGCTATAACATCGGTAAAGTTGAAAATAAAGGAATTGAAGTTTCCGGGCAGAGCTTGGTACAGAACACCATGTGTGAGGTAGATATAACTCTTTACGAAACTGATGAGGCCTACGCAAAAAGTGATGAGCCCAAAACCTTTAGCGATAAATCCTGGGCTGCCATTTCTTCAGGCTGGAATGTCATTACTTCGATCTTTCTTTTTCTGCTTCCTTTCTGGCCTTTATTTTTACTGGCAGGAGCAGGATATTATTTTTATAAAAGAAAGGCAAGATCTGCCAACGGACATTCCAATCAATAGTATTGTATTGTGGTTTGTGTATGACAAAGGCTCCCGGATCGGGAGCCTTTGTCTACTATTTCATATTCACTATTCTGTCTACTACATACCTGGTATTTCCCCGCCATGGCAGGGCTCCGTTGTATTCCTTATAATGGAGATCAAAGGTTTTTCCGCTGTTCATTTCCAGTTGCCTGAAGATCTGTGGATCCTCCACTGAAAATTCAAATTCATAGCTGGTAATGGTACCGGTTTTCCCTCTGCCGAAGCCTTCCTGGATCAGCTTACCTTCATAGGTTTTAAAGATGTAGCCTTTCTTTATGGCATAATTCAGGTAACCTGATTTCACGCCTTCCCCGAACACGAAGAAATATTTATACCAGACGAATACGCCCAGTAACAAGAGGATAACACCAAGACTGATCCACAGGTATTTCATAGCTTGATTTTAACAGTTACTTTGCAATGCTTCTTGAGATCACTATTTTCTGGATCTCGGAAGTTCCTTCATAGATCTGGGTGATTTTGGCATCTCTCATCAGTCTTTCTACATGATATTCCTTCACATAGCCATATCCTCCATGGATCTGTACAGCTTCAATGGTAGTATCCATGGCCACCTGAGAAGCATATAATTTTGCCATGGCCCCGCTTTCGGAAATATCCTTTCCTGCATCCTTTTCAGTTGCAGCCTTGAAGCAGAGCATTCTTGCGGCAGTGATCTGCGTAGCCATATCAGCCAGTTTGAACGCTACGGCCTGGTGGTTAATGATCTCCGTTTTGAAAGCTTTTCTCGTTTTAGCATATTTCAAAGCTAATTCATAAGCTCCGGAAGCAATACCTAAAGCCTGGGAAGCAATACCTATTCTTCCCCCGTTCAATACAGCCATTGCGAAGTTGAATCCGAAGCCGTCTTCGCCGATCCTGTTTTCTTTCGGTACCTTCACATTATTGAAAATCAATGAGTGTGTATCACTACCCCTGATGCCCAACTTGTCTTCCTTCGGCCCGATCTCGAAGCCTTCCCATCCTCTTTCCACAATAAATGCATTAATTCCTTTATGCTTTTTTTCAGGATCTGTCTGGGCTATTACAATATAGTAAGATGCAGTTCCACCGTTGGTGATCCAGTTTTTAATCCCGTTCAAAAGATAATAGTCTCCTTTATCTTCGGCGGTAGTTTTTTGTGAGGTGGCATCAGAACCTGCTTCAGGTTCAGATAATGCAAATGCGCCGATCACCTGGCCGCTCGCCAAAGGAACAAGATATTTTTGCTTTTGTTCTTCGGAAGCAAATTTTTCAAGCCCCGCACAAACCAATGAGTTGTTTACAGACATTACAACAGCTGCGGAAGCATCCACTTTAGCGATCTCCTCCATAGCCAAAACGTAAGAAACGCTGTCCATACCGGCACCGCCGTATTTAGGATCCACCATCATTCCCAAAAGTCCCATTTCACCCATTTTCTTTACCTGCTCTGCGGGAAACTTCTGATCGCGGTCTCTTTCTATTACTCCCGGTAATAATTCGTTTTGTGCAAAATCCCTTGCTGCCTGCTGAATCATCAGCTGTTCTTCCGATAAATTAAAGTCCATAAAAATTTAATAATTAGATGGTCGCTAATTTACACTTTTTAGGTAAATCTGGAAAATAGTATCTAAAATTCATGGGCAGAGGCCGGCAAAAACATCGCTCCGGTCCTGTTTAAATGTCACTTGGCCATAACGGATATGGTCATGTCTTTTCTTTTCACAGGATCTGAAATGACTGTCTTTTCCCGGAAGGCCTGATTGTTATGGTAAGCATTCAACTCACACTTAATTACCGGATTCTAATTTCTTTAATTAAAAAAAATGCTTATATTTAAAATTCTTTAAACTATGTTCAAAAATCATGACGATTAAAAGATTATTTGATATCCCCCAATATGCTTTGGAAAAATTTCCGAAAAACGATATGTTCGTAACCAAATATCATGGGGAATGGAAAAAGACCTCAACTCAGGAGTTCATCAATGAAGGAAACAAGATATCAAGAGGACTTTTAAAACTGGGGATAAAACCCGGAGACAAAATAGCATTGATCACAACCAATTCACGTACAGAATGGGCCATCATGGATCTGGGGCTTTCCCAGATCGGGGTTGTTTCCGTTCCCGTATATCCCAATATCTCTCCTGAAGATTATGAGTTCATCTTTAACAACGCCGAAATAAAATATTGTTTCGTCTCTGATAAGGATCTCCTGGCTAAGGTAATGAAAGTAAAACATAATATCCCTTCTTTACAGGGGGTCTTCACTTTTGATAATATAAGCGGAGCGGCCAACTGGAGGGAAATCCTGGATCTGGGCGAGGATGATTCCACCCAGATTGAAGTGGAAGATCTGGCCAAAACGATTAATCCTGAAGATCTGGCCACGATCATCTATACTTCCGGCACTACCGGCAAACCGAAAGGCGTGATGCTTACCCATCACAATATTGTCTCCAACGTGCTGGGTTCCATACCAAGAATACCCAGGAAAAAGAATCTTGATTACAAAGATATAAGGGTCTTAAGCTTTCTTCCCATCTGCCATATTTTTGAACGGATGCTTTTTTATCTTTTCCAATATAGCGGGTTTTCTGTTTATTTTGCGGAAAGTATTGATAAGATGGGAGAAAATGTGAAAGAAGTAAAACCTCATTACATGAGCGTGGTTCCAAGACTGGTGGAAAAGGTTTATGATAAAATTTACAACACAGGAGCTTCTGCCGGAGGCTTAAAATCAAAGATTTTCTTCTGGGCTTTAAATCTGATCAATAAGAAAAAGGGAATTTCCAAACCGTCCGGTTTAGGAGAAATTATTGCTGATAAACTGGTATTTTCCAAATGGAGAGAAGGGCTAGGAGGAGAAATCATCACTCTGGTTTCAGGTTCTGCCGCCTTGTCCATCCGGCTAAATACACTATTCCAAAACGCGGGAATCCCTATCCTGGAAGGTTATGGCTTAACGGAAACCTCTCCGGTAATTTCCGTAAACAGCTTTGAAAAAATGAAAATCGGTACCGTGGGATTACCTTTGGATAATCTGGACGTTAAGATCCAGGAAGACGGTGAAATCACCGTAAAAGGCCCGTCTGTTTTCATAGGATACTTCAAAAATGAAGAAATGACAAAAGAGGCATTTACCGAGGACGGATATTTTAAAACAGGAGATATCGGGCATATCGACAGCGACGGCTTTCTGCAGATCACGGATCGTAAAAAAGAAATGTTCAAGACATCAGGCGGGAAGTATATTGCCCCTCAGACAGTTGAAAACCTGGCAAAGGCTTCCAAATTTATTGAGCAGATCATGGTAGTAGGTGATGGCGAAAAAATGCCTTGCGCACTGATTCAGCCGGATTTTGAATTTGCAAAGAGCTGGGCGATGAGAAATAACCTTAATATTGGCTCCACACCGGAAGAAATTTCTAAAAGCCCTGAATTAAAGGAAAGAATAGAGAAAGAGATAGACAATATCAACGAACACCTGGGTAACTGGGAAAAAATCAAGAAAATCGAACTGACGCCTGAGACATGGAATGTGGAAAACGGTCTTCTGACTCCCACTTTAAAGCTGAAAAGAAAAGCTATCAAAGAGAGGTTTATTGATCTTTATAATAAAATGTATGAGCATCACGAATAATCTTCCAAAAGGATTATATAACAAATAAACCGATCCAATGATGGATCGGTTTATTTGTTATATTTCCGACGCGACAATTGAAATCATCATAATAGAAAAGGAAGACGAATAAGCCCACAGATTTTCAATAAGATCAACCGGTTGCCGAATATTTTTATTATCTTAAAAACAGGCTGAAATAATGATCTCAAAAGAACTGGATTCCGTTATAATCCGATAAAAAACGGGACAGAAAAATTTCTGTCCCGTTTGTATTTTATTTGTAATTAAAATCAGAATTTAATCACAGATTTCATTTTTTCAGTTTCCTCCATTACCAGCTCATCATCAACCAGGATCTTACCTGAATGCTCATCAATGATAATTTTCTTTCTCTGGGCAATTTCCATTTGCTTCTGAGGCGGAATTGTAAAAAAGGAACCTTTTGGAGCACCTCTTTCCAATCCTACTACGGCAAGTCCGTTTACAGAGTTGTTTCTGATCCTGTTATAGGAAGCCAACAGTCTGTCATCAATTTTAGCCGCAAATTCTTTCGACTGCTCTATAAGGTATTCTTCTTCTTTCTGTGTTTCGGCAATCAGCCCTTCCAGTTCGTCCTTTTTAAACTTCAGGTGGCTCTTAAGTTCGTCGATCTTTGCATTCAGATCGTTTAACGTCTCATTTTTATGAGCGATTTTAGCCCCGAACTCTTTAATTCTTTTTTCTGCAAGCTGAATTTCAAGTTCCTGATATTCAATTTCTTTACCTAAAGCTTCAAACTCTTTGTTGTTTCTTACATTATCTTGCTGAGATTTGTATTTCTCAATTAAGGTTTTCGCATGGTTGATTACTTCATGCTTTGTTTTGATCTGGTCTTCCTGATCTTTGATATCCGCATGAAATTTTTCAGCTCTTTTTTCAAGCCCTTCAATCTCAATTTCAAGATCTTCTACCTCGATTGGCAATTCTCCTCTTGTATTTCGGATTTCATCCAATCTCGAATCAATGATCTGCAAATCGTATAAAGCTCTTAGTTTCTCTTCAACTGAAATATCGTTGGTTTTTGCCATATCTAAAGGAAATAATTTACTGGGTTTGTTTTTTCGTTAGATTTTGAGATTGCAAATGTACTAAATTTTTGTGACAAAATTTCAAATAATTGTTGAGTTACAAATTGTTCTGATTCATAATGCCCTATGTCACAAATCAACATTTTAGATTCCGCCAGAAAGAAGTCATGGTATTTAACATCTCCTGTGAGGTAGGCATCACATTTTTGAGACAAAGCGGATTTAATACCACTGGCTCCGGAGCCACCCAAAACGCCTACTTTTCTTATTTTTTTATGAGTGAATGGGGAATGCCTGATAATTTCCAGATTGAATTTTTCTTTCACCAGCTGCAAGAAATCCTTTTCATCCATATCCTGTTCCAGCACTCCATACATGCCCAATCCGGCATACTGGTTCTCATTCTCCAGGTGATAGACTTGGTAAGCAACCTCTTCATAAGGGTGTGCGGACTTCATTGCCGAAATGATTCTTCCCTGCTTATAGCCTTCGAAGATCACAGAAATCATGTTTTCATCAGCATTCTCACGAATGTTCTGTTGGCCTGAAAAGGGATTTGAGCCTTCAACCGGTCTGAATGTGCCATTACCCCCGACGGTGAAACTGCATTCATCATAGAATCCGATACTCCCTGCTCCGGCTGAGAAAAGGGCTTCCTTTACCTGCTCTGTATACTCTTCAGGAACAAAAACTGTCAACTGTTTTAAATTATCTTTTTTAGGCTGAAGAATCTTTATGTCTTTCAGGCCAAGCCGGTTGCAGATTCCGGCATTTACTCCGAAGAAATCATTATCAAACGCCGTATGAATGGCATAGATCGCCACTTTATGCTCAATGGCCTTTAAGACCGCTCTTTCCACATAATTTTTCCCGGTCAGTGATTTCAATCCTGAAAATATGATGGGATGAAAACATACGATAAGATTGCAATTTTTCCGGATCGCTTCCTCCACCACATTTTCCAGGGCATCATGGCAAACCAGTATGCCGCTTACATTGCGGTCCGGGACTCCACACAATAAACCTACATTATCAAACTCTTCTGCCTGCTGAAGCGGGATCCGTTCTTCTATTTTTGAAATTACTTCGCTTATTGTCATTTTATTATGTATGTTTGTTACGAAAATAGGGATAATTTGTTAATTTAAAAAACTCGCAAATGGAAAGAGAGCACAATCTTATTCCTGAAGATACACTTTGGAAAAGGTTCCTGTACAGAGTAATTTACCGGTCTGACACCCGGCTCGGGAAATTGTTCGACATCGTTTTATTATCCTTGATCCTGATAAGTACTGCCATCATCATGATGGAAAGTGTACATAAACTGGATGAGAGGTTTCACAACACTTTCCTTGTACTTGAATGGATCATATCCATATTTTTTAGCATTGAGTACCTGATGCGGATTGCTGTTGTGAAAAACAAGAGAAACTATATTTTCAGCTTTTTCGGGATCATAGATTTTCTGGCGCTGGTTCCTTTTTACTTAAGTTTTTTCTTTCCGGTTACCAAATATTTTTTAATTTTCAGAATGCTGAGAATGCTGCGGATATTCAGGATCTTCAATCTCCTGGATTTTATGAATGACGGTTATCTCATCGTAAGAGCTTTAAAAAACAGCTCAAGAAAGATCTATATTTTCCTCTTGTTCCTAATCATCTTTTCGGTAATTGTAGGTTCCATGATGTTCATGGTGGAAGGAGGAAGACCTGGTTTTGAAACCATTCCGCAATCTATTTACTGGGCGGTGGTTACTGTAACTACCGTGGGATATGGAGACGTATCGCCCATTACTCCTATGGGAAAATTTTTTGCTGTTGTGCTTATGCTTGCAGGTTATTCCATTATCGCCGTTCCTACAGGGATTGTAACAGCCGAAATGAGAAATAAAAGACAGAACCTGGAAAAGGTATGCGACCGGTGCGGGAATGATGATATTGATGATGATGCCAGGTATTGCAAACAATGTGGCAAGAAATTAGCATGATGCTTACTATCAATTTTTAACTTATTAACCAAATACACAAAAATCATGGAACCAAAAAAGAAAAATAAGCCAAACAGTTTAGTCGTTATTCTTTTCTCCTTAATTGTACTGATGGTAATTGTTTATTTCATCCTTGTGACATTTTTCCCCGCCGTATTTTCTAATCTGAATACGGGAGATCTGCAGCCTGTTCCAGATAAATAAAAACAATATAAAAGAGGGTAGCAGACTGCTACCCTCTTCCGTTGATATTGATAATATCTTTTCTATTTTCTGATCATTTTTGAAGCCTGTTTGGAACCATCCTTCATATTCAGCGTCACCAAATACAATCCCGATTTTAAATCTCCTACATGAAGGGTTGAGGCCGGATTCGTGATTGTTTTTACCAGCCTGCCGGACATATCTGAAATGACAACTGATTTCACCTTTGAAATATCCGGGATGTTCAATGTTTCAGTGAACGGATTCGGATATAATCTGATATTATTCTTACTACCCGACACCTCAGCTGTTGCCAATGTATTTTTAGTAATATTGATGGTGAAGGTACCTTCCAGCTCATCGGAGTATCCGCTGTAATGTCCTACATTGATGTAGTAAACCGTACCCGGCATAGTCGAGAATGAAATGGTCTCGGTATCTCCCTGTCCTTCATCATCTACCGTTCCTTCACAAACCAGGCTGCCACAGCTTCCCGTATACACTCCTATCTGAGGATCGAAATTACTGCCTGCTGGCATTTCCACTGATACGTTGAATATATCTCCGTCCCCTGTAAATGTAAACCATGTACCGTCATTCATTTCATTATCACTACAAGCAGTTACAAATCCCGAATTATTGGTAGCACCAGCAGCATCTGTCTGTACGTAGGTATACGGAAATGCGGTTGCAGATAAGGCGCCTGAACAATCATCGTTTAACGGAGGAGGCGGGAACGTTCCTACACATATGTCAAAGCTCTGATTGCTTCCTGCGTCATAATAGCTGTAAACCCTGATATAATATGTATCCCCTACTGTAAGGTTATTAATGACCGCTGAAGGAGGATCTGAGCATAATATACTCGTCAGATTACCACAGGCCCCGCTGAATACCTGAAAATAGGTATCCGTATCATCCATGGTACTGCCTATGGAAACAACGTTATTAAGGGAAATCTGATGGGTGGTAGATGTAGCAACAAATTTATACCATACATCATCATCCGGGTCACCATAGCAAGGATCAGGGATCAGACCGGAATCAGTAGCTCCTATCGTATAGCCTGAAGTTACATTTCCACAATTGAGATCAGGATTCACGGTTAATGTAATTGCGTCTGAACAATCATCATTAATTGGCGGAGGAGGCACCGTAGTGAACATCGTTTGGCTACAGCCTGCTGATTCGCCACCCGGCCCTACAGCCACTACTTTCAGATAATAAGCAGTATTTGGCAAAAGAGCCGTGGAAGGGATAAAACTGGTTGTTGTTACGGGTTCTTGGTTAACTACATCCGTTCCTCCCGGAGTTGTCCCGATGGATACTTTATATCCTGTAGCATTCGGTGAAGGATTCCAGAGAATATTTGGGGATAAAGGGATGAAAATATCGTTATCAGCGGGGTAAGTTATCACGGGACATGCCGGAAGCGTGCTTTCCGTAAGCCCTTCGATAGTAATTACCGACTTATAGGAGACCCTGTTCCCATCCATTGGGGCAGCAGGATCAGGATTATCATTATCATTCCTGAAATACATTGATGCGTTGGATGCGCCATTATATACATAAAAAACCTCATTATAATTATTCTCATCATAGCCAGCAGAATTTTCTTCTGCTGCCAGCACCAGATTATCCGTATTATTATAAGGAAAAGGGGCAGCAAATGTGATCTCCACTACTCCATTGGCATTGGTAACAGTTCCGGAATAAACCTGTGTAAGCTGTGAAACGGGTATCCAATCTGAATCTGATGTAAAAGAGGTCTTCGTTGTGTGCCCTAAATACACCACCCAGTCCGAAGAATTCATAAGAGACATTGCAGGATCCAGATAAAATTTAAGTCCTGTAATATTTCCTGCCGCGTTCGCATTAATTTCCTGTTTTGTGAAAATCTGCTGAACGTAAGAGTATCCGTAATAAGTACTTATTGGAGCTACCCCAACGTCTGTACTTCCTGTACCCAAATTGATTTGGGCGGTTAATGTGATGCTTATCGTCAGTAAACATGAAAGTAAAAATTTTACCATAGATTAATATTTTGAATTATACATAAAATTACCAATAAACTTTTAAATAATTCACATAAAGCTCTTATTTAACTAAAAAAAATAGCGGCTAAGAATTTAGCCGCTATTATTATTTATAATAATTATCAGAAATTATTTTTTGATCGCTTTTATCGCTTGTTTTGAGCCATCTTTCATTTCCATTGTTATCAGATACATACCTGATTTCAATTCTGCCAGATAAAGGGCTGAAGCCGGATTGGCAATGGTTTTCACCAGTCTTCCTGCCATATCGGTGATCAGAACATTTTTCACTTTAGCCGCATCAGAAATGTTCAATACTTCCGCAAACGGATTCGGATACACCTTAATGTTATCTTTAGCCACTGAAATATCATGGGTTGCCAGCGCACTTGCATCATAAGCTGAAATCTGGAATTGTCCGTCAAACACGCTGCTGTTACTCCATCTCCAAACGCTGATCAATAATACCGTTCCAGGTGTTTGTCCGGTTAGAGTAAGTTTTGAGAAATTACCGTCACCAGTGTCATCATCACACCCTGCTTCAACTAAAGCTCCGCAAGAGCCTGTGAATGCATTAATCACAGAGTCTGTATATTGCGATCCTGTAACGGATTTGGTTTCGATCGTAAGGTTTCCTGATGCAGGCACTGTCACAGAATACCAAACGTTGTTGTTCGCATTTGTCTGACATGACAGCGGTGTTTCATCAGAAGTTGCTCCAACGTTGGTTCCAACTATAGCGTTTGATTCAAAAGTAGTACCTACAGTCAATTCGACTGGCGCACTACAGTTATCATTGGTAATACTTGTTGAAGCTATGTATGGACCCACCCAGGTACTCTGATCAGTTGAGCTACAATGAGATCTTACCCATACATAATATGAAGTAGCTGCCGTAAGATTAGACAATGTCTGTGTGGTACCGCTTACTCCTGTATAGTTCGGAGTTGTAGTGGAAGTAGGCGCTGTGTTTGTTGTGTCATAATATACATCATAACCACCTGCAGGTGCCGAAGCAGGAGCCGTCCAGGAGATATCCACAGATCCGGTGGTTGCATTGGCTGATGTTATAGCCGATGGTTCCAGACATGTAGGGGCCACCTGTAATTGGAAATCATCAACACCTAAATACCAAGGCGCACTTGTAGAAGAAACATTCAGTCCGAAATAATAATTACCGGTTGTAGCTGGTGTATATACCACTTTATATTGGGTATAAGAGCTTGTTCCCTGAGTTGATGTGATAAATGTACCGATCGTAGTAGCTCCGGCTGTATCCGCGGTGGTATTTACCTGAACATCTCCTGAAAATCCTACATACGAACTGGAAGTTCCGTTGGTATTATAATAGAATGAAAATTCATACGTGGTACCTGCCGTTAAAGCAAAAGCAGGAGTCCAAAGCTGGCTTGCCACTGTATTTCCATAAGCAATAGACATATAATTAGGCGTTGATTTCGGCGCATTATATGAAGTTGATGAACTGTTCATTGAAGCCCAGCTCTTAGTACCCGCCACTTGTGTCCAGCAAGTCTGCACTACACCTGAACCTACATTTGACATATTGTCAAAGTTTTCAGTCCATGGAAGCGTAGAGATCGCGCCTGTACATAAGGTTGTAAAACTTCTTTCAGAACAGCTTGCTGAAGTATTATTAGGAGTATAGGCATTTACCGTGTAATAATATTTGGTAGATGAAGCCAAGGCTGTGGTAAATGTATAAGAAGTAACATTTCCTAAATCAACATTGTTTAATACATCTGTTCCTCCGGCAGTAGTACCAACAGATATCCTGTATCCGGTAGCATCGGTCACAGCATCCCATGTAATTGTAGGAGTCAGAGGCATACTTGTTGCATTCGCTGCTGGGGCTGTCACTGTAGGACAAGTAATATTTTTAGTAGTAAAGTCTCTTTCGGAGCAGCCTGTTGATGATCCGTTCGCATTATATGAGCTAAGCGTATAGAAGTACTGCTTACCATACAATAACGGAGTACTTAAAGTATAGGTGGTAACGTTTCCAAGATCCACATTATTCATCACATCTGTTCCTCCGGATGTAGTACCAATGGACAATCTGTATCCTGTCGCATTGGAAACAGCATTCCAGTCAAATGTCGGGGTAACAGATACCCCTGTAGCAGAAACAGATGGAGATGTTACACCAGGGCACACAGGCAGGGCACTTGCCTCCAATCCCATAATGGTAACGATGGATTTGTTTGCTGTACGTGATCCTGTAGGAAGTGTGCCATTAGGATCAGGATTTGTTGTATCGCTTCTGTAATACAAAGTACTGTTGGAAGCGGAAGAATAAACATACATGGCTTCTGAAGATCCGTTGGAATCATAATCAGCCTTGTTTTCTTCGGCCGCGATCACCAGGTTATCGGTATTATTATAGGCAAAAGGAGTGCTTAAAGTTATTTCAACAACTCCTGCATTGTTGGTAACCGTTCCGTTGAAAACCTGCGTTAGTTCAGATAACGGGATCCAGTCTGAAGTGGAAGTAAAAGAGGTTTTTGTGGTATGTCCCAGATACACTACCCAGGAATCCGAATTGGTAAGCGTAGCATTCGGGGAAAGGTAAAACTTAAGTCCCGTAATGTTTCCGGCCGCATTAGCATTAATTTCCGTTTTTGGGAAAATCTGCTGTACATATGAATAACCGTAATAGGTGCTAACAGGAGCCGGTCCTTTATTGGTCCCCGACCCCAGGGTGATTTGTGCGGATATGCTAATTCCCAGCAATATCCAACACATCAGTAGAAGTTTTTTCATACTCAGTAAATTAAAATTAGTGGGTAAAAGTAATAAATAAATTTAATTAATATCAAGCAATAATGTATTTTTTTACAAACATAAACCTAAAAAGCATTAAAATATTAAATAAAACCAAACAAACATTTGATTTTAATAATTTATTCTCAATATGTTGATTTAATTTTAAATATTGATTACCAATTATTTATAACCGGTCATTATTGTGAAAACAGTTATCAAAGAACTGTATTTAACATAAAAAAATTTCAATAAAAAGCTTTATAAATAAAAAATAGCAGCCAAAAAATGGCTGCTATTATCAATTATGTTTTACTGAGTTATTTTTTAATGACTTTAATAGTCTGCTTAGTACCATCCTTCATTTCAAGGGTAAGCAGGTACATTCCTGAATTCAGATCACTTAAATGGAGAGCCGAATCAGGGTTTACAATAGTTTTCACCAATCTTCCCGCAACATCATTTACTGAAACAGATTTCACACGGGCTATATCTGAAATATTCAGCACATCCGTAAATGGATTAGGATATACTATAATATTATTTTTAGCTCCTGAGACCTCTGAAGTAGCCAGGTTAGGGTTTTGTTTTACTTCCAGATTATCCAGGAGTACGTCATCATAGAAATATCCGTTGCCGTTTACGTTCTTATCTACAGTAAATCTCACCTGGATTGTCGCTCCTACATATGAAGGTGCCAGAGCAATTCCCACAGGTCTCCACTGATTGGAGTTGGAAGTATCACTGAAGATCGTCGTCCATCCGCTACCATCATTTACTTCAACAGTAAGTTTGTTATCATCATAAGAAGAAGGAGATACTGTCGTGGAAGTTGACGTTGAATGATTTTTGAACCATTCAAAAGATACATATGGCTCTGTAAGACCTGTCAGATTGATAGGAGGAGTAATCAGTTCTACCGTATTGGCACCAGCTCCGCTGTATGGCGAGCTTGCATCTACCCAGGCGTAGGTACCTGCAGGTCTGCCGTTATTGGCTGTATTGGCGCCGTAATCCGCACTGCCGGTAAACTTCCAGAAAAGGTTAGCAGAAGTGCTGGTTGCTGTCGGGTTAACATTTTCCCAACAGTTTGGAACCGCTCCATTGTCAAAGTTTTGAGAGAAAGGAGCCATAACCGCCGCACAGGCCGTGCTGAATGTTCCATAAGAAGACCATGCACTCTTATCGGTAGCACTGCACACAGATCTTACCCATACAAAATAGGTTGTGGCGGGCGACAATGAAGACAGTGAAGCCGATGTACCGGTGCTTGTTCCAGAAGGTGTTACCGTAGCATCAGGAGCTGTATTGTTGGTTGAATAATAGTATTCATATCCGTTTGCAGGTGCGGCAGCAGGAGCTGTCCACGAAATATCAGCCGTAGCGGTTGTCACATTGGACGATGATATTCCTGTAGGTGCAAAGCAGCTAGGTGCCTGCTCCCAATAAACATCATCCCAGTAATAAGATTTACTGTCGGCAGCATTTCTTATGGCAAGTCTTGCATTGGCAGGAACGGTTGCCGGTACCGGAACTGTATATTCTGCACCGGAAACGGTGTAAGAAGTATTATTGATCGTTAGTGTCTGTAAAGCAACGAAAGTATTGGAATCATTGATGTCCGTTACATATCCTACATCAAGGGCACCAGGTGCTCCTGAAGAAACTCTTGCTTTGAATCTGAGCCAATGAGTTCCGGCACTGATATTACTGAACTCCGGCAATACAACAATAACAGGAGACTGCGAAGAAGATGCATACTGATAAATATTTCTGGTGCCTGAAGCAGGTGTTGTGCTTGTAATTGTCTGTGAGCCTGTTCCGGTCATTCTGTACCAGCAAGCAGGGACAATGCTGCCTGTAGTATAGCTGTCAAAATTTTCATACAGATCCGTCATCGGAGCACATGCCGTCAGGAATGTGCCATAAGAAGACCATGCGCTTCTGTCTGTGGCGCTGCATACGGATCTCACCCACACATAATAGGTAGTGGCAGGAGACAATCCTGATAATGATGCGGTAGTGGAAGTACTGGATCCCATAGGTGTTGTAGTAGCAACAGGATCTGTATTACTGGTCGAATAATAATATTCATAGCCGCTGCCAGGTGCTGTGGAAGGCGCCATCCAAGAAATATCAGCGGTATTTGCCGTTATACCGGATGCAACAACCGAAGTAGGAGCAAAACAAGTAGGAGCTGGCTCCCAGTATACATCATCCCAATAATAGGATTTGCCATCAGCAGCATTTCCGATTGCAAGTCTCGCATTGGCAGGAATGGTTGCCGGTATCGGAACCGTATACTCGGCACCGGAACCCGTATAAGAAGTATTATTGATTGTTAAAGCCTGCAGAACAAAAAAGGTATTAGGATCATTGATGTCCGTTACATATCCTACATTAAGGGACCCCGGAGCTCCGGAAGAAACCCTTGCCTTGAATCTTAGCCAATGGGTTCCGGCATTAACGTTACTAAACTCCGGTAAAACAACAATGATAGGATTTTGTGATGCAGTGGCATATTGGTAAATATTTCTTGTGCCTGATGCCGGTGATGTACTGGAAATAGTTTGTGAACCTGTACCGGTCATTCTGTACCAGCAGGTAGGAACGATATTTCCTGTTGCATAACTGTCAAAGTTTTCATACAAGCTGGTCATCGGACCACAAGCAGTTAAAAATGTTCCCGGCAGGTAATACCATGCGCTTTTATCCGTTGCGCTGCATACTGATCTTACCCACACATAATAAGTGGTTGCGGAAGACAATCCTGACAATGATGCCGACGGAGTTGTACTTGCTCCTGAAGGAACCGTATTGTTATCAGGTGCCGTATTGCTTGTAGAATAATAGTATTCATACCCGTTTCCAGGAGCTGAGGCTGGTGGCGTCCAGGAAATATCTGCTGTACTTGTCGTTACATTAGACGATGTAATAGCTGTAGGCGGCATGCAGCTAGGAGGATTCCCCACCTGTATGGAGAAGTCAACAAAATTCCCATAATTGCTGGGCCCACAGGCATTAATAGGAGACGTCGGGGTAACGTAACCAAGTTCGATTCTTACTCTGTAAGTACCCTGAGCCTGGCTTGAAGGAACTGAAATAACCCCGGTGTAATCGGCGGCATAAGAGGTCGTTGCAATAGGACTTTCATCTGCATCATCAAAATCAAAATCATTATTCCAGTCTATATAAACATAATACTTAGCCGTACTGGTGCTTGTCTCCAGGTGCAGCTGAATATTTCCGCCCGGATAGGAATCAACTTTCTGGGTAGAATTGTCAACATAGCTTTGATAAGATGAAGCTGAGTAATTAATACTGCTTTGATCAGTCAGAGTAATCGTTTTCAGATAATAAGACTGGCTCGACGACCCTGCAGCCGGGGTACAGTACTGGGCTTTCAATTCCCATAATGATAAGAAAAGAAAAACCAAAAGATAAAGTCTTCTCATAGGTAAATAGAATTAAGGATTAAAATTGAAGCCTAAAAATAAAAATAATTTTTTAACCGATCAAAACAAATATTTAATTTTTATTGAATAAAAATTAAAATAAATACAATATATTTACTAAATAATTAAACAAATATTTAAAAGACTAAATTTTAAAATAACCCGAGTTCGGGATAAGAATAAGAAATAAATTTGTGATAAAAAGTAATAATT
>NZ_JBGCUR010000094.1:0-546 GCF_041361455.1 Chryseobacterium gossypii | reverse complement strand
TGACGGCCTTGGAAGACTGATACAGAATGTATCTGTGAAGGTCACACCATCAGGTAAGGATGTTGTTGTGCCGGTAGAATATGACGCTTACGGAAGAAAACTTAAGAGCTACCTGCCCATACCACAACCAGCATCATCTAACGGGGCTATCTATACCAACCCCCTTGCCAATGTTTCTGCTACCTATGGTGCTGAGAAAATCTATTCGGAGAATATTCCGGAAGCTTCACCTCTGGGCAGGCCTTTGAGCCAGAAGCAGGTGGGAAATGCATGGAACACAAAGCCTATCAATTTTTCTTATGCTTCCAATGTGCTGAATGAAGTAAAGAAATATACGGTGACCACCAGCTGGGCCGAAGGAAGGACTATCAATACCCTGAGCCTCTCCGGCACATACCCTGCCAATACCCTGTACAAATCTACTGTGACGGACGAAGACGGCAATGTCACCATTGCGTTCAAAAATAAAAAAGGGCAGACCGTTTTATTAAGAAAGAAGGAAGATTCCAAAGATGTAGATACCTATTACATCTACAATAAATATGA
>NZ_JBGCUR010000093.1:0-552 GCF_041361455.1 Chryseobacterium gossypii | reverse complement strand
ATTATTTCGGGGAATCGATAGAATATGATCTTAACGGAAATATCACCCGTCTTTATAGAAATGCTAAAAACGCTACCAATGGGATGGCCATGCAGATTGATAACTTAACTTATGCATATAATGGAAACCGCCTGAACACCGTTACTGATATCAGCCAGAATTATGCCGGCTATCCCGATGTATCCGGAAATACTATTTCTTATGATAATAATGGAAATATGACCAGCCATAAGGATAAGGGGATTCTGGACATTCAATATAATCGCTTAAACCTTCCCAACTTTATCATGTTTGATAAAATGTATTACACCAGAGGAGAATGGCAGAATGTAAACACCCGGTATTATTACGCCGCAAATGGCACTAAGCTTAGGAAAGAATACAGATATAGTGAGAATTCTGCATACAGAAAGAAGACAACCGATTATATAGATGGCTTCCAATATGAAGAAATACAGAGTGTAAGCCCTTTTACACTTAAATTTATTTCTACCTCTGAAGGCTATTACAATTTTGAAAATAATAAGTATATTTACAATTATACAGATCATC
>NZ_JBGCUR010000092.1:0-572 GCF_041361455.1 Chryseobacterium gossypii | reverse complement strand
TTCTCTTATAAACTTTCGATCATCCACTTCTGGTCACTGATCTTCGTATATCTATGGGCTGGCCCTCATCACCTGCAGTACACGGCGCTTCCGGCATGGGCCCAGGCTCTGGGAACAGGTTTCTCTATCATGCTTATCGCACCGTCATGGGGAGGAATGCTCAACGGGCTTCTGACTTTAAGAGGAGCCTGGGATAAGGTAAGGGAGAATCCTATTCTTAAATTCTTTGTAGTAGCGGTTACCTGCTATGGTATGGCAACTTTTGAAGGACCGCTCTTAGCAACTAAATCCTTAAATAAAATAGGGCATTATACAGATTGGGTAATCGGGCATGTACACATTGGCGCGCTTGGTTGGAACGGCTTCATGGCGTTCGGAATTATTTACTATCTGATCCCGATTCTGTGGAGAACCAGGCTTTGGTCCGTAAAATTAGCCAACTGGCATTTCTGGTTAGGTACTCTGGGGATCATCTTCTATGCTGTACCGATGTATATCTCAGGATTCACACAAGGGCTGATGTGGAAGCAGTTCAACCCGGACGGTACACTGGTTTGGAAAAACTGGCTGGA
>NZ_JBGCUR010000091.1:0-587 GCF_041361455.1 Chryseobacterium gossypii | reverse complement strand
CCGAGTTTGCTTACCCGAATGTATTGGGAGAAGGCTGGGGGCTAACCTATGACGGGAAGCATCTCATCGCTTCCGATGGCAGTAAACTGTTATACTTCCTGGACCCGAAAGACCCTTCAAAGCTGATTAAATATATCGCGGTGGCAGGAAGCTCACAGGCTTACGATCAACTGAACGAACTGGAATACCATAACGGATATATCTATGCCAATGTATGGCAAAAGCCCGTTATCTTAAAAATAAATCCGGCCACGGGGGAAGTAGTCGGCAAGTTTGATTTTACAGATATTGCCAGACAGAACACTAAAGGAAGTGATGATGTTTTGAACGGAATTGCCTTTAAGGGTGAAAATATGCTGGTAACCGGTAAAAACTGGTCAAAAATTTATGAAGTAGCCATAAAATAGAAATAGCAACGGTAATATTATACAGCGTTCCATAAGGAGCGCTTTTTTAGTAAAAATTGACGGATTATTCCAATGGAGTAAAATTTGCTATTTTTGGGAAATATTGAAAGTTTAATGAAAAAAAATATAATAGCGGGCTTTGCTGCGGTTTTGTTTCTGGTGTCTTGTAAGAATGATAAA
>NZ_JBGCUR010000090.1:0-618 GCF_041361455.1 Chryseobacterium gossypii | reverse complement strand
AATACTTTTTTATTTTAATTTAAAATTAGGATGTTGATTTCTCAACATCCTAATTATTCTTAACATTTTCTCTAATAGTGCAATTAACTAGCTCATATTTGATAAATAATTCATGAATAGAAAACCTGATATTAAAAACAAAAAAATACTCAGTACTGTAAAAAAGCTAATCAACATCCATTTCCTTTTCCAATCTTTTGATTTTTTGTCAAACTCTTTAAAATATTTTAAGTACTTATCTTTATGGAATATAAAATAATATGTGAGACCTACAAAAGGTAAGGCACATACTATTATTAAGATTCCAAAGTTATCTATTGATATTTTATAAAAGTTTAAAACTCCCATTAGTATAAAAAATATTCCTCCTCCAATAATTACGGCTAAACCAAATATAAAATTTCCTGCCATCATACTGCTAAAACCATATTGGGGATTTTTAAATACTTTTTCAAAAATTTCCTCCTCTATATCTCTTTGTTTCTGGATTTCAGGATTAGATGTGGGACGGCTATAGGTGCCACCTCCTCTAAGAAAATTCTGAACTTTCAATTCAAATCTATAATCGAAATAATGGACGATATTCCAAAAAACTTCTATTTTTTTCATAATATAAAT
>NZ_JBGCUR010000089.1:0-632 GCF_041361455.1 Chryseobacterium gossypii | reverse complement strand
AATCGAAATAATGGACGATATTCCAAAAAACTTCTATTTTTTTCATAATATAAATTATATTTATGGCATGTAATAGGCATCTACACTTCCTTTAGCTCCACCGAAAGCACCACCACCGAAAGCCCCAATAATTCCTCCTGCAACTCCACCAATGACCCCTCCAATTATGGTTCCCGCGCCTGGAAATAGAGAGCCAATAGTTGCCCCAAACTCTGCTCCCATTAATGCTCCAGCCTCTGCACCTGCCCAACCACCTATCATACTTCCTGCCGTTCCAGCAATGGCTCTTTGAGTATTTTGCCCAAATTTTCCTCCATCCTGTTGATAACCTTGACCTGTTTTAACTAAACCTATTGCAATACTAACTCCCACAGTTCCTTTGGAAGCTATACCTCCCCATTTTGCCAAAGATACCGTTCTTACATATTGATTGCCATAAAATACACGTCCCCCTGCAGTTGGAAAATATATTTGTCCATTTGTTCCTAATCTTGTTAAACCTGCATTATTTGCAAAGGCACCTCCAATATTATCTCTATAATCATTAATAGTTTCTATGTAACCAATATAATCTGCCAATTTCATTCTATGTCCAATAAGCTCTTGTCCTCCGACTTCCATTTCTCCATTGA
>NZ_JBGCUR010000008.1:0-117390 GCF_041361455.1 Chryseobacterium gossypii | reverse complement strand
CTCAGGTAGTTGTGAATTGCTTTCAAAATTTACTATCTTAGTGACCAGTCACAACGAAAAGAAGAGCATTACAATAGCTCAGGTAGTTGTGAATTGCTTTCAAAATTTACTATCTTAGTGACCAGTCACAACAATAGGGCCCGGGAAGCTCCACCACCTGGAGTTGTGAATTGCTTTCAAAATTTACTATCTTAGTGACCAGTCACAACAATTTTTGGGATTATTACTCTATTTATCGTGTTGTGAATTGCTTTCAAAATTTACTATCTTAGTGACCAGTCACAACAAATGCCCGTGAATGCTCATGTACTTGTAAGTTGTGAATTGCTTTCAAAATTTACTATCTTAGTGACCAGTCACAACCTCAAAATTTAATCCGTTGAAATTCAACGGATTTACTATTTGATCAGGATTGAAAAATCAGAATAATTCCAGCTGTTGGAAAGCGGGTGGCGGTTCTTCTTTATTCCTGGCAAAAAAGATTTCAATATCCCCAAACTGTTTATCCGTAATACACATAATGGCAACCTTTCCTGCTTTAGGAAGCATAAATTTCACTCTTTTTATATGGACTTCGGCATTTTCACGGCTTGGGCAATGCCGCACATACATGGAAAACTGAAAAAGGGTAAATCCATCATCGATCAATGCTTTGCGGAAACGGTTTGCATCTTTCATATTGGCTTTGGTCTCCGTTGGCAAATCGTATAATACTAAAACCCACATAATCCGGTATGCATTGAACCTTTCGGCATTCATATCAGTTCAGGATAAACAATCAGACGTTTTTCTCCCGTATAGCATTTATACAGCGAAGCAGCTGTTATTTTTACAGCTACCAGTAATGGCCTGGTTTTACCATCAATTTTCACATCTTTTGTAGCGACCTGTAATATATGCGCTTTAAATTCTTTTGTCAGCTCATCAGAGTTTGGGTTCCTTGCGAGCCAGTTCATAACCAGTAAATCAATAAACGGACGGTAAGGCTCCATCAGATCATCAGCAAGACAGTAAGGGTTGTACTTATTCTTGTGGAAGATCCCCAGAACCGGAAGCAGACCGGTTTCTACAATAGCCCTGGCAACAATACTCCGCAGAACGGAATATCCGAAATTGAAAAACTGATTAGGGGAATCTCCATACCTTTCTCTCAGAAAATCAAGGCTGATAAGGTATTTCCAGTAATGTTGAGCCGCTATGCCTTCCATATTGGTGATATCTCCGCTTTTCACATTTCTCTGGTATTCAAGCATCGGCTCAAAATAGTTACCCAACCTCATCAAAACATTTTTCTGGTTTTCAATCTTGCATTCTACGGTTTGTTTCCACAGCTGCTTTTTTAAAGGTTCACTGGCTTCCAGCTGGTCCTTCACCCGGTCAGAATGTTCCGTATGCCCATAAAGAGGCAGCATTATCCCATGAGGCAGATGCTGTGCATCACAGCTGATCACTACCACATTATTACCCATCATCTTTTGTATCAGCTGATGGGAAACTGTGATCTGAAAATGATCTAACATCAGCAACCCCAGATCCTCAACCGGGATGCTCCCTTTCTCTACTTTGGTTTCGGGACAAAAGATCTTCATTTGCTCATCCCTGAGCTTAAGATAGGCAGGATTGCCGATATAAATGGACCGGGTGATCATTGATAATCATTTTATTATTTAAACACTATTCTCCCACTTGAACAATTTTCCCAAGATTATTGAGTCTTATTTTCAAAATATTTCTAATACCATTTAAACCCTCTCTTTTCCAAGTGATTCCTTTTAATTTAGGATTATCTTCTACACTGGTTTCCAAATGATGTCTAAAGAAATAATCTTTTGTGGCAATTTTCTGTACTCTAAACAAATTCTTAGAAATCAAGCTTAAATTATTAGCATCAAACAAATCGATTTCTTTTGGATTAAAATCTTTTGAGGGAAATAAAAACATTTCATTCTGCTTCATCGTGAAAAGAAACTTCCATCCTAAATCCGAATTATATTCTTTATCAATAATTGAGAGTCCTTGATTCGCTCTTTCTACCGCCTCATAAAAGCTCACTACCCTTTCTTGTAAGTTCTCATTTGTATCTTCATAAATAGCAACGTGATGATTATTACCAGTACTCACAAAATCCACAGGCATTCTATTTCCGTCTTCATCAAGAATTTCTTTTCCAAAATGATCTTTTTTATAATGCAATGCCTCAGCATTATTTATTCCTGTTATCGTTACTGTTTTTATTGCAATTCCTTTAGATTCATTCAGCCAAATCGGATTTTTCTCTAAATCTGAAAATGCTTCTTTAACATTACCATTAAATGCATCCAAACGTTTTTTTAAGATTTCTTTTACTCCTTTATCAATGATTTTATCTAAATTTTTATAGTCTTTAAAATTATCTGAATTCACGGCTTTTCTTATTGTGTAACCTGTTTCATACCAAGCTAAGATTACACTTTCCGGTATTTGTTCAGTTTTATCTTCATTCAGATATATTGGATTTTTAGCCAAAGTGTTTTTCCCCGTAAAGGCTTTTTTAGAATCTCCTTCAAATTCTTGCAAACGCTCGAATAAAGCCTTTCTATATTTGTGATTCTGAACTTTATTAATGGTTTCCCAATCGAACTTTCCGGATATTTTTTCTTCTTTAGTTTTAAGAAACTTTGCGCTTCCGTATATGGTTTCTTTATGAAGCTGTCCTCTTGGTGTCAAAACAACCTTAGATACTACCCCACTCTTTTTCTTTGTTTTATTGATATTTTTAGTAACAACTTTATTTTTTACTTTATGTGAAATCAAAATTTCTTCCAAATGTTTTTTGGCTTCGGCTCTGAAATTCTTTACTGGTACTTTGAACTTTCTTTCCTTTGAACCATTTTTCTTTTCTTTGACTTCTGTAATCAAATTTTCAATGGCAAAAATATTGTGGTGCTCTTTGTGTTTTTCATCTCTCCGGGCATTCAAGTAATTAAGATACTGAATGTGGTTATGTGTGGTAAAAGCCACTGCAAGAGCATCCATTGCATGATGACGATGATCATTTCTTTTGGTCCATTCAATTATTCTTTCTTTTTCTTCTCCTTTAGAATTCGTAATCAATTCGGTCAAACCTATTGTTCTGTACTTTTCAAGATTAAGCTCTTTCATTATGTTTACCAGATTCCAATCTTCACGTAGCTTCTCTGTAATCCTACCAGACGTAGAAACCACAGTATTGGTAATACCGAACAAAATTTCTTTGGCTTTTTTAGCAATATATTGGGTGTCCCTCAAATCTCTCTCAATAAAACCATCTCCTATTTCGATACCTCTCTTTTGAAGTTTCACATACTTTGCTTTAGAAATGGCACCTTTATCAAATAATTCTTTGATAACATTAAGAAATTTTTCTAATTTTTCTTTTCCTTCAATTTCCAAGTAGTCAAATGAAGTAAAGTTTCCCTTTTTTAGATTGGCACCTCTTGGAACAAGAACTTTATTGGAAAAACTATCATCAAAAAAACGGGATTGTGGAATGATGTGATCAATATCATATTTATCTGTAAAGAGCTCTTCCTTTTTAATTTGAGTGTCTGTATACAAATCTTTAAATAGATTTTTCTCTAATTCCAGATATAATTTATATCGGATAATATCATTTCTTGATGGCATTTTTATTCCAAATTCCTTTTGCAAAATTTCTGCATATTTCTGATGAAGCACAGTTGCTTTGTTGATTTCAGCCGTCATACTTGCCCTTTCTTCAGCATTTTTTTTAAGTTCACGAGCCAGTTCTATTCTGATTTCATCCGGTTTTCCATATTCTTTTATGACTTCATTTACAATATTGATCATTTGATTCAAAACCTTCTCAACAACCGGATTTCTAAGGGCATTTTTAGGAAGATTTTCTAATTGTTCCTTCAAAATTCTGTTTGCCAATTCCTCTTTAGTCAATGAATTTTTAGAATGATTGTATCCTGCCATTGCTGTTGCAGAGAGTAAATTATCATCCATTGATTTTCTTGCAAAAGGTAATCCTGCTTTTAAATGAGGAATTATTTTTCGCATTGCTTTAGTACTCAGGCTTCCGTAATCCTGAGAAAATCCAATGTCAGCCAAAATTCTGGAATGCTCTTTTTTGAAGCCAAATTTCTTTTCTAACAGTTCATACAATTTTTCGTTTCCGGACGGAGAATCATCCCCTTCATAAGAATACAATAAATGCCAGAGCTGATAAGATTCTTGCTTTTCAAAGTCCTTTCCTTCAAGCTCAGGATTGAAATCCAAGACAGAAGTTTTAATTCCCAGCCCGTCAAATTTTTCTTTGACAAATTCTTTTATTTTTACGGCAGAAACTGAGATTTTGGATACTTTTATTTCATTGTCTGTACTGAGCTTAAATTCTTTTGGGAACGCCACATTTTCATTGGCCAGAATTTTCAAATAAGCATTATAAAGATTTTCGTTGGTTTTATTCCCATCAATTTCCTTAAAGTTACATTTCCAGTCCTTGGAAGAGTACCCAAGCAACTCAATAACTTCTTTAGAAGAAAGATTTCCTTTTATATTTAAATCAGTAAAAATAATTTCTTTGTGTTCTAAGTCTAAAGGAAATATCTCCTGGGTTTCCACATTTTTAAATTCTAAATCATTTAATCTTTGCCAAATTTTAAACTCCTGAAATAACGGGGATGATTTTGGAGCTACTTTCAACCCAACGATTTTCTTTTTGACATTTCCACTTTGAGTAACTTCAATTTCCTTATTCTCAAACTCACAAATACCGATTAACCCCTTTTGAGATTTCAATTTTCTCTGATAGAAAATAACGATATCCCGGATTTCTGCTTTAAGTTCATTCGTTAATTCTTTATGATATTTTGCCTGATTATCCCATATTTTCTCAAATTCATCTAAATAGTCCTGTCTGTAAAAAACCTGATTTTTTAACCTGGTATGTGGATTTTTCTGAAGCTGGGCATAAAGATATTCACCAACCGTTTGATTATTGAAATAAAGTTCTTTGCTTCTATCACTGATTGCTCCAAGATAACCACTGGAATTATTGAGATTGCTGTTAATTTCCTGAAATACAATTGCCAGACTTTCAAAATCCAGCTGTTTTTTCACCGCATCACTTCTCCAAAGATATTTTTCAATTTTCTTTTCCTGTACAGTGCCGGTCTGTTTGATTCCTATGAGGGAAAACGGTTCTTTTAAAATTGCCCAGGTTGCATTTTTATTTTTTCCTTGCAACTCCTTGTAGAGATTTTCTGTAAAAATTTCAGGGTTAAACTGCTTTTGAAAATTCCATACTTTATCAAATTCGGTTTGCAAATCAGAACGATAGAAGTCCGGTAATTGCTTTTTACCTTCTGTTAAAAGCTGATAAGAATATTCTCCCGGCGTCAGGTTTTCTTCATATAATTTTTTAGCAACAGACATCCCATCGATTATTTGTCCCTCTTCAGCGTTTTTTGCTTTTCTGCTGCTTTTGTATCCTCTTTTTTTATTGATTAAAAGTAAAACTCGTGCAAAATCAACCAACTCAATTTTCTCCTTTGCCGCTTTAGCTCTTAATTCCTGGGTTTGAAACGTAGAATTTTTCCCGATTTCTGTAAGCAGATCCCCTTCCTTCAAAATATTTCCTTTTTTTAAAACATCAATAAGATTCGCTCTTCGTAACTTGAATCTTTGCAGATTTCTTCGTGCACTTCTTGCCAAAGTTCTACCAGCATTGGTTGTAATTGGTTTTCCTTTTTCAAAATTAATTTGTTCGTCAACAGTTAATGGGTTCACACGAACGCCCAATTTTATAATCTCATTATTTTCAGGATTTTTAGAATCTTCCTGAACTAAAGCCCAGCCGATTGAGGAAACGCCAAGATCTAAGCCTAATATTCTCATGAATTAATTTTTTATCAGTTTCACTCTCCAAATATATTTATTTTTTATTACATTTGCATTGAAATTATAATTTTTCTTGACGAAGAAATTTTTCTTGGGCTCCAATCCAAGCTTTTTACAACCCCAAGTTGTATTATATAATTTCGACACAATTAACTCTTAATTATTAAATAAAGAATTTATTTATATTTGGAGAGTTTTGTGAATTGCTTGCCGGAATATTGGCTATTCCGGCTTTTATTTTTGTTAAATTTAAAAAGATAGATCTACATCGAAATACGGAAAACCGTAAAACAGATAAAAAAATAATTTCTATCTTTGACAATGAAAGCAATTCACAATAAGGATTATTCCGTTGTGAAAACATTTAAGGCGGGGGAACTCGCCTTTTTTCATTTTAAAAATGTTATTTTAGCACCTTCAAAAACCTTAAATGACTTCTTTAGAATTTATACAAAAGCACCTGCCCCTCACATCCCGTAGCATAGAAAATACTTTACTCCTACTGTCCGAAGACTGCACCATCCCCTTTATTGCCCGTTACCGGAAAGATAAGACCGGGAACCTGGACGAAACACAGATCGAACAGATCGCCAGGATCAGTAAGCAATTTGATGAGATCGTCAGGAGAAAGGAAACCATTTTAAAATCTATCGGAGAACAGAATGCCCTGACTCCTGAACTCCGACAAAGGATCGGGGAAAGCTTTGATATGCAAGAACTGGAAGACCTGTATCTTCCCTTCAAAAAGCGGAAAAAAACCAAAGCGGATGCGGCTAAGGAAAAAGGACTGGAACCTCTGGCCAAAATCATCATGAGCCAGAGAGATAATGATATCCGGTTTCTGGCTTCAAAATACCTGAATGAGCATGTAACCACGGAAGAAGAGGCCCTGCAGGGTGCCAGGGATATTATCGCAGAATGGATCAATGAAAATATGTACGTCCGCAGGAGCCTTCGCCGGCTGTTCCAACGTAAGGCGGTCATTTCATCAAAGGTGGTGAAGGCCAAAAAGGATGAGGAAGAGGCACAGAAGTTCTCTCAATATTTCGACTGGCAAGAGAGTTTAAATAAAGCACCATCCCACAGACTCCTTGCCATGCTGAGAGCGGAAGCGGAAGGATTTGTAAAAACGAATGTAGGAATTGACAAGGATGAAGCCGTTGATTGTATTGAAAGGGTAATTATAAAATCCGATAATGAAAGCTCTGAGCAGATCACTCTGGCTGTAAAAGACAGCTATAAAAGACTTCTGGAACCCGCCATTTCAAATGAAACGTTACAGGAAGCCAAAGAGAAGGCGGATAAAAAAGCCATTGAGATATTCTCTGAGAATTTAAGCCAACTGCTTCTGGCTCCTCCTTTAGGTGAAAAAAGGATCTTAGCCATAGATCCGGGATACCGAAGCGGATGTAAAGTAGTATGCCTGGATGAAAAGGGGGATTTGCTGCATAATGAAACCCTCTATCCTCACGCTCCGCAGCATGAGACCGGAATGGCGATGAAAAAGATCCGCTCCATGGTGAATGCCTACAATATTGAGGCGATATCCATCGGAAACGGAACTGCGAGCCGGGAAACTGAGTTTTTCATAAAAAAGATCGCATTTGACAAACCGGTACAGGTATTTGTAGTTTCAGAAGCCGGAGCTTCCGTATATTCTGCAAGTAAAATTGCAAGGGATGAGTTTCCCAACTACGATGTGACCGTCCGGGGAGCTGTCTCCATAGGAAGGAGATTGGCCGACCCTTTAGCAGAGCTTGTTAAGATCGATCCGAAATCCATCGGCGTGGGGCAGTATCAGCATGATGTAGACCAAACCCGGCTAAAGAATGAGCTTGATTCCACTGTGATGAAATGTGTAAACTCTGTCGGCATCAACCTGAATACGGCCAGCAAATCACTTTTAAGCTATGTTTCAGGGATCGGGGAAAAAATGGCTGAAAATATTGTCAATTACCGTATGGAACACGGCGCTTTTGAAGACAGGAAACAGCTGAAAAAGGTTCCAAGACTGGGTGAAAAGGCTTTTCAACAGGCTGCGGCCTTTGTCAGAATTACAAACAGTAAAAATCCTTTGGACAATTCTGCCGTACACCCCGAAGCTTACGGTATTGTAGAAAAAATGGCCCGGGACCTGGGAATTAAAACCCATGAACTGATCGCCAATAAAGAAAAAATCGCTTTGATTCGGCCCGAGCAATATATTACCGGAGAAATCGGTATTTTAGGGATACAGGATATTTTAAAGGAACTTGAAAAGCCGGGATTAGACCCGCGAAAGGCTGCCAAGATATTCGAGTTTGACCCGAATGTAAAAACCATCAAAGACCTCAGCCCCGGAATGATATTACCTGGAATTGTCAATAATATTACCGCTTTCGGATGTTTTGTGGATATAGGGATCAAAGAAAGCGGGCTGGTTCATATTTCCAGGCTAAAGGACGGCTATGTCTCTGATGTAAATGAGGTAGTGAAATTACACCAGCACGTGAACGTAAAAGTGACTGAAATTGACGAAACAAGGAAAAGGATACAGCTGAGCATGATCCTATAATTTCCGGGATCCGGACAGAAATACCGTTTGGCTTGCTAAACCGCATCAGTTCTTAGCATCAGGAAAATATAAGGTCCTAAAATAAAGATCCCTGCCAAAAGACAGGGACTTTTTTATTTTTTAGATTCCTCAACAGAAACTTTTCTGAATTCTTTAAACAATTTGCTTAGTTCCAGAGCTGATTTACGGGCTCTTGTTCCGGCTGCTTTGTTTCCTTTTTCTGCCTGTTGGTTTGCTTCAGTAATGAACGCTTCAAATTCCGAGTTGATTTTTTCAATTAATTCTTTCATTTTATTTAAAAATTTAGGCTGCAAATATAGGTTTTATGATAATTCCAGCCTAATGGTGACAGAAAAATTTACTCTGATTAATAAAATTTAATAAATCCTGGTGCTTTCCTTTACATGCAACTTTCCAGATACTCTTTCAGGATGATGGCATGGCAATGCTTCTCATCTTTTGCAGCATAAACCAATGTAATGGTATCCTGATCTTCATGGCGCTTAAGAAATTCCTTACCTAAGTTGTTATCATGAAGCTCTTTCCTGTATTTTTCAGAAAAGTCATCCCATAATTCAGGGTCGTGGTGGAACCACTTTCTAAGCTCATTTGAAGGAGCCAGATCTTTATTCCATTCATCGATATCCGCATCTTCCCTGGCCAGCCCCCTGGGCCACAGGCGGTCAACTAAAACCCTGTATCCATCTTCCGGAGCGGAAGCATTATAAACTCGTTTTAATAAAATTTCAGGCATTTTTAAAGTATCTGATATGAGATATGAAGCAAAATTTATTCCTATTCAATAAGATCAAATATTATGCAGTTTATGGAAAGGGTTAACCATTTAGTCAACAAGCATTTTCTGATCTCTATAATTGCAAGATAAAAATAACCTTGACCATTTGTGGTCAAGGCTAAATGATTTATGATAAATCGATCAGTTTAGTTAAGTTATTGAGATATTACTGTTTCGTAAAAATCAAATCTTTTGTTTCAGGAAGGTAAATATTAATATCTGTTCCTGGAGGGCATTTACTGTTGTCAAGAATAATATCATTAGGTTTATATTCCCATGAAAGCTGTGTGGAGTTTATTTTTTTTAGAATTATTTTCCCCCATCCAACGTTGCAATTTGTTCCCCTATAATTGAATATTACCTTAGTTCCACTATCTACAACCCATTGACTATAAATTGTATGAGTATATTGATTTATTTGGAAATTCATATTCTGGGTATCTTGTAAAATATTTCCTGTAGAATTTTTAACAATGTATCTTATAGATAAGACATCTCGATATATTTTTTTGTCTCCTAAATCGAAATATTTATCATTTTCTTTAGTAATATACAATGTAATTTGTTTTCCATTGTAAGATGATGAGTATTGCCCAATAAAAGCTTGCAGTTCATTATTTGTATCCTTTAAATATGATAGATTAGGTACATTATCCACAGCAGTACGAAGTGGAAATATCTGTTGAGCTTTACAAGATAACAAACTTATAAAAATGCTAAAAAGTATTGTTATTTTAATATTTATTGTTTTCATATTCTATTATTTGATTTATTATGAACAAGTTGTTGAAACTGGCTGGTTACTACTGTTTAAGCCTAAGGTTTTAACTGTACCATCACTTTCGATTCTTTGTAAAATTACTTTACCTTCTAGTCCCATATTTTTTAATGTTTCAAAGAAAAGTGTTTCCACCCCTAAATTATTTATTGAACCATCATTATTCATGTACATCATACCACTTATGACTTCATCCGTTAATTCTGATTCACGTTGTTGATACTTATAATACTTTTTGAAAATGTGCTTTCATTTTATTAGTTTTTAACACTACAATCTAAATATTTGTAGTGACAAGACTTGACGTGTTTCATAAATTTCCCAATTGGAATATTATACAAAATCACATCACATTCCATTAGCTTTGGACAATTGAAGCCACCACAAGGAATATTCTGTATTGATTACCAAAAATACAGCTTACAATTGTTTAGTGTTCAAACAGATTTATCAGATTCATGCAGATAAAAAAGAACATTTTTAAAATTTGCACTCTTAGATACAAAAACAAAAAAGAGAAAATGCAATTATTTAATTCAATAATTTACAAATTCTCTTTTAATTAAAGTGGCCCCAGAAGGACTACATTAAATTAATCTGCTACAACTCCTTAAATCTTAAAAACCTCTATGAATGCTTTATTTGTGGAGGTTTTAATTACTTTAAATTTAAGTTAATTAAAATTATCGTTTATGGCTAAAGTATTATTTATCCTTAGAAGTACAGTAAAAGATAAACCGATTAGTTTAGTTAAGTTATTGAGATATTACTGTTTCGTAAAAATCAAATCTTTTGTTTCAGGAAGATATATATTAATATCTGTTCCTGGGGGGCATTTACTGTTGTCAAGAATAATATCATTGGGTTTGTATTCCCATGAAAGCTGTGTAGAATTTATTTTTTTTAAATAAATATCACCCCATCCAACTCCACAATTAGTACCACCATAATAAAAAATTACTGTATTTTGTGAAGGTCTAGTTTTAGTGCTATATATTGTAAAACGAAGTTGATTTGCTGGAAAATTCATATTCTGTGTATCTTGAAGAACTACTCCAGAAGAATTTTTTACAATATATTTTATTGATAAAACATCCTGATAATACTTTTTCACTTTTAAATCAAAAAATTTATGATTTTGCAGACTAATAAATAAAGTAATTTCATTACCTTCAAAATTTGCTTTATAAGTACCAACATAGGGTGGGAGCTCATTATTTAAGTCTTTTAAATATGAATTATCAGATAACTTCATATAAGAAGAGTTTAATGGATATTCTTGTGCTTTACAAGATAAAAAGCTTATAAATAGACAAAAAAGTATTGTTGTTTTGATATTTATTGTTTTCATATTTTATTATTTATGAACAAGTTGTTGAAATTTGGCTGGTTACTACTGTTTAAGTCTAAGGTTTTAACTGTTCCATCACTTTCGATTCTTTGTAAAATTACTTTACCTTCTAGTCCCATATTTTTTAATGTTTCAAAGAAAAGCGTTTCCAGTCCTAAATTATTTTAATTAAAGTGGCCGCAGAAGGACTACATTCAATTAATCTGCTACAACTTCTTAAATCTTAAAAACCTTTATGAATGCTTTATTTGTGGAGGTTTTAATTACTTTAAATTTAAGTTAATTAAAATTATCGTTTATGGCTAAAGTATCATTTATCCTTTCTAGTTTGTCTTCCTGCTTAGTTATAAATAGCGAATTTCTTTTCCATTAAAATTAGCTTTGTAAGTTCCAACATATTGTGCCAACTCATTATTTGTATCTTTTAGATGAGCATTGTTTGGAATGTCTTTTAACGAAGTATTTAGAGGGAGAGTTTGTGCTGAACATAATAACGTGTTAATTATTAAACATATCAATAAAGTTCTTAAATATATTATTTTTATTTTTTTATAGGTTAATTTTATGGACATGGTGTTGCAGTAATTGAGCCCGAACTATCTTGTGTTACATTATATACTGTTCCGTTAGGCTCTACGCGTTGAAGGGCCACTTTATTGTCAAGTCCCATATTTTTTAGTGTGTCAAAAAAAGAGTTTCTAATCCTTTTTCATTCAAATCACCTGAACTGTTACTGTATGTATTTCCATTAACACTGGGTCAGTTAAATTCTTTTCAAGTTTTCTATATTGTTTTAAAAATTGTGCTATTTGCGCAGGTGAATATACAAAATTTGCTAATTCTGTTCCTGTACCCATATAACGTATTACATAATGTATATATTTAATGTTATCAGGACAAGTGCTACAATGCTCCGCAGCAACCATTCCTAAATAAGCATTTCCTACTCCATCATTTATACTTTGAGAAGATGCAAATCCGAATAGCAAGATAAAAAATAACCTTGACCGTTTGTGGTCAAGGTTAAATGATTTATGATAAACCGATTAGTTTAGGTAAGGTTATTGAGATATTACTGTTTCGTAAAAATCAAATCTTTTGTTTCAGGAAGGTAAATATTAATATCTGTTCCTGGAGGGCATTTACTGTTGTCAAGAATTATATCATCTGGACGGTATTCCCATGAAATCTGATTGGTATTTATTTTCTTTAAGTAAATATCTCCCCAGCCTACACGGCAATTTGTGCCACTATAATAAAAAACAATAGTATTTTTATTAGGATAAGTATAATAACTATAAAGTTCAATATCTGTTGTATTATTTTGTGTGTCCTGTAAAATTGTACCAGTTGAGTTTTTAACAATATATTTTATTACTAAAGCATCTCTATAAAAGTTCTTTTGTAATCTTTTTGTTAGTTTATCTTCTTCTTTAGTTATATATAAAGTAATTTCTTTTCCCTGAAAATTAGCTTTATAAGTACCAATATATGGAGCAAGTTCATTATTAGTGTCTTTCACATGGGCATTAAGAGGTATATCTTTCATACTTGTATTCAATGGCAATGTTTGCGCTTTACAAGATAAAAAAGTTATAAAAATGCTAAAAAGTATTGTTATTTTAATATTTATTGTTTTCATATTCTATTATTTGATTTATTATGAACAAGTTGTTGAAACTGGCTGGTTACTACTGTTTAAGCCTAAGGTTTTAACTGTACCATCACTTTCGATTCTTTGTAAAATTACTTTACCTTCTAGTCCCATATTTTTTAATGTTTCAAAGAAAAGTGTTTCCACCCCTAGAGTATTTATCGAACCATCACTATTAACATAGGTTGTGCCATTTTTTGCAAAATCAGTTAAATTTTTTTCTAACTCTCTATAATCAGTTATATAATTATTCAAATCATCCTGTGAAAAATTAGTCAAAGCATCCTGATAAGTCCCGTTAAACCAAATAACATAATGCATGCCGTTTGGAGCTACCATTCCAACAAATGCATTATTTACATTTGCAGGATCAGAAGTGGGCTGTGCTCTTGCAAAACCTAATAATTGGTCTATATCTGGTGGAGATAACATAGGTATTCCTGTTGGAGTGTGATTGTGGTAGCCTCCTGCATATCCTGTCTTATCTCCAAAATTTACACTGTGAGCACCACCACTTATTGTTGGTGAAGGGGTGCCATCAATTTTGAATTTCACACCTTTTTCGCCACCTAAAGTGGACTGCGCTTTTAGCTCATCAATCTTTGGTTGTACACCAGCTTTTGAAAGCATTCCCTGTGTTCTCTCACATGGATTTTGAGGTTCTTGAGGATAAGGATAACCGCTTGATCCACCACCGCCACCAGAGCCTCCCGGATTCGTTCCACTGCCGCCAGAACCTCCTCCGCAAGTTGCATCAACCTCTACAGCCTGACAAGGCAGATATGGTCCAGAAGGTAAACAATACATTTCAGTTATAGTTCTTACAAGCTCTACCTCTCCTGTAACTTCATTTGTCCATGTCCAAGTTGTTTCAATCGTTACACAGCCTCCTTTAGCTTCAGAGCTTAGTGTATTATTTAATTTCGCATTCGTAAGTTTGCTTCTATCATTAAAAACTAAAGCATTAAAAAATTTTTTAGATTCTTCATCTTCTTTTCTTTTAAAAAACACTCTATCACCATCTTTGTAAACAACAAGAACAAAGCCTACCTCTCCATTTTTTATTACTGGTGCTTCCAGAAAGGTTTCTTTTGTACCCATAGTCACAGCATAGTCCCAGTAAATATTACCAAAGTTTGTTACAAAGTAATCTTTATCTGCATATTCATCAAAAACAGCTTTTACATTTTTAATATACTTTTCATCCTCTTTCCAGAGGCTTTTTGAGCTATATTCTTTTGATTGCGGATCAGTTGCTGAATAAAGTTCGTCATGAACACAGGAATATAAGGATGTTGCAAATGCTATTAGCAAAAACAGCCTTAAAATATTCTTTTTTCTCATAGTTTTTTTTGATTTTGTAAATTAAATAATATTTTTTGAAAATGTGCTTTCATTTTATTAGTTTTTTTAACACTACAAATCTAAATATTTGTAATGACAAGCCTTGACGTGTTTCATAAATTTCCCAATTGGAATATTATACAAAATCACATCACATTCCATTCATTCCATTCATTCCATTGGCTTAGCTTTGGACAATTGAAGCCACCACAAGAAATATTCTGTATTGATTACCAAAAATACAGCTTACAATTGTTTAGTATTCAAACAGATTTATCAGATTCATGCAGATAAAAAAGAACATTTTTAAAATTTGCACTCTTAGATACAAAAACAAAAAAGAGAAAATGCAATTATTTAATTCAATAATTTACAAATTCTCTTTTAATTAAAGTGGCCGCAGAAGGACTCGAACCCTCACTGTCGGAGCCGAAATCCGAAGTTCTATCCATTAAACTATGCAGCCGTTGGTTTCAGGTAATGAGCATCAATAATTGAGATGCCTGGCCTGAATCTTCTTATCAGAAAGTGATCTTCACTCCGCCTAAAATCTGTGCACCAAGAACTTTATATCCCTTATACGTCTGATACTTTGAGCTCAGAAGATTATTTCCAAGCGCGAAAATACTGAAATTTTTGTGAATTTTATACTCTGCTGACAAATTTATATCCGCATACCCCCCAACTTTATCATTCCGGTCCTCGGCAGACTGGTACATCATGCTGTTAAGGACCAAAGGATTCGGAACAGCTTCAACAGAGTAAGAGTTTGTGGTTCTGTCTGTTGCAAAGATTCCTTTAAGGCCTAACAGTAGCTTTTTATCAAGCATGGTATATTTTGCACCGATCGTTGCCGTAAATAAAGGTACATTATAAATATCTTCATAATTCTTCAGATCGTATTTTGTAAATCTCAATTCTCCGTCAAGCACAAGATTCGCCAAAGGGAAATACTGGATGCTTCCCTTTATATCACTTACATTACCGTCATCGTATATAGCGGAGAATGTATTGGCAAAATTATAGGCAGAGCGGTTAAGCGTGTAATCATAATCAAAAAGGTCATTCCCTTTAAAGAACATAATATCCTTCATTTTTCCATAGCCGGCAGAAAAATCATATTTGATGGTTTCATCAAAATCCCCTCTTAAGCCTACGTAAAAATGGTATTTTGTTTCAGTAGGCCTCAAATATTGATCAGAAAGAATGAATGGATTCTGCTGTAACAGTTCCGAGAAGGTATTAATTTTCAATCCTCCGTCTACTCCGCCGTAAAATTTAAATTCTTCCGCGGCCGCAATCTGGAATTCCGCCTGTGGGAACCAATATGTTTTATTGTTTTTCACCTTTCCGGCCATCAGATCGTTGGAGTTCTTGGCGTTCAGGAAAGAGAATGAAGAACCAACCATCAGGTAAGATTCTCCTTTTCTGAACGTTAATTTCGGAGCCAGGCTCGTATTGAAAAAGCTGGCTGAATTTTTATCTCTTATGGCAAAATCGGTTTTTACAGTCTCCAGACCTACGCCTAGATCCGCATTCAGATTAATGCCTGAATTGCCTATTTCGATGGCATGTTTGGATAAATTAGCCAAAACAGAGGCCTGATTTTCCTGAGCATCAAAATGATCTTTTAAAAATGAGGACTTCACTCTTACATCATTCAGGATTTCATTGGAATAAAAATCATAATACCCGTTGACCTTAAACTGATTGACTTTTTGTTTCAGGTCAACATCGGCTGCCGGCTCCAATGCGTAAATACCATAGTAATTGTAATTGTCCAGACCATATTCAGCATTAAGGTTAAATTTCCCCTTCTCACCATAGGAATTAAGGAAAGCGCCTATTGTTGCCGTGCTTTGTTTAGAATCCCAGTCGTATTCTTTTTTCAGTCCATTAGTGGAAAGGACATGAACATCCGCTCCGACCTCTATTTTGTTTTCGAGTGTTTTCGAGATATTGGCATCCGCCAGGATCTTGCCATAATTCCCCATTCCAAACTGGAAATAATTATTCTGGGCCGTTGCATCAAATTTAGGAGCCACGTCTTCCCCCTGAATGGTAGAAGTTTTAAAATCTGAAACCGCAGGAACATCTGTAATGGTGTATTTTACAGGATTCTGGGATTTTTCTTCAGGCGGATAATTCTTAATGGTCTCCACGGAAGTCTTTTTCTTTTCGATCTTCTTCACCTCCGGCTCCCTCTTCTTGTTAAGAATCAGCTTTTCTTCTTTGATCTGGGAAAACGCAAATTGCGAAACTCCTAAAAATAATATGGATAATAATTGAATTTTTCTGTTCATTATTTTTTGTATTTAAGTATTATGCAAAAAATATTGATGGTTCCCGCAGGTCAACAATATGTTTTACATGAATACGACCTACATTTTTACTTTTTAATCTGCTTTTTAACTTCTTTAGCTTCTGCGACGATATCAGGAAAATCTTTATAGTTTTCAATGATCTGGTCGCATGTATAGCTTGCCTGGTAATTATCTTTCAGTCCGATATAGTTTTTTGCCATCAGCACCAGGGCCTTTGCTCCCCAATACTCTTCTGAAGCATAGTTGTTGGCCAGTCTGAAGATGGTCTCATTGGAAGATTTGAAAGCTTTCCCTTTATTCTGGTAATAAGCTTTTGCGTACAGGGCTTCAGCTGCTACGGAAGTGTTTGAGGACTTTTCAAGGGAAGCATAAGCCGCCTGGGCGTCCTTATCTTTTCCTGAGTTCATCAGGCTTCTCGCCTTGATCACTTTAGCCGTTTCAATAACGGCAGCGGAGTTTTTACTGTTGGCAATTACGGCATCCGCCAGCTTTTCAGCACGGGAGAAATCTTTTTCTCCGGCATAGATCTTCATCAGCTCTACATTGGCGTAATTCTTAATGCTGACATTGGAAGAATTTTTAATATTTTCCAGATATGTTTTAGCTTCAGCATTATTTCCCTGTGCGATATAGATCTGTGCAAGACGGGTTCGCGCATCATCCTGGTAATCATTCTGAACATCTGCTACCTCCTGCAGAACCAGTAAAGCTTTTGTAGTGTTATTCGTCTGATAGTAGCTTTCTCCCAATTCATATTTGGCCTGATAAAGACCTTCTCCTGTAGGATTCTGTGTCAGATATTTCTCATAGTAGGAAATGGCGCTTTTATAATCTTTCTTCGCGAAATACTGTTTAGCGGTTGAAAGGTTGATCTCATCAATTTCAGCCGCATCTATATTCACACCGATATTCCTTGCAAAATCCTGATATCCTGCCACATCTCCGTTCTTTGTAAAGACAGGCTTGGCAGCCTGAACAACCTTTTGCGCATAGGCTGTATTTTTATATTGCTCGCCCAGAGATTTTAATTCGGAAAGGGCTTTATCGTTTTGATTCTGATCAATATAATTCTGTGCCCTGTATATCGCGGCATTCGCAACAAGATCTTTATCCGGTGAATCCTTGATCACCTTTCCAAAATAATCATTAGAGCTGGCATAATCGTCCTGGGCTGCATAAGCTGTAGCTATTTCATACTGCGCATCATCATAATATTCAGAATCCGGATATTTGGATAAGAGGTTTTTCAGATTATTGATTTTGGCCTGGGTATCGCCTTTGAAGCCCAGGGCCATTGCTTTCTGATATAAGGTATAATCTGTTGCATCTTCATTTTTATCATAAATGGCTATGGCATCGTTCAGTTCATTGTTTGCGTAATGGATGTCTGCCAGACGAAGCTCCGCATCGTTTTTAAATTCGGGTTTCGGGTTGGTCAAATACTGTTTGAAGTAAGTCTGGGCCTGATCAAATTTTTTAGACTTAAAGTAAGCATATCCCAGGTCATAAGGCAATTGCTGCTTTTCAGGAAAGCTTTCGTTGAGGAGTTTCTCGTAACGTACGATGGCAGACGGATAATTTCCTTTCTGATAGTACACCTGGGCCAGCCAGTATAAGGCCCTGTTGTAAAACTCTTTATTGATATTAAATTCCAGGCTTCTCAGGAAATATTTCTCAGCTTCATCATAGTTCCCCTTGTTGAATTCTTCTGTTCCCAGCAGATAGGAAACCTCCTGGTCTATTTTATCAATTTCCGGAGAAGAATTCTGCAGTCTGTCTATAGCATTCAATGTTTCTTTATAATTACCTGAATACAGATAAGATTTCACCAGCAATGACCTCATTTCGGAAGCATTCGCGCTGTTCTGATTTTCATTGATATAGCTTTGGATTACCGATGAAGGGCTTTCAAACGGATTACCTATGTCATAGCTTAATTTTGCGTACTGCTCATGAGCCAGCTTTCTAACGTTCGCATCATAATCCATCTGATATGAGGAACGGAATGCCGAAAGCGCTTCCTGTTTCTTATCTACTGCCAGATAAGCATTCCCCAGCTGGTAATAAGCATTTTGTGCCAGAGCGGAATTACTGTTGATCAGCTGGTTATAATATGAAACCGCCTCATCATACTTTTTAAGCTGGGCTGCCACAAATCCCATTTCATATAAATCATTTTCTGACGGGTTTTGCTGGACATTCAGGTAATCTTTCAAATGAGGATAGGCTGAAGCATAATCATTTTTCATGAAATAGCTTTCCCCGATGATCTTATGAACCTCCGCCTTATAGGAATCGGAAATATCTTCATTCAGCAAAGCATTCCCTTCAGAGATTGCCTTATCATAATCCTTATCGTTATAGTACATCTGAACATAATAAGGACGTACAAGCTTGGAATATTTTTCCTGATCTTTTATCGAATCAAAATACTGGAAAGCTTTATCATTCTGCCGGTTGGCATAGTACAAATGCCCGAGCATATATGCTATATCGCCCTGCTGGGATGGCTCTGCCGTTTTATAAGCCTCTTCCAAAGCATCCACTGCACCTTTGGAATCGCCGGTCATGAACTTGGCATAGCCCAGCTTCAGTATATATTGTGTATTTTCTTCTTTAGAAAGCTGGTATTGATTAACTTTTTCCAAAGTCTCCAACGCCTTGTCAAAGTCTTTCTTAGCCAGATAATAATCCGCCAGGGGCAGATTGGCCTGGGCAAAATATGCGGAATTGGGATATTCTTTCATAAAAGCGGTTAATCCCTCTTCAGCATGGTTTTTCTGGAGGATAACCCCGATTACGTTATCGAAGAACTGTGCCGCTTCTTTTCTTGATCTTGACAGATTCTGATTGTAGAAATACTGTCTGGCATATTCGTACTGGGAAGCATTATATATTTTGGTCTGGTAAAGATTTTCGGCTAAATTGAACCTGTAGTTTTCTTTTTGGGTAAAGTACTGAGACTGTTGAGCGTCGGAAATTCCGAAGTAGAACACCGCTGCTGCTAGAAGTATTTTTTTTGATTTCATTAATATCAAATTTTAAAATGTGTAAGCCATAGACAGGCTAATTATTTTAAATTCTAAAGGGTATAATTTATCCACAATTTATCAACGAAAATATTGAAAAGATATTGTATAAACAAGTGTTTTAACATATTGTTAATATGTGGATTATTTTTTAATACTTCTTAACTTTTCGACAAGAAATCTTAAGAAAAACCAAATTATATCCAAGAAATAATTACATTTGCTTTTTTTCAAATCAAATATAGAATTGAATGGGTCAACTTTTTAGGAGAAAAATTTATTCGGACACCGATACATCTACTCATCTTTTAAGGGTTCTGGGTGTTTGGGACATCGTTTTTTTTGGTATAGCGGCCATTATCGGGGCGGGAAGTTTCAGCAGTTTGGGAGAGGCTGTTTTCAGAGGAGGACCCGGCGTTATTCTACTATATTTGATCTGCGGCTTCGCCTGCGGATTTACGGCACTCTGCTATGCTGAATTTGCCAGCAGGATCCCTACGGCAGGCTCTGCCTACACCTATGCCTATGCCAGCTTCGGGGAGCTGATAGCCTGGATCATCGGCTGGGCTCTCATCATGGAGTATTCCTTCGGAAACATCTATGTTGCCTTTTCCTGGTCTGATTATTTTACAAGCTTCCTGGAACGCCTGGGAATGCATATTCCGGATTATCTTACCTGCAGCTATACCGAGGCAAAAAAGGCTTTCATGAACAGCTCCGAAAATAAAGAGCTTATCAATGCCTGGCAAACTGCTCCCCTGATCGGAAGTCTGAAATTCATTGTAGATATTCCCGCCCTGGTTATCAATGGTCTGATTACATGGCTTTGCTATATCGGGGTAAAGGAAAGCAAAAATTTCAATAATGCCCTGGTTATTTTAAAGCTGGCCGTTATTATTCTGGTAGTACTTATTGGTTTTGCCTATATCAATACCGATAACTGGACTCCCGTAAATCCGGAAACCCATGTCTCTTCTTTTATGCCGAATGGTTTTGCAGGGGTCATGAGCGCCGTATCCGGGGTTTTCTTTGCGTATATAGGTTTTGATGCGCTGAGCGTACTCTCCGAAGAAACAAAAAACCCTCAGAAAACCCTGCCAAAAGGAATGATAATTTCCCTGGTGCTTTGTACGGTAATTTATATAGCCCTGACCTTAGTACTGACGGGAATGGTTGATTACAGAAAATTCGATGGTATAGGAGATCCGCTTTCGTTCATTTTTGAAAAAAGCAATGCCAATGTTGCCTGGATGGAGCTTGTGGTCTCTTTTGTGGCCATTGTTGCCATCACTACCGTATTACTGGTTTTCCAGATGGGGCAGCCCAGAATATGGTATGCTATGAGCCGTGACGGGCTGATGCCTCAGAAATTCCAGGAGGTACATCCTAAATATAAAACCCCTTCCTTTGCAACGATTATCACCGGTATTGTAGTAGGGGTTCCTATCTTATTCACGGATAAAACCTTTATCCTGGACTTTACAAGTATCGGAACTATTTTCGCTTTTGTATTGGTATGTGCGGGGGTTTTGCTTCTTCCAGCAAAAGAAAAGTTAAAAGGAAGGTTCCATCTCCCATATATTAACGGTAAAATCATTTTCCCTTTTATCTTCATTGGCGGATTGACCGCTTTCTATTTCTGGCAACCTGGCTTTTTTCATGACCTGATGGATTGGAAAGATCCGAAGGAAGGTGAATTCAGGGCTTCCATTTTCTTTTTCATTCTGATCAACCTCGTTCTTTGTATCGTGGCTTTTATAAAAAACCTGTCACTGATTCCTTTAATCGGTTTAAGTTCTTGTTTATACCTCCTTACAGGGATGAGCCATGAAAACTGGTTCTGGTTCGGATTATGGTTCGCGATAGGCCTGGTGATCTATTTCTGCTATGGCTACCGGAACAGTAAGCTGGGCAAGGAAATTATCTCCTGATCATTTTAGCGAATATACATCATACGGAGCGGGATCATAAAACTGTTTTATTTTATGATCCCGCTTTTCATTTTTCTTTATAATTGGCTGACTTATTGCTTTGGTTTTTATAAAATCTAAACTGATAACGCTATGTCTGAAAGAATAAAAAGCTTCAAAGAATTTTACCAGTTTTATCTTACCGAGCACAGCAGAACAGGAACACGAATCTTTCATTTCATCGGCACCCTGTTGGTATTCATAGTGATCGGATATGTGATCAGCTCAGGAAAAGAAAGGTTCCTGTGGTATGTTCCCATTTTCGGATACGGCTTCGCATGGATCAGCCATGCTTTTATTGAAAAGAATAAGCCCGCAACTTTCAGATACCCGCTCTGGTCCCTGATTTCAGACTTCCGGTTATTTTTTGAGCTGCTGATCGGGAGACAGAGGTTTAGCGGGACCTGATATATTATATTTTGATATAGTGGGATCATGAACAGTTTTGGCGGGGTTGCAAGCAACCCCGCCAAAACTTAAACATTACATCTCAAAACCATATAGGTTATTTAAACCGTTTTTTAAGGCTAAACTTAAGCCTGTTCACCAATCCCGGCTCAATGATGTCAATTCCCAATCCAAAGTTGCTGTCTGCAATGGTGTGATGTGCATTTCTGAATTCTTCAAAATCTTCTTTAGGGATTTCTAAATTCACTAATGGGTTATACTCTATGTAAACAGTACCTCCGTTTTTAGTGATGTTTTTCCGGCTGGTGTAAT
Source organism: Chryseobacterium gossypii (assembly GCF_041361455.1). NCBI lineage: Bacteria > Pseudomonadati > Bacteroidota > Flavobacteriia > Flavobacteriales > Weeksellaceae > Chryseobacterium > Chryseobacterium gossypii. The sequence continues at coordinate 94,984 of NZ_JBGCUR010000008.1, read as the reverse complement.
CAAAGTACGGATTTTTGATCGTACTTTCCTGTATTGTATATTTCTCTTGAGTGTCTATCTTATGGTCGGTGTAAAGACTAATTTCATACTTTTCACTGTCGAAATTATGCCAGAAAGGCGAATCTTTATGGGTATAATCCCTGGCACTTGATTTTATAATGCTTCTATCAAAGTACATCAGGAAACGGTTCTTTTGCGGATCTGCAAAATAAGGGTTTTCTATGGTAGACTGGTACTGAACCTTAAATTCATTTTTTGTCTTGTCATCGCTTACAATATCGATGGCCGCATCCCGGAATATATTTCTGACATCTGTTCCGTTCCTGTCCCCGGAATAGTTCAGGGTATAGAACAAAGAATTGTTCCAGGCATCTATTATTTCCCTTCTGTTGGTATTTTTAAAATACTTTCTCAAGCTGTTGGCCCGGTTTCCCCTGTATATGGTAGTAAGCTTTAGCTTTCCTGTAGTATCCTTCACGTCAAGCTCCACTTTCTCATCAATACAGTAATAAGGGAACCTGTAGGGTTCTCTTTCCTGTAATTCCTGATCCGGCTTCACTTTCAGATAATGCAGGAAATAGATAAATCCTCTGTTTTCAATCAGACCGAACTCGTCACGCATGGTAGCGTCCACAAAATAGGTTTCGCCTTTATAGTTGATTTTAACAATCGCATGATTAAAAGAAAGCAGTGATGGAAGATAGTACTTAAGGTAATAATCTGCCCGGAAATTCACTACAACAACCGAAGAATCCACACCGATATAGTCTAAAATAACTTTTAACAGAACAGATTTCGCCTTGCAGTCTCCCTGCTTGTTCTGATAGGTGATGGCAGGATACTGGGGCTTATGCCCGTTCATCTCATCCGCATTGTAAATATAATAAATATTGTTCTGTACATATTCGATGGCAAACTGGAGTTTCTCATCCGGACTGGTGATCGCATCCAGTTTCTCAATCAGGTTCGGGGCAAATTCCTGTAAGGAAGACTGATCATAAATTTCCTGATAGATCGGCGCGATATAGTTAGAAAGGTCCTTCCAGTTACTATCCGTTGCAAAATCTATAAACGGAAAAATTTCCCGGCTGGCATCCACCGGATTGATATAATTTTCCTCCTCGATGGTAAACTTTTCCCCCTTCTTCAAATAATTAACTTCCGGTTCAAGAACATTGCCCTGCTCATCCCTGAAAAATACCTTTTTATAGGCAACCGGCTCTTCCCTGCCATTAATAAAAGAGAACCTGTAGCTCCCGTAGGCCCAGTAGCTGTCAGGGCTTACCCATACATATTTTGAAAACTCTTTTCTGAGGAAATCACGGTCTGTAAAGGTCTTGATCCGGGAGTCTTCTAAAATAAGGATATCATAAAGCCTTAAATCCTTTATGGTGATATTGATTTTTTTATTGCTGCTTAAAATCCCGCCACTGCTTTCATTCTCGCTGTCCAGAACCTTAATTTTGGTATCCGGAATTTTATCTACCAGTACCCCTTCCCTTAAAACGCTGATCCTGTGGATATGATAAACCTCATTTTCTTCAAGGATAATATCCATTACAGAAGCTCTTTCCAGATTTGACGGCTCATTTAATGTGTAAGCCATGCAAACATATTCATTGATCTCCGTGTTACTCGTATAGTAGATTTTATCAAGAAAATAACAATAGTCCCTCCCCTCACTTGTCTGCCTATTTGAGAAATCAGATTCCTTTATCTTCGCTATCAGTTGCTCGTCATCAGCACTTTGAGTCCATTCCGCAGGCTTCTGAATCTTATAATTCTCAATCTGAGTTTGATTCTCCATATTATATTATTTAAATTTTGATTTGAAAGGGTCAAATTAATTAATAAAAAAGATAAAAAACAAGAGTAGAATAACTACATTATCCCGGAACAAATGCGGCACGGTAATTGTCACCAAGCTTAAAAACCAGAATTATGAAAAACAGCAAATATTTTTTGATAAAGGCCGTTGTGGTCATCTCCATTCCTGTATTGATCCGGTGTACAGCACCTGCAAATGTTTCCGGCGGGAATGAAAAAACATTGATCATAGGCCCGGAAACAGCAGACTGTACGGGAGTAGCCCCGATGAAGTGTCTCCAGGTCAAAGAAACCTCCAACGGCAGCTGGGTAAATCTTTACAGTAATATTGAAGGCTTTACCTACGAGCCCGGCTATGAATATGTGCTGAAGGTTAAGACTGAAAAAATTGCCCAGCCGCCGGCAGGCGGATCTTCTGTAAAATATATCCTGCTAAAACAGGTTTCTAAAACAAAAAAATAAAAACTCCGGGTTCCGGAGTTTTTTATTTATTGATTGGCTTTATGCTCATGTTCTTTCGGGGGTGCGGGATAGTTTCCCTTGGCTGCCTCTCCTACCGTATTTGCCGTGGTCATGGCAACCACCAGATCATTCAGCATATTGCTTGCCGCGGTAGGTGAATTAGGAAGCAATACCAGGTTGCTCCTGTTGCTGGCTCCTACAGAATGTAAGGTATCATAATGCTGGGTAACCACAATCAGTGCGGATGCTTCATGCGAATTGATGTTTACATTGTTCAGCATCCTTACAGACTCTTCCAGCCCTTTTGCAATCTCCCGTCTCTGGTCTGCAATTCCCTGGCCCTGCAGCTTTTTAGATTCCGCTTCGGCCTTGGCCACCGCTACAATCCGGATTCTTTGTGCTTCAGATTCATATTCTGCCGCTGTTTTTTCCCTTTCAGCTGCATTTATCCTGTTCATGGCATGCTTTACCTGCTCATCAGGATCAATATCAGTCACCAGAGCCTTAATGATATCATATCCGTAACTGTTCATCGCTTCCTGAAGCTCACTTTTTACCGCTACGGCAATATCATCCTTCCGTACAAACACATCATCCAGTTTCAGCTTCGGAACCTCTGCCCTCACTACATCAAAAACAAAGGAAGTGATCTGGTTTTCAGGGTTCTCCAGACGGTAGTAAGCGTCAGCCACCTGGTTTCTGATCACCTGATACTGAACGGAGATCTTCATTCTGATAAAAACATTATCCAATGTTTTCGTATCAATAATCACATCCAGCTGCTGGATCCTCAGGTTAAGTCTTTTTGCTATCTGATCAATAATAGGAAGCTTAAGATGTAACCCCGAATGCTTTACCGCCTGAAATTTTCCGAAGCGTTCAATAATAACTGCCGTTTCCTGCTTTACCACAAAGAATGAAGCAAATAAAATAATAAGTCCGAAGAAAATAATAGGTGCTAAATAAAGGCTCATAGTTTTATTTTTATATATTGTAATTGTATGTATTCTGTTCTGTAAGGAACCCAATGTGCAGGTTACCAAATATAGTAAAAATAAATCTAAGACGGCATGCTTTAACAGAATGACCGGTATGAATGCTTTTTAAAAATAAAATAATATTAAAAAAAAACTTACTTTTGAAACAGGATTACTCGCTATGACCAATGCCAGGGAAATACTAAAACAACACATCTCCAGATTCGTTCCTCTCACAGAAGAACAGTTGGAATATGTCTTTTCACATTTTGAGATGATCACTCTGAAAAAAGGCCAGATGCTGATCTCCGAAGGCAGTTTCGTGAATCATGAATATTTCGTTTTAGAAGGTTGCCTGAAAGCATTCTACGTTAATGACAATATGAAGATGTTTATCCTGCAGTTTGCCATGCCTACCTGGTGGATCACGGATTTTGATGCTCTTTACAATAAAACCAGGGCTACCATTAATGTAGACAGTATCACCGATGCAAGTATCTTATCCATTTCCGGCGAAAACAGGGAAAAAATATGCAAAGAGATCCATGAGATCGAACATTTTTTCCGATGGAGAACCAACAAAGGATATGTTGCCCTTCAGAAGCGCCTCCTTTCCTTCATGAACAATGAAGCCCGGCTCCGATACGACGAATTGTTGTCTATGTACCCGCAACTGTATAACCTGGTCCCCAAACACCTTATTGCCGCCTACCTGGGAGTTACAAGAGAGACATTAAGCAGGCTGCACCAGTCTAAAAATCATCCCTGATCTATCTTTTCCATGGACATCAAATAGTGATGTACATCACATAACTTTCTCCTTCATTCAACTGAACTTTGTGTCATCATTAATACATAAAAAAATGGACACAAAAAATTTTAAAGTCAATAATGCGCAAAGCATGATTGAATGGACAGGCAGAAAAGTAACCGGTGCTCATAACGGAACTATCGGTGTAAAGGAAGGGGTATTCACATTGGAAAACAATGTCCTCATCGCAGGGAGGTTTGTTATCGACACCCGCTCGATCAAAATCCTTGATATTGAAGATGCTGAAACCAATGCTCAGTTTGCAGGCCATCTGGCTTCTGATGATTTTTTCAGCTCCGATCAATACCCCGAAGCGATTTTTGAGATCAGCCATGCCGAACCGGGGGATTACAACCTTTATTATGTAACCGGTGACCTTACCATCAAAGGAATCACCAATTCCGTTGAAGCTTCCATTCAAATTGAGAGGGCCGGTGACACAGCTGTTCTGAACAGCAAGATCGTGATCGACAGGACCAAATTCAATATCAGATTCAGATCCGGAAAATTCTTTACCAACCTCGGTGACACTCTGATCTATAATAATTTCGATCTGGATATCCATCTGATAGCAGAAGCTCAGTAACTTATTAATTCTAAATTTAAATATCATGCCTTACATTAAAATAGAAGTATTACGTGACGACATTACCCGTGAAAAAAAACAGCAATTGATCCGGGAGATCAGCGGAGTTGTCACCACAGTTTTGAATAAGGATCCGCATCTCACCCATATTGTTATTGAGGAGATTGAGGACGAAAACTGGGGATATGCCGGAGAGCAGGTTTCAGTACTGAAAAAACAGGGATTCTCAACCGAAAAAAAATAGAAAAATGAGCCGGCAGACCATAATCGTAACAGGGGCATCATCAGGGATAGGCCTGGCAATCGCCCGCTATTTTCTGGAAAGAGGTGATAATGTAGTAATCAACTCAAAAACGGCTTCAAAGCTGGAACAGGTTTTCATTGAGCTTGGAGGCGGAGAAAATCTCGCGATGGTAGCGGGAGATATTTCAGACATATCCACCGGAAATTTATTGGCAGAGACCGCCATTAAAAAGTTTGGTTCCGCAGATGTTCTGGTAAATAATGCCGGAATCTATGAAAACAAACCTTTCCTGGAGGTCACCGAAGATTATCTTGACAGGTTTTTAAATACCAATCTGAAAGGTACGTTTTTTACTTCTCAGGCCTTTATTCCCCTGATGCAAAAACAAAAAGACGGGGTAATCATCAATATCGGGTCGCCGTTGGTGTACCATGCTATCGCCCGGTTTCCTTCAGCGGCCCCTATTTCAAGCAAGGGAGCTGTTCATGCCCTAACGGTTCAGCTTGCAGCCGAATTCGGAAAAGACAATATCAGAGTGAATACCATTGCCGCCGGAATCATCAGGACCCCAATGCATGGAGAAAATGCCGATAAAAGTGCAGGCTTGCATTTAATAAACCGTGTGGGTGAACCTGAAGAAGTTGCTCATATGGTTTACGCTCTTGCCAAGAACAGATTAATTTCCGGAGCCGTCATCAACGTAGACGGTGGCATGGGAGCCGGGCATTATTTATAAAAATGAAAACCTTATTATTAATGGTGTGGCTGTTTGGCCTTCCCGCGAACAGCCATGCCCAAAAAGTAAACATCATGGAAAGAAATCCGATACAGGAAGCTGAAATCAAAACTGCCATCGAGCAATATTATTTCAAAGGAATATTTAAAGGAGATACCGTACTTCTTAAACAGGTTTTTCATAAGGATGCCCTGATCTTTGGAGACATCAAGGGCGCTCCCTATTTCAAAACTGCAGACCAATATATAGAAGGTGTAGAAAACAGGGTGAGCCCCGAGAAATCAGGGAAACCCTTCAAAGCTGAGATTATTTTTATTGATGTCATCAATACCATTGCTTCCGTAAAACTGAATGTGAAAATGTATGATTATAATTACTATAATTTTATTACATTTCATAAGGTAAACGGTCAATGGCTTATCATCAATAAAACACTCACAGATGCAGACCTTTAGCCATTTTAAATTAAAATATCAAAGCTATGTGGTATAAAAACAGGATAACGGATTTAGTGGGGATACAATACCCTGTCTGGCAGGGGCCTTTTGGCGGAGGTCTGTCTACCGTTCAGCTTACTTCAACCGTAAGCAGACTTGGCGGTCTGGGAGGATTCGGGGCTTATACCCTTTCCCCACAGGAAATTTATGATACAGACCGGCAGATAAGAGCTGAAACAGACAAGCCCTATAACCTCAATCTCTGGGTTTCCGATCATGATATTACTGATGCAGGGCATACGGAAAGACAATATAAGAAAGCTGTTGAGATCTTCAGACCTTACTTTGATCGTTTGGGCATTGACGTTCCAGCTCCTCCGGTTCCTTTTGAATCCAGATTTCAGAATCAGCTTCAGGCTGTTCTCGATGTAAGGCCCAGAGTTTTTAGCTTCATGTTTGGACTGCTGGATACCGGTATTATTGAAGACGCTCACCGGCGGGGAATCATTGTAGCGGGAAATGCCACTACTCTGGACGAAGCGGTTGCTTTGGAAAACAGCGGGGTCGATATCATCGTAGCCTCAGGGTTTGAAAGTGGAGGCCACAGGCCTTCATTCCTCGATAAAGCTGAACTTTCCACAACCGGAACCTTTGTATTGATTCAATTGATCAAAGAGAAAGTAAAGATCCCGGTTGTAGCTGCAGGAGGAATTGCCAATGGGTGTGGAATTGCCGCTGCACTCACATTGGGAGCCGAAGCGGTACAGATCGGGACCGCTTTTTTGGCTACTGAAGAATCCGGAGCATTACCGGTACACAGGGAATTTCTCTTTTCGGAAAAATCCAGGCATACCATCTTATCAAGAGCCTATACCGGTCGTCTGGGAAGAGGTATCACTACGTCCATTGCAAGGGATTTGCCGGGTGAGGCTGATCATATTCTGCCCTTCCCCTTACAGACTACCTTTATCTCCTCACTGAGGAAAGCTGCTCTGGACCAGGAAAAGCTTGATCTTGTCTTTTTTTGGTGCGGTCAGATCGCCCCCGTCCTGAAACACAGGAACGCATCTGTCCTGATGGAATCCCTGATTACGGAAACCTCTGCGATTTTCGGCCGATAACGTCAAACCGTCATGCCAATGTCTATTCCCTTGATTTTCCTGTAAAGGTCTGTTGCATAATTATCTGTCATTCCGGAAACAAAATCTATGACTCCCAGAACTTTCTGATAATCTGTCCCCTCTTCATAGACAAACTGTTTCGGAAGCAGCTTCAGGGCCATTTTATCATAGGATTTCCTTTCATCTTTCTGCTTTAGGATGGAGGGGATGAAATGGTCGAGCAATTCATACATCACATTGTAGCCTGCATTTTCAATTTCCACTACTGCCTTGTGGTTATAAATTTTCTCTATGGAAAAACTTTCGATATCCTGTAATGTTTTGTTTTCAGATTTATAGATATCCAGAAGAGCCTTATCAAGATTTCCTTCCAGAATAGCATTAAAGTTCTGCCTGTAAATTTCAATGGATTTATTGATCAGGGCGTTGATCACCTTAGCCCGCAGGTAAGAAATCTTTTCATTGTCGTTCGAGATAGAGTCAAGCTTCCTTTTTACACGGTTGACGTCATCCGTTTCGGATTTTACCAGCTCAAAAAACAGGTTCTGGCAATCTGCCGTTGAAACGATACCCAACCTGTGGGCATCCTCCATATCGATAATATTGTAGCAGATATCATCTGCCGCCTCCACCAGCCACACAAAAGGATGTCTTTTGAAAATACAGGGCTCATCGCTTTCAGAAAGGAAATGGGTCTGCTCCGCAATTTTCATAAAGATTTCCTTTTCGTTCTGGAAAAAGCCGAATTTCTTTCTATGGATAACGCCTTTCTTTTTAGCAATGGCTTCACACGGATACTTGGCAATACTCGCAAGAGTAGTGAATGTGAGCTGGATTCCTCCTTCATCTTTTCCCTGCTGCTGGTGGGCCAAAACCCGTATGGCATTGGCATTTCCTTCAAAATTTACCAGGTCTGCCCATTCCTTATCTCCGAACTTGGGTTTTAGATCTTTTTCATTTTTTTCAAAATAGCTGGCGATTGCGTCTTCTCCTGAGTGACCAAAGGCCGGATTGCCTACATCATGGCACAGGCACGCCGCAGCGATCACATTTCCCAGATTATGAAGATAAAAGTTCTGTGACTCCTCTGTAAGGTCGTTCTTAAAATTCTCAGTGATAAATTCTCCGACAATACTTCCCAGACTTCTGCCTACGGAGGAAACTTCCAGGGAATGTGTCAGCCGGTTGTGCACAAAAACACTTCCGGGCAACGGAAACACCTGGGTCTTATTCTGCAATCTCCGGAATGCGGATGAAAAAATAATCCTGTCAAAATCTCTCTGAAAATCCGTTCTTGAAGCTCTGGTATGAGGATTGTTCCCTGTACGCTGATTGGTAAAAATCCGGTTTAAATTCATCATTTTTCAAAATTAGTTCAAATTTTAATTTTACGGAATAGTATTTGAATTTTTATTGAAAAGTAAAGCCATGCGTGAAGGTCCGTCCATAGTATTGATGAAAGAAAGCCTCCGGAAATTTGTTGGACAAATGGTCACGGGGGTTGATGGGAATGCTAAATTCGATAAAGAGCCGTTGACAGGAAAAACCTTACTGGATATCAAAACTTTTGGTAAGCAGACTTATCTTGTATTTGATGAGATAAGCATCAGGATCCATTTGCTGATGTTCGGGTCTTACAGTATCGATTAACAGACAAAACCGGATGCCAGCCTTCGGCTGGCACTGCACTTCAAAGATGAAGGGATGTATTTTTATACCTGCTCCGTAAAGCCTGTCGATCCAGAGTTTTTGGCAGGAATCGACTGGGAAGCGGATGTACTGAGTGACCAGTGGAATCCCGGAAAAGCAGAAAAGAAGTTGAGATCAAAACCTGAAATGATGGTTTGTGACGCTCTAATGGATCAGGATATCTTTTCCGGTGTAGGGAATATCATTAAAAATGAGGTTCTTTTCCGGATCGGGATCCAGCCTGAAAGTATCCTTGGCAATATGCCTGACAAAAAAATTAAAGAATTGGTTGCAGAAGCCAGGAATTACAGTTTTGACTTCCTGGAATGGAAAAGGGCGTTTGTTTTAAAAAAACATTGGTTGGTCCATACAAAAACGGTCTGCCCCAAATGTGGGGAAAAGCTTATAAAAAAACAGACGGGCCTTGGAAAAAGGCGAAGCTTTTATTGTGAAAAAGACAAGAAGCTTTATTAGAATCAACCTATGAGACCATATTATTCATTAGTGTAAGTTACCTGCCACATGGTAAATGTGCTCGCATTTCTAGAGAACAGATGTATCACCATATGAGCAACCCTATAAAGGCTGTCATTCCGATCACAGTGATACCTACAAAAAAGTAGTGGCTACAATTCAAAAGCAATAGCCAGATGAGGTAACATAGCTTGTCCGGAAGCTTTTTCTTTGTGACAAAATTAGCAATCTGTACCGGAAATGGTCATTATGACCCTGTAATTCTGGCAGAACCATGTCATAAAAAATCACTTCCTGTTGAACTAATAATAAATTTTCTTAACATAAAGCAATTATATGTGCTGGTTTCTTTTTTATTTTATCCCCAAAGGAAGAATTGTTTTTTTATTCTGGTTTCCATTTGGCGTTATCAAGTCTTGAATGCAAAGCCAGAAACCGTTATAAGATTGACAAAATTTTACAGATAAGACAATAAAAATATACATAATTTCTCAATAATACATTAAATTTATGTAAACAAATTGTAGCTTAAAATTAAAAACAAACCATGTAACAACCTGATATACATCATGATTATTTACTTTGGCACATCATTTGAAAGTTGTAATATTGCAATTGAAAAATTGATAAAAAAAAGTCAAATAATTAAAAATAAAACAAAATGATCACTTACATCGGAATCGCAACATGTTTAGTAGTTTTCACTTCTTATTTCATGACCGTAAGAAGGGAAAGAAATTAATTGTAGGTTCTTAACTGGATATAGCCAGGAACATTACTGAATTATATTGTTTATGTTTTTCAACAACAGACCGACCGCTCTTTTACCCACCGGGTAAAAGAGCATGGAAAACATAACAAAGCAACCTTTAAGACAATTTTAATTTTTATAGCCGTGAGTCGAACATTTTTGTTCGGCTTTTCTTTTCCCTGCCGTAAGCATTAATCTTTCCAGAAACTTTATATTTGCAAATAAAATCCATCTGTCAAAAATGAATCTGTACAACCTTATTATTCAGGATAAAGAAGATGTGGCGCTCGATGATGTTTTTCTTGATACAGCCAGCAGAGAACAACTTGTACAGCTTATCAAGGAACATACCTTTATCAGTGAACTACAGGAATATGAGCTGCCGGTGAATAATAAAGTTTTGTTGCAGGGAAGCTCAGGATGCGGAAAAACCATGACGGCCAAGGCTGTTGCCAATGCCTTAGGCAAAAGCATCATTATCCTGAATCTCAGCAATATCGTATCTTCCCGTATAGGGGAAACTTCGCAGAACATTAAGATGATCTTTGATAAAGCGGCCCGGGAAAGGTCCGTACTTTTCCTGGATGAGCTGGATCAGATAGGAAAGGCCAGGGGAAGTGATGATAAGGATGTCGGAGAAATGAGAAGACTGGTGAATACCCTTCTTCAGCTGATTGATTATTATCCTGAAAATGCGCTGCTTCTCTGCGCAACCAATCATCCTGAAATCATTGATACCGCTTTATTAAGACGATTTCAGCTGAAGATCAGCTACACAATGCCTTCAAAAGATCTTTTGGATAATTTTTATGATCACCTTCTGTCAAGATTTCCGGAAGAGTTGGCGGATATTGATAGGAAATATGAGATTTCCTTTGCAGAAGCCAGAGATCACGCGCTTACGGCCGTTAAAGCAAGACTGATTGCCAGGCTCGAAAAAAGCTTTCAGAAATAAACTTCATTTATCTCTGATGGATTTTACTGACTGGTCTGTTTTATTTGTATTGCGGGCAGTAAAGCTTATGGCTTTTTAATATTTTTATCATCATGCATTTAGTATCATTTTTAATTCATACATTTGTTAAACACAAATGAAAATACAGATACAATGATGAGACAAAATAATTTTGACTTTGTGATCCCACGGCTGAAAGAACGCAAACGCTTTTTCAGGAAAAGGCAATATATTGCCTTGTAATCTCCTACATATTTCAAGAAAACATAAAAGTCAGAATAGGCCAGATAATCTTTATCTGAACATTTCCTGTAAAGTTCTTAAAGACTTTTCACCATTTTGAATCCACAATAATACCAACACACAATATGGAAAAAAAAGCAATCTTCCTGCTCACAGCAATACTGGTAACCTCTTGCACCAGGCCCCCTCAGAGTGAAAGCGAACAAATCAAATTAACATTTCTTGTAACCTGTGCCATTATGGCGGTTACATTTATTTTGACCTATATTGTCAGAAAAGGTAGAGGAAGGTAAACAAAATCACCTGTTCAGGTCATTCTGAACAGGTGATGTATGATAAAAGGCTTTTATTACATATAAGCCTCGATCGGCTCACAGGTACAAACCAGGTTTCTGTCTCCATAAGCCTCATCCACTCTGGAAACGGAAGCAAAGAATTTGTGCTCTCTTACCCAATCCAGAGGGTAAGCCGCTTTTTCCCTGCTGTATGGTTTATCCCAGGAATCCGAGATCACCAGCTGCTCCGTGTGAGGGGCATTCTTTAATACGTTGTTATGAGGATCAGCTTCACCATTGGCAATTTCATCAATTTCTTTTTTGATAGAGATCAAAGCTTCTGCAAAACGATCGATTTCAGCCTTACTTTCTGATTCCGTAGGCTCAATCATCAGTGTTCCTGCAACCGGGAAGGAAACCGTAGGCGCATGGAATCCATAATCCATGAGTCTCTTCGCTACATCGGCCACTTCAATTCCCAATGATTTGAACTGACGAAAATCCACGATACATTCGTGAGCCACTCTTCCGTTTTTGTTGGAATATAAAATCGGGAAGTGCTCTGCCAGTAACTCTTTCAAATAGTTGGCATTTAAAATGGCGTGTTCGGTAGCTTTTTTCAATCCGGAAGCGCCCAACATTTTGATGTAGGCATAAGAAATATTCAGGATCAGCCCGGAACCGTAAGGTGCCGCAGAGATACCTTCAATAGCATCTTTAGTTCCAATTCTGATATTGGCATTGGTAGGAAGGAAAGGAACCAGGTGTTTGGCAACACAGATCGGCCCTACGCCAGGCCCTCCGCCACCATGAGGGATTGCAAAGGTTTTATGAAGGTTTAGGTGACAAACATCTGCTCCGATATTTCCGGGACTTGTATATCCTACCTGGGCATTCATATTGGCTCCATCCATATAAACCTGGCCTCCGTGCTGGTGGATCAGGCTCGTGATCTCCTTGATATTGTCATCGAAGAAGCCGTAAGTAGACGGATAAGTAATCATGACACAAGAGAGATTCTCCGAATGTTCTTCAGTCTTGGCTTTAAGATCCTCGAAATCGATTTCTCCATTCTCCAGATTTTTAACTACCACAATCTTCATTCCGGCCATTGCTGCAGAAGCCGGATTGGTTCCGTGTGCAGACTGAGGGATCAATACTACATTTCTATGCGCCTCACCTCTTGATTTATGATACTCCCTGATGACCATTAAGCCGGCATACTCACCCTGAGCCCCTGAATTAGGCTGTAATGAGGTTCCTGCAAAACCGGTGATCTTAGCAAGGTCTTTTTCAAGCTCAGCGATCATTTCCTGGTATCCGCCTGCCTGATCTACCGGTACAAACGGATGAACGCTTCCCCAGTTGTCCCATGAAAGCGGCAACATTTCAGTCGCGGCGTTCAACTTCATCGTACAGGATCCTAAAGAGATCATCGAATGGGTCAATGACAGGTCTTTTCTTTCCAGACGCTTGATGTAACGCATCAATTCGGTTTCAGTATGGTATTTGTTGAATACTTCCTCAGTAAGGATCTCATCTTTTCTCAATAATTCTTCCGGAATGCTGTATCCTTCTTTGATCTCTAATTTGAAAGCCTGCTTATCCTTGAACTGCGCAAAAGAAGTCATCAGATAATTCAGCTTTTCAACGGTTGTGCTTTCGTTGATCGCAATGCTTACAACACCCTCCGTGAAATAGTTAAGGTTGATCTTGTGATCTCTCATCATGATTGCCAGCCTTCCTTTTTCATCTTCACTCATGACAATCTTCACGGTATCGAAGATCGGTTCTTCAACAGTGTTGTAGCCTAAAGCCTGAAGACCGTTTTTCAAAGCATTGGCTTTGAAGTGGATCTGGTCAGCGATATAGTTCAATCCTTTCGGTCCGTGGTAAACGGCGTACATCCCAGCCATTACCGCCAGAAGAACCTGAGCCGTACAGATATTTGAAGTTGCCTTTTCTCTTTTAATATGCTGCTCTCTTGTCTGTAAAGCCATTCTCAGTGCACGTTTCCCGTACATATCCTGAGAAACCCCGATGATTCTTCCGGGAATATCTCTTTTATAATCTTCCTTACAAGCAAAGAATGCGGCATGAGGTCCTCCGTACCCCATTGGGATACCAAACCTCTGTGTGGTACCTACGGCACAGTCAGCCCCCATAGAAGCCGGTGATTTTAATTTTACCAGGGCCATAGGATCGCAAGCCACTACAACCTGCAGATCCAGCTTTTTATATTCTGTGATAGCTTCCGTATAGTCCAGAACGATACCGTTCTTACCCGGATATTGTAATAAAACCCCATAGTAAGAGGCATCAAACTCATGGGTTTTGTGGTCACCGATCATAATTTCTATCCCCAATCCTTCCGCCTTTGTTTTTAAAACAGAGATGGTCTGTGGCAAAACAAGATCGGAAATAAAGAATTTGTTTGCATTCGCTTTCTTCTGATCTTTGGTTCTGTTATTAAAGAACATATGCATTGCTTCCGCAGCGGCTGTAGATTCATCAAGTAATGAAGCATTGGCCAAAGCAAATCCTGTAAGGTCACATACAACAGTCTGGAAATTAAGAAGAGCTTCCAATCTTCCTTGTGCAATTTCTGCCTGATAAGGGGTATAGGCAGTATACCAGCTCGGGTTCTCAAAGATATTTCTCTGAATAGCCGATGGTAAAAGCGTATTATAATATCCAAAACCAATATAGCTTGTAAACTCAGTGTTTTTGGATGCCAGCTCTTTGGAGCGGATCAGCATTTCATATTCCGAAAGCGGTTCTGAGATGTCAAGATCTTTTTCTAAACGGATAGAAGAAGGGATGGTTTGAGAAATTAACTCTTCAATGCTTGAAACACCAACTTTTTCCAACATCGCCTGTTTATCGGCTTCATTTAAGGAAATGTGGCGGTTCACAAACTGTTCTGTATTCATTTTTTATATTAGATTTTGTTTGTAAAAAAGATTGGTAAAATTACAAATTTTTAAGGAAAGCCACAATGTCAAAAAAAGGCTGTTTTATTTTCCGGAATTTTGTTAATTATATTTATTCTAAATTAATATATTTGCAACATGAATATAATTACTCCATTCAAAGTTCCGCCTTTAGCTCCGGCTTTCTCATTCAATAATGAGAACATATATTGTGAAAAGAAATCCTGCTGCAAGAAGTTTAAAAAGGGAAAAAGATGTAAAAAATGTCCCGGAAGAAAAAAAATGGCTTGATCAGTCAAAGCTTTTTATCAGAAAATAGACCGCCATCAGCAATATCAATACGGCTATTATTATTCTCATGATCTTCGGCTGACCGTGCGGATTCCTGATTGTTCTGGGCTGTGGCCTGAATAGTTCTTCTGCCTTATCCCTGAATTTCTCTGCATCACTCTCAAAGGTTTCGGTAATGGTAATCCCCTGAACAACCGTTTTATGCAGCAATGAGTTGGTTGCATGAAGCAGTAGCTGAAATTTTCCGTCCTTAAATTCCGTTATTTTAAAAATTCTTTCTCCGTAAGCCTTTTCCAATCCGAAGGGAAGCACCTTCACCACATCGGCATTCTGGGTCTGCCAGCTGATGATGATCTCTTCTCCCTTTTTAGCGTGGATCTTATTTGCCGTAAAAGTCTTAATGGACGGCGGAATGTTATATCTGAAGCTCCTCTGATGGCTTTCCAGATTCTGGTCATAGGTACGCCTTTTAGCGGGATCACTTAGCGTTTCATAAGCTTCCTGGATTTCCCGGAAACGGTCTGCAAAGAAATCATCATTATCATTTTTATCGGGATGGTACTTTAAAGAGAGCTTCCTATAAGCCTTTTTGATGTCTTCATCCGAAGCATCCTGAGAAATACCGAGAAAATAATAATAATCTTTCATTACCGCTATGCAAAAATAAGGATTATTTTTTCTAAATATCTTTTATCCGGGCCAAAATAAGGTATAAATCATGAAATGAAGATCTTCAATCCCAACAGCTATCACCGGCTTTTACGGCTATAAAGATTCCGGCGCGGGAAGCAGAGCTTCCCGCGCCGGAATCAAACAATTTCAATTCAGATAATATTATGCTTCATGCATTTTTTCTTTTCTGCCGCATCTTGAAGCAAATTCTTTTTTAAATTTTCCTTTCAGTTCCTGATATTCTTCCTCATTCATTTCCCTGATTTTATCTGCCAATCCGAAAGGTGACCTTTCCTTGATCCCGTATTCCTCAAAAATACTTTTCATGAATCTTTTTCTTGCGGCAATTTTTTTGGCTGCCAATGCCACACCCACAACGGCTAATGCTCCCAGAGCGCCTTTTAATGCTGAATTTTTCATTTTTTTCAAATTTTAAATTTTACTACTTCTTTTTTTATATGGACGAATGATCCTTTATTTTACTTTACTACTTTCTAAAATTTTAAGTTATTCGTGATTTCTGTTGAAAAATCCTCCCGCACACTTCTTTCTCCAGACTTCTTTAAATTTTTCTCTTTCTTCAGGAGACAGCCTTTCCATTCGTTCCATCATTTTTCTTTCCCTGAATCCACGGACTCCTCTTCCAAATTTACCATGGAAGCCTCCGAAAAGGATCTTACTTAATACCAATATTCCCATAGCCTGCCAGAAGGTAACCGGCTTTACTCCTAAGATCTCCGGAAGCAGGCTATTCCAAAGCCACATGACAATCCATGTAACGGCTAAAAAAATCAATGGTGGACATAAGAACAAAAGAGCCCAGCCTTTTTTATGTTTATGGTTCATAATTTCTTTTTTCTAACTATTTAAATCTTCGTATAATTTTCTCAATCTGTTCCTCAGGTGCTTTACAGCATAGTTTTTTCTGCTGATGATGGTTTTTATATTCTCACCATGTTCATCGGCTATTTCCTGGAGGGTCTTGTCGTTCAGCTCGTTTTCCATATACACCAGCCTCTGTTTTTCGGGAAGCTCTTCCAGGGCTTCAAACAGTTTCTGCCAAATCTCTTCCTGGAATATCTTCACTTCGGGCCCCGCACTCTCATCCATCAGTAAAATATCCTTGATGGAAAAGTCCCCGTCTTCATCTTCATAGACAAAATCTTCAAGATTTTCTGTTTTCTTCTTACGGTAGCGATCGGTTATTTTATTAGCCGTAACCCGGTACAGCCAACCTCCCACATTTACAATCTCGGAAAGATTGGTAAGACTACTGAACTGATACCACACTTCCTGCAGAATATCTTCTGCATCTTCAGTGTTTTTCACTTTAGGACGAATGTACGACATCAGCCTGCCACCATATTTAGATACGGCCTGCGAAATGATATTTTCCTTGTCCTTCTGTGGCATTGCTATTTTTTCGACAACCTCCATACTGCTATGACGGTTATACTTTTTATTTTACTTTAATAAATGTAAAATATTTTTTCCATTTTTCATTGAGATTGTTATCCTGATTCCGGGCAGACGGGAAATAGGCCTACTTTTTACCTGTTCTTTTTTATTCCGGTTTACCTGTATATCAGCATCGGTTACAGAAAAAAACGGAAAGCATGATACTTTCCGTTCAAAGTGATTATGAAAATTAGTCAGCCTATTTGTTGAAGTTTTCAGCAAAAAAGCCTAACATATATTTGTACAGTTCCAGTCTGTTGGGTTCTTTCCCGAATCCGTGTCCTTCATCATATTTTACCATATAGGGAACCTCAAAACCTCTGGCACGCATGGCCTTTACAATCTGGTCGGATTCATTGATATTTACTCTGGGATCGTTAGCTCCCTGAATCACAAACAATGGCTTTTTGATCTTATCGATCTGGAAAACCGGTGAAACTTCTTTTGCAATTTTCGCTTCTTCAGGGTTATCCAGGTCATACCAGATTTTTTTCATCATTTCCTTGTATGGTTTCCAATACTCAGGAAAAGAGTCGAAGAAAGTAATAATATTGGAAACCCCTACATAATCCACTCCACAGGTATACAGGTCCGGAGTCTTGATCAGTCCCATCAGGGTAGCATACCCTCCGTGGCTTCCCCCATAGATGGCAATTTTATTTTGATCTACCCAGCCCTGCTCAATAACGTATTTTACTCCGTCCTCCACATCGTCCATCACTTTTCTTCCAATCTGCTTATAGCCTGAGTTCTGAAATTCTTTCCCATAGCCTCCTGAAATTCTGAAATTGACATGTAAGGTAGCATATCCCCTGCTGGCAAACAGCTGGGCTTCGGAATCGAATCCCCAATTGTCTCTGGACCCGTGAGGGCCGCCGTGAGGGTTTACTATTAAGGGAACTTTCTCACCTTTCAGGGCAGCTTTCGGCAAGGTGATGTAGCCGTGGATGCTAAGCCCATCCCTGCTTTTATATTCTATGGGCCTCATTTCCGCCATATCTTCCTCTTTCAGCTGAGGCATAAGATTGTAAAGAAGCTTTATCTGCCCGGTTTGGGTGTCGTATTCGTAATAGGTGCCATACAGCCTATCACTGTCAACAATGACAAGGAGCTTATGACTATAATCATCGGAAGAAACCACATTAAACTGCTTGTCACCGAATTGAGACTGTAATTTGTTATGAACTTTTTTATAAAGTTCACTTATGGGTATTATTTCATTTTTAATTCCGTTATAGCTGATGTAGTCCAGCTCATAATTTCTGTTTTTTTCGGCAACGCTTATAGAGCTTACATCAAATACGGGGTTAGAATAAACTTCTTTGATGAGTATATCTTTCTTTAAATCATACAATACGATTCTTGCCTTATCACTATCCAGATTGGTCACTACATAAGCCTCATCCTTATTCTTTGAATTATCATTAAATCCGATGATGTTGAAGGTATCCTTCCAGTCAGTGGATTTAAGAAGGTTGAATTTACCAGTCTGCAGATCTTTATAGTAGGTTTTCGCGGTGAGGCCGTTCTCAAGGACAATATATCCGCGCAGATTACCATCTTTATCAAAAAGATAATCATCAATCGGGCTGTTAATATCCTTATTCTCATACAGCTGGATTATTTCTCCTGTATTAAAGTTGATCTTATAAGGCTCAAAAATCTGCTTATTGTTTTTGTTCATCGTAACAATAACGAAATCGGTGTCTTTTATCAGCTTTACCGCTCTGAGAGTAATCCCCTCGAAAGGAGTGAGATCTTTAAGGTTTTGTCCGTCAATATCTGCCGCATACAGGTGGATATTCTCATTTCCACCTTTATCCTGGGTATAAAAAAGCCGTTTTTTATTAAGCCACCCGTAACTTCTGATAAGATTATCTTTTTCAACAATCGCTTTGGTAATTTTCCCTGTTTTCAGATCTTTCACATACACATGGTTCTTACTGTCCTTATCTTTTTCCTTATAGGAAAGATACTGCCCATCCGGGGAAATTCTGAATTGTGAAGCTTTTGGTCTGGCAAAATAATCTTCCACTTTATATTTGAAGTTTCCTTTATCATAAGAAATAAGCTTTTCAAGATTTGCTTTCGAGGACGGAAGTGAGGGATCCCCCGGCAGCCTGGCTGCGGTACTTTGTGCGTTCATCATAATTGTTGATATTATAATGTGAGCAGTAACAAAAATTTTAGAATTGAAATTCATAACTCATGTTTTTAGATAAATAAGTTTATTAATAAGACACCACAACCTTATAAAATGTTACAAAAAATTGATTCTGATGAAAATAATTAATAAAAAAAACGGAAAGTAAGCACCTTCCGTTCCTGTTTATTGAATTTGTATTTATTAAATTAAGTTAAATAAATCCCAAAATACCAAGTCCATACGATTAAAATGATCTGCATGGGAATCCTTTCCCTATACAGATATCTCATCCCGGGACCTGTATAATCCGCTTTAAAAAGATTAATATTCTTTCTGGCCGAATTGACATTGGCAATAAACACCAGAATATAAAAAACGATCAGTAAAATGGCTGTTGTTTCCCGGATGGAGGGAATCATCAGGCCAATGCCCGCTCCTATTTCAATAATTCCGGTAAAGTATACCCAGAACATTTTAGCAGGAATAAAATCCGGAATCATCATGGCCATTCCTTTTTGAAATTTGAAATGGGAAAGCCCTGTGAACAGGATGAAAGCGGCCATTCCCAAATTTCCGGAAAATACCAAATTCCAGTCTCCTTCAATTATTTTCGATCCCAATAAGCCCAGAATAAATGCTCCGAAAAGAACTACCAGTAACTTCATGAATTTTCAGCAAGATTTTTTACCACTTCCAATCCTTTGATGAAACCCGTATTCATATGATCTTCCCATTGCTTTTCTACCTGCACTTCAGCATGCAGCTTTGTTTTTCCCTCAAGGTCAGTCAGAAAATATTTTTCGAAAGATCCGCTCCATTCCATAACTTCCTTGCTGTGGAGATCTTCCACACCATTTTTATCTATCATCCCCAAATGCTTGAATACTACCTGGTTGGGTTCATCGAGGCTATCGATGGTAGAGACCATCCCTTCATTTTCGGCATTCATGAAATAGGTTTTACCGCCTACTTTCCAGTCGGATTTCATGGTAGATCCCGGACTAAAATACTGAGTCCATTCCTTATAGGTCTCAGGATTCCAAAGAATATCCCATACTTTCTGTAAAGGGGCATTGATAATTTTCTCATAAGACAGTGTTTCCATACTCTTATTATTTATAGTTTTCCTTAAAACTTATTGTACTGATTTTACAACTGATTTTCAGATAAATGCTTCACAATTCCTATTGCTTTGGGGAATTTATCTTCAAAAAATTCTTTAAATTCGGGAGGAGTGTGGATCTCACTTTCCAACTTTGTTCCTTCTTCCGTTTCTTCCAGGATATATGTTTCGGTAGCCTCTCCCCAATCCCGTGGTGTTTCAATGCCGTCGTAAATTTCACCGAGATGCAGAAATTTCATTTCCCTGTTAGGCACATTCTTTTCTACCCGGCTGTACATCCCGTTATTATTCGGGTCAAGGAACCGGACGATACTTCCCTCTTCCAGCGTTCCTTCATAAAAAGAACCTGTCATAAAAGCCGAGGTCCACTGCCTGTAAGATATATCGCTCCAAAGCACGCTCCATACTTTTTCCGGAGATGCGTTGATTTCGACTTCAAAGTTTAATATTTCCATAATATGCTTTCAATGTATCTTTGATCCATTTGATCTGTATAAAAAAGCCACAAAAATCATCAGATCCTGATCTGGTTTGGAGCCACTTTGTGGCTTGTGCTTTATGGTTACATCATCCTCCTACAAAGTCTCCTCCATTGATGTGGATGATCTCTCCTGTAATATAGCTGGCATCCTCAGAGGCCAGAAAAACATAAGCCGGCGCAACTTCAGAAGGCTGTCCCGCCCGTTTCAGCGGTGTATCTTTTCCAAATGTGGAAAGATCATCGAAAGTTTCTTTCACGAGAGGTGTCCAGATAGGCCCCGGGGCAATACCGTTGACCAGAATCTTCTTTTCTGCAAGATTTGCAGACAGGGAACGGACAAAGGTTGCAATGGCTCCTTTCGTAGCTGAATAATCGATCAGATGATTGCTTCCCCTGTACGCCGTAACAGATGTGGTGCAGATGATCCTGCTTCCTTCTCCCATCAGCGGTAGAAAATCTCTCGTGAAGGCAATCATGGAGATGATATTGGTATCAAAGGTTTCCTGTATCTGTTCATCCGAAATCTTTTCAATATCATTCTTGGGAAACTGTATCCCTGCATTGTTGATCAGGATATCCAGGCTTCCCCATTCTTTCCTGATCTTATCTACACATTTTGATCTGAAGTTTTTTTTAGCGACATCACCTTTCAGCAGGATGCACTTTTGTCCTTCTTTCTCGACAAGCTTTTTAGTTTCATTGGCATCATCGTCACTTTCTTTGTAGATAATGGCAACATCAGCGCCTTCTCTGGCAAAATGAACGGCTACAGCCTGCCCTATACCGCTGTCTCCACCGGAAATTACAGCTCTCTTGCCGGCAAGTTTCCGGCTTCCCTGGTAGCTTTCCCTGATAATTTCAGGATAAACGCCTTCTTCGGGAACTTTTGATTTGGATTGTGACTTGTTCTGTGTTTTCATAAGCAAATCTTTTCTATATCACATCAAACAGTAAGCCGAAAGACAGAAATGGAAGTGATCAGTTGCAGGGGTATCCTTCTATCAGGACTGATAGGCTTCCTCCAGATCCCTGATAATGATCTTCTGCATTTTCATCATGGCCTGAACCACTTTCTGGGCTTTTTCCTGATCCGGATCACTCATTAATTGAATGAGTCTTTTCGGAACAATCTGCCAGCTTAGTCCGTATTTATCTTTCAGCCAGCCACACATGCTTTCCCTTCCTCCATTTGAGGTCAAGGCATTCCAATAATGATCTGTCTGAGCCTGATCATCGGTCATTACCACCACAGAAATACCTTCATTGAAATCGAATTTATGATCATAAGAATTATCCATACAGAAGAAACTGTATCCATCAATTTCAAAATGAGCATGTTGAATATTTTCAGCAGGTTCAGGTATTGGATGCCCCTCGCTTCCCTCTCCATATCTTAAAATATTTCCGATTTTAGAGTTAGGGAAAGTTTTAGTATATAGCTCCATTGCTTCCATCGCTTTACCGTTATTTTCGTGGATAAACATTAAGGTAGGAACCATTTTTTGATCGCTGGCCTTTTCTCCCAGGAAAATCTGCCAGGTTACGCCATATTTATCCTGAACCCAACCATATTTTTTGCTCCACGAATAGGAGTCTAAAGCCATTAAAGCCATTCCGCCGTCAATCAACTGATCCCAGTATTTCTGAACTTCGTCCTCCGTTTCGCAGATGACCATAAAAGAAACCGCCGGATTTTTTTCAAACTGTGGACCTCCGTTTAAAAGCATTAATTTTTGGCCGAAAATATCAATATTCATTACAACCGGCGTATCTGCCGTAATTTTCCCATCAAATACTTTACAGTAAAATTCTGCTGACTCTTTTGCGTTCCCGTCGTACCAAAGACACGGGAAAATATCGTTATTCATTTTTTATAGTTTAATTGATTTTTTTAGTATTAATTTGGAATAAGACAAGGTCTGATTGTACTTACGTATTTTAATTTAGCTGTCTTTAAAAGAAACATTATTTTCCTTCATGTAGCGTTTAAGTTTTGCCATTGCATTTTTTCCGAAACCGTGTAGCTGCATGATTTCTTTTTCAGAATAATCTGAAAGTTTTTCCAGAGAATCTATTTTCTCCTTTTCCAAAGCACGCCTTGCCGGTACCGCAATTACACCCTGTAAAAAGTCTCCTTTGACAACATGATGAACAGCGCAAATGGAGTTTAAACATTTTGCCATTATCACTAAATTGATCATGATGTAAAGCTTATTAATTGTTTTCTACATATTTGTGAAAATTATTCAGGATAGCGTACCAGCCGTCTCTTTGCATTTCCACAGGATTCTGCTTTTCGGGATCAAAGATTTCAATAACTTTGGTTGTACCTTCATCAATCCTATCAAAAAGCACTTCTACCTTACGTCCGTCTTCCATATGATACGCCATCTTCTCATAAGGGATAACCTCATCATAGGTTCCTTCAAAGTCAAACCCGAAGCTTTTGTCTTTGGCTTCCATTCTGTTTTTGAATTTTCCGCCCACCCTGAGATCATTTTCTGAAGAAGGACAATGCCAGGATTCATGGGCAAAGTTCCATTTTGTGATATGCTTGGGGTCATTGAAATAATCCCAGACTTTTTTAACCGGAGCTAAAATGGTAATGTCTATCTTAACAGGTTCCATATTATTTATTTTTAGTGGTGTTAAGGGCAGCCGGATTTCATCCGGCTACCCGCATATAATCAGTTAAATATAAGACTATTTTACGTAATCTTCATTATAGTTCACCATCCAATGAACCCCATATTTATCCTGGAAGCTTCCGAAATAATCACCCCAGAACTGGTCTTCAAGAGGCATTTCTATGTTTCCGCCTTCTGAAAGTCCTTTGAAAATCCTCTCGGCCTCTTCCCTGGAGTCCGGGAAAATGGAAACATAATTATTGTTTCCGACCGTTAAACTTTGCCCGAATCCGGGAACAATATCGGAAGCCATTAAAAGATCATTACCTACAGGCAGCGCAATATGCATTACCCTGTTTTTTTCTTCCTCCGATAAATTCTCGGTTCCGGGAGCATTGCCCATTTTATGGATCCCGCCTAAAAACTCACCTCCGAAAACGGACTTATAAAAATTGAAAGCTTCTTCTGCTTTCCCGTCAAAATTTAAATACGGATTTAGTTTTGCCATGATTTTAATTTTTAAAGTTATTGCTGATTTTATTGCTGAAATAATAGTGAACGGTTATACATTGATCTTATTCAGGAATTTTTCCACCTCACCGGTTGTCAGATCTATTAACTCCGTGTCAAGGTTCCCCTCAAAATCGGCCATCATATAAGAGCCATGGATAGCCGGAAGAATCATTAGCTGTGAGCCTTTGACCAGCCGCCACATTTCAACGGTATGCTCCGGCCTTATCACATCCTTATCCCCGGAAATAAACAGGACAGGAACCTGTATTCCCGTAAGAACCTCCTCATCCCAGTCCTCGAAATTCTGCATCCTTTTGCTGTCTTTATCGAAAAGATTTTCAAGCTTTGAGAAATCGGGATTCAGATTTAAGAAGTTGATCTTAAGCGGCTCAGGCATTGATTCCAGAGTAGCGGACTGCATTCCTTCAAAGAAGCCTTCTATCATCCCGCTCCTTTTATAAAAGGCAGAGGCAATGATGAGGCTCTCAACAAGCTCCGGATAAAGGTGTACGATCTGCATCACAGTATTCCCGCCATTGCTGAATCCCCAGAACGAAGCTTTTTCAATCTTGAGCTCTTTTAAAAGCGCCGCCACATCACGGGCATCCTGTTCAAATGTTTCAGGAATATCCCGGTGTCCGGACATGCCATGGTTCTGCAGGTCTACCCCGATCAGGCGGAATTTTCCCTCAAGCCTCGAAATGACCTCTTTGAAATCGAACAGGATTGACGAGCCTCCTCCGTGTACCAATACCAAAGGTTTTCCGGAACCGTAAATCTCATAGTATATTCTGATTCCGTTGATGTCTTTGTAACCTTTTTCTACCGGAACCATCTGTTAATACTTTAAATCTTTGTCAAAATCGTATTTCATTCCCTCATAGCCGAGGATTCTCCGCATCAGCCCAAGCTGTCCGCACAGATAGTCCTCCCGGCCAATACACATTCCTACAAAGTTCAAAACCGTTTCGGGGAAAAAATCAATATTCATACCCATTGGAAAAGCTTTTTCCAGCTCTTCATCCGAAACTTCAAGAAGCTTGCGGTAAACAGCCGGGGAGATTTTATGAAAGTCATCTTTAAGCTGCTGCAAAGAAGGATATTTCAGGCTTTCGTCCAGTGCTTTCCCCTGAAAGAAAAAGTCTTTATATTCAAATTCTTCATTAAGCCCGAGTACATTTCCCAATGCATAACGCATATCCAGGAAATTTCCGGCCATCCAGACCACATGGTTGGTTCTTCCTTCGATTCTTTTTAGGGCGTCTTCTTCGGAAATTCCGTCAAGGACCATCAGAAAATTCTGGCTATGTCCTCTAAATGCAGGGATAATTACATCTAATTTCTTTGATTTCGGTGTATCCATTTTTTTGATTTTTTTAGTGTTTTATTTTATAGCTCCCGGTTTTCCCAGTATCCTCCTCAGGTAGCCTAATTGCCCGCCGTGATATATTTCATGAAGGCATAACGTTGAGATATCATTAATACTTTCGGAATTAAAACTTTCAATGCTATTAAGCTTTGATTCCAGCTTGTCCTGGGACCGCTTTAAATAAGATTTCAATTCTTCAAAAGAAGCAAAGTCATCCTTTCTTTCCAAAGCGATTTCCCCTCTGTTATAGCATGAAAATTTTTCGCCATCCCAAACGGATTCTTCGCCCAAAATATTCAGTAATGGATTTCTTATATAGATCAAATATCCTAAGATCCAGTTCATACAATTTGCTTCACCATTGGGGAAAATTATCGCTTCTTCATTGGTGATTCCTTCAATATTCATCGAAATTACTTTGTAATTGCTGAATATTTGATTTTTTACAAATTCAATATCATTTTTCATGGGAACAGAATTATTCAGACGGGATCTTTGAGGCATCGGCAAAGATCACATTCCAGCCGTGCCCGTTGATGTCCCAAAAAGAATTTTGATACATCCAGCCGTGATCTTGCGGCTTCTCATGCTGATAAGCTCCGTTGGCCACAGCAGCGTTTACAACCTGGTCAACCTCTTCACGGCTGTTTAAGCCAACGGCAACCAAAACCTGGGTTGTATCCCCTTTTGGGGTTGGTCTCTCGGAAAAAGTCTGAAAATATTCCTCGGTTAAAAACATCACGTACATATTGTCACCCATTACAATACAGGCTGCTCTCTCGTCTGAAATCTGTTCGTTGATAGGAAATCCGACATTTGTCCAGAATTCTTTGGTTTTTTGAATATCCTTAACGGGAAGGTTGATATAAATCTGATTGATTTTCATTCTGTAATTTTTTAATGTTTGCTTTATTTTTTAAAATTTTATTCTGTCGGAATTTTAGACATATCAGCAAACATCACTTCCCACTGATGCCCGTTAAGATCTGAAAAGGCATTCTGATACATCCATCCGTGATCCTGCGGCTCGCTATATTTTGAGCCTCCATTTTCTATGGCTGTCTGTGCACCATATTATCTACTTCTTCACGGCTGTTCGCACCGATGGCAAGAAGTACCTGGGTGGTATCACCTTTTGCAAAAGGCCTGTTGGTGAAGGTCTGAAAAAACTCCTCTTTCAGAAACATGGTATAGATATGATTTTCCTTCATGACCACACAAACCGCTTTTTCATCAGAAAACTGTTCGTTGATTGCAAAGCCTAATTTGGTCCAGAATTCTCTTGTTTTATGGATATCTTTAACCGGAAGATTGACATAAATTTGATTGATTTCCATTTTTGTAATTTTAATGTTAAACTTTTAACCAAAATTACCAAGTCGTGATGAAAATCAACTTGCCATAAGACAAGATTTAATTTTTCTTTGGATGAGAAACCAGTTCCTTACGGATTCTGCTTAAAGAGGTATCCGTAACTCCCAGATAGGAGGCGATCTGCTTCAAGGGGGCAAACTGAATGACCTGACACTTCTGTTCCAGCAGGTTCAGGTACCGTTTTGTGGCGGAAAGGGTAAACATCTCTACGGAACGCTGCTTGTAGACAAAAAGCTGCTGGGACATCCACGCCCTTCCCCACTCCCTGAGATTCGGGATTTTATGAAATAACTCCTGAAATACTTCATAATTCATTTTGCGGCATTCGCAATCGGTAATGCACACTATATTTTCCTGTGTAGGAATTCTTTGGAAGAGTGATGATACTTCAATGATAATTTCATTTTCTGCGAAGAAATGGGTAGTTACCTCATTTCCGTTGAAATCATTTACAAATGAGCGGGCCAGGCCTTTTTCAAGAATATAATATTCATTGGCCACTTTTCCTTCTTCAAGGATCGTTTCACCTTTCTGAAACACTATTTTTTCATGGGCCTGAAATATTTCATCAAGCTCCTCAGGCAGGAAAAAGGGGAAATCATAACAGATCTCTAAAGCTTTGTTGCTCATCAGGCCGTCTTTTAAGACCTTAAAAATAAAATTTTTATTAGATTCACTACAAAAATTTGCTAAAATAAATCAAATAAAAGCAATTATTTAAATTCTGAGCTTTTTTAGAGGTTTAAAGAAACATAATGCCACAAACAAATATAGATTATTGTCAGATTAAAAGAGGAGGCGAAATAATAGCAATGAGGAAATTAAAACAGGGACAATTGAATCGGCTTCGGATGGGCAGGTTTCCGGGCATCACCAAAAACGGTTTTACCGCCAAATCTCCAGGAATTTTGTCTTTCTTCCTCAATAACCTGCTGAACATCAAAATCAGGGGTAAAGTCTTTTTCCGTTGCGGCAATCACCTGATGAAGCTTGTTCAGAGTTTTCAGTTTATCTGAATTTCCCAGCCTGGATTTTTCAATTCCTTTCCTGATAATATTGATGCTTTCATCATATACTTTGGTCGGCACCGGGAAAGGATGCCCGTCTTTTCCTCCATAGGCAAAGGAGAATCTTGCGGGATCTGTAAACCGTGACGGCGCTCCGTGAATCACTTCGCTTACTAAAGCCAGGGATTGCATGGTTCTGGGGCCTACACCTTCCAGCATCAGCAATTCTTCAAAATTCCGGGGCTGCTGTTCCCTGGTAACATATAAAAGTGCCCCCAGCCGTTTTAAATCTACATCTGACGCCTGAACATCGTGGTGATTGGGAAGGATCAGTTTTGAAAAATCCTTCATCACTTCAGCAGAGTCCGTATGGGAGATCTCAAGGATTCCTTTCCGGTTTTCCGAGGCTTCAGCATCGGTAAGGTTGAGGATCCTGCCTCTTGAAATTCCGTTGATTCCTGTGTGGGGCTCTTCAACAAATGATTTTAAGTTTTCCGAGTGCCAGTGATAGCGCCTTGCTGTCCCGTCAGATTCGTGCATTCCCTGCTGTACAACACTCCAGCTGCCATTGTCGGATAAAATGAAATTATGCAGATATAACTGGTAGCCATCATGGATGGCCGTATTATCCACTTTTGCTGAAAGCTTGCTGGCTTTTACCAGTTCATCTCCGTTCAGGCCTGTCTTATCAGCGATCCGGATCAGCTCTGAAGGAGTTTCTCTCGAAAACTTTCCTTTTCCACCACAAATGTAGAGCCCTAACGCTTGTGAATTTGGATTGATGGAACGTTTTAAAGCCCCCATTACGGAAGTGGTGATCCCCGATGAATGCCAGTCCATCCCCAATACGGCACCAAAGCTCTGGAACCAGAAAGGGTCCGCCAGTCTGCGGAGCACCTCATCTTTACCGTAATCCGAGAGGATAACTTCAATAATGGAAAGCCCGAGGGCAGACATGCGCTCATACAGCCATGGCGGTACTTTGCCATAGTGAAGAGGTAGATCTGCAGTTCCTGAACGTTTCATTTATAGTGTAAAGATAGCTTTATTATGATAAAATTTTGATGATCCAAATCAATATTACAGTAAAAATTGGAATTGAACGATCTGTGATCAATAGATCGAGTAAAATCCGACAGCTTTATGTTTCTCTTCATCAAACTTTTCATTAAAGATGATTTTATTTCCGAAAGGATCATCCACCGTAAAGGCAACCGCATTATAAAAAGTCTTTTCCAGACCCGGGCGGTTGTACCGATATTCCCTGTTGATCAGCTCTTTATGGTATTCCGGGATACCTTCACCCCAGATAAAAACCCGGATTCCCGGTGTTCCGTCACCGTGATGCTCACTTAAATGCAATACAATGCCGTCCTTTCTTACTTCTATATAAACAGGAGCATTGTCTTCAAACCGGTGCTCCCAGACAATTTCAAAACCTAACCAATCGATATAAAATTCAACGGTTTTCTGATAATCAAAAATCCTGAGGATAGGAATAATCTGTTCAGCTTTCATATTGATGCATTATTGATGAGAAAGGATATTGACCAGACGCCCAAACGGATCTTTTACAAAGAATCTCCGTACACCCCAGTGTTCATTGATAATATCATAAACAATCTCAAAGCCGGAGTCTTTCATTTTTTTATACATTTCGTCCACATTGTCTACCTCCACAGAAAAGTCCGGCACTTCGGTACCATTTCCTCCCTGAGTCGCAAAACTGATCTGTACCTTTGCCTTTTCATCATTCCCGAAAGTTGCAATCCAACCGTGATCCATCAGGATCTCAAGGTCCAGAATATCCTGATAGAAATGGTGAGCCTTCGCTATCTCATCTCCTTTAACATTAACTACAATTCTTTTTACCATGACGGCTTTTAATAGTATTGCTGAAAAAGCCCTGTGAATAATTCCCACAGGGCTTATGTATTCATGTCCTGATCCGGTTTCAGCGTGTCAGAAAATGGATACAGATCTTATTTTAATGCTGAAATGGCAGCTTCATAGTCAGGCTCATTCGCGATCTCCGAAACCTGTTCCGTATAAACCACTTTATTATCCGCATCGGTAACGATCACGGCACGGCTCAGCAATCCTTTCATCGGGGAATCTGTAATGGTCACTTCATAATCATCACCGAAGCTTCCTCTGAAGTCCGACAATGTTTCAACATTATCCAGGTCTTCAGCGGCACAGAATCTGCCCAGGGCAAAAGGTAAATCTTTAGAAACATTGATCACTACGGTATTTTCCAGCTTGGAAGCTTCTTCATTGAACTTTCTTGCTGAAGCCGCACACACTCCCGTATCAATGCTCGGGAAAATATTGAATACTTTTTTCTTTCCGTCAAAATCCGAAAGTACTTTCACATTCAACGCTGAATCCACCAGAGCAAAATCCCTGATGGTAGTTCCAATTGAAGGAAGGCTTCCTATGGTATGTACTTCGTTTCCTTTTAAAGTGATTGTCGACATATTTTTATTTTTAAGTTTTCTCTCCAAATTTAGTTAAAAATGAAGGTTTTTTATTTCAGATAAAGGTTAAATAATTCTTAAAGTGGAAAATCTTATCAGGATTAATCTGAAAAAATTAAATTTTAACTAAATTTGTGAGTCTTAAAAATCAAATAATAAATAACAGTATAATGTCAGACAAATCAAAAATCTACTACACATTAACGGATGAGGCTCCAATGCTGGCTACACACTCGTTTTTACCTATCGTAAAAGCATTTACCCAATCGGCAGATATTGAGATTGCTGTTCCGGATATTTCTTTGGCAGGAAGGATTCTGGCCAACTTCCCTGAATTTCTAAAAGATGATCAGAAAACGGGTGATGCTTTGGCAGAGCTGGGAGAACTGGCTACAAAACCGGAAGCCAACATCATCAAATTACCTAATATTTCAGCTTCCGTTCCTCAGCTGGATGAGGCGATCGCAGAATTACAGTCTAAGGGCTTCGCGGTTCCAAACTACCCTGCAGAACCTAAAAATGATGAGGAAAAAGCGATCAAAGCCAGATATGCCAAGGTTTTGGGAAGTGCCGTAAACCCTGTGTTGAGAGAAGGAAATTCTGACAGACGAGCTCCAAAAGCTGTTAAAAATTATGCAAAAGCCAACCCGCACAGAATGGGTGACTGGGCTTCTGACAGCAAAACGGATGTGGCTCATATGGATAACGGAGATTTCTACGGAACCGAGACTTCAACCACAGTGGAAAATGCCACCAGATTCAGAATCGTATTCAAAGGAAATGACGGCTCTGAAACTGTACTGAAAGACTTTGCCAGCCTTCAGGCAGGAGAGGTTATCGACTCTTCGGTAATGAGTTTAAAAGCGCTAAAAGCATTCGTTCAGAAAGCTATTGATGAGGCTAAAAACAGAAATGTGCTTCTTTCCGCCCACCTGAAAGCTACAATGATGAAAATTTCAGACCCTATTATTTTCGGGGCTATTGTAGAAACTTTCTTCAAGGATGTATTTACAAAATATGCTGAAACTTTCAAATCCTTAGATATCAATCCTAACAACGGCCTTGCCGATCTTTTTGAAAAAATCAAAGGAAGCGCACAGGAAGCGGAGATCAAAGCAGATATTGAAAAGGCGCTTGCTGAAGGGCCAAGAGTGGCAATGGTGAATTCCGACAAAGGAATTACCAACTTCCATGTTCCTTCCGATGTCATCGTTGACGCATCTATGGCTGCTTTGGTAAGAGGAGGAGGCAAAATGTGGAACAAAGACGGTAAGGAGGAAGATACTGTTGCTATCATTCCGGACCGCTCTTACGCCGGATTTTATCAGGCCGTAATCGATGATATGAAAGCCCACGGAAAACTGGATCCTACGACCATGGGTTCCGTTCCGAACGTAGGCTTAATGGCTCAGAAAGCTGAAGAATACGGTTCCCATGACAAAACTTTCCAGGCTGCTGCCGACGGAACTATTGAAGTTCAGGATGAAAACGGAAATATCCTTCTTTCTCAAAAAGTAGAGAAGGATGATATCTTCAGAATGTGCCAGACCAAAGATGCTCCTATCCAGGATTGGGTGAAACTGGCGGTAAACAGGTCAAGACTTTCTGACACACCTGCGATTTTCTGGTTAGATAAAGGAAGAGCACACGACAGAGAGATCATTAAAAAAGTAGAAAAATATCTTAAAGATCACGATACTACAGGTCTTGACATCAGAATTATGGATGTAAAGGATGCCATGACCGAAACATTAAAAAGAGCAAGAGAAGGAAAAGATACGATTTCTGTTTCAGGAAATGTACTTAGGGATTATCTTACAGACCTTTTCCCAATCCTTGAGCTTGGAACATCTGCAAAAATGCTTTCCATTGTTCCGTTAATGAATGGTGGCGGCTTATTTGAAACAGGTGCCGGAGGCTCTGCTCCGAAGCATATTGAGCAGTTCATTGAAGAAGGATATTTGAGATGGGATTCTCTAGGTGAATTCCTTGCGCTTCAGGCTTCTTTAGAGCATTTAGCACAGACCCAGGGAAATAAAAAGGCCCAGGTTTTGGCCGATGCGCTGGATGAAGCTAATGCCAAATTCCTGGCTACGGATAAATCCCCTGCAAGAAAGGTAGGCCAGATCGATAACAGAGGTTCTCATTTTTATCTTGCCATGTATTGGGCTGAAGCTTTGGCCAAGCAGACAGCGGATGCTGAAATTGCGGAGAAATTCAAGCCTATTGCCGCTAAGATGCAGGAAAATGAAGCCAAGATCAATGAAGAATTGATCGGGGCTCAGGGCAAACCTCAGGATATCGGCGGTTACTACAAAGCAGATGAGCCTAAAACTTACGCTGCGATGAGACCAAGTGTTACATTAAATGAAATCATTGACGGAATTTAACCGGTACTGAAATCATAAAAATAAAAAGCTCCTGAAAAAGGGGCTTTTTTGTTGCGTATCACCGATGGAAAGATGATATTCCCGAAGCTGCACATGGGAAACCCTTTATATAAAAAGCATTTACCATATTTTCAGACCTGCCGGCCGGTCCACCGGAAATCAGGCGGAACAGTATCCAGGCTGTGATCTGGATAAGTTCTCTATTTCTCGGGATCTTATCTTCAGTTCCACAACTGGCTTCCCATGATTTCAACTGGAAAGAAGCCGTTGTAAACTCCGCCATTACGGCAGCGTTTTCCATTATGATGTGGTACCTTAATATTTATATACTGAACCGTAATTCGGGGAAACGGAGACAGCATATTTCCTATTCCAGGCTTTTGCTCGTCCTGGCATTCGGAATGGTAATCCTGTTCCAAAGACTTTTGCCCGGGATGACGGTTTTGCCGTCCTGGAGCTGTTCACTTCAGAAGGCTGCTCAAGCTGCCCGCCCGCAGATGAACTGATGGGACAAATTAGGAAGGAATACAAGGCCAACCCGTCTATATCCTCTCCTACCATGTGGATTACTGGAACCGCCAGGGTTGGAAAGACCGTTTCAGCAGTTCTGAAAATTCCCGGCGCCAACGGCAGTACAGCCGTTCACTGGGCTCACAGGTGTACGCTCCCCAATTGGTATCAACGGAAGAACTGAATTGGTGGGATCTGATAAAAAGGCCGTGGAAGATGCCATACAAAAAGCATTATTCAGCTTCAGGAATGTTAAGATAGAGCTGTCTGTAAAGGTTTCTTCAGAAGGCATCAATGTTAATTATAAGACAGAAGGAAATCATCCGGGAGACATGCTGCTCATTACTCTGGTTAAAAAGGAATCTTCCACTCATGTAGGAGGTGGTGAAAATGAAGGCCGCTATTTACGGCATTGGCAGATTGTCCACCACCAAAACCAGATCTCATGAAAGGCAGCGGATTCTTTGAGCTTACAAAAAACCCGGTTGTGTGGGATATCACCCGGCAATTGGGTTATCCTCCGCATTTCATCTATATCCTGGGTGTATTTAAGCTTTCCGGGGTCATCGTACTCCTTCTGCCCAACAGGTGGCTCAGATTAAAGGAATGGGTCTTTGCAGGAATGTTCTTCGATATCATTTTTGCTTTCTTTTCCAAAATTGCCGTATTGGGCTTTATGGCAACGGTGGACGCGGTCATTGCTTTTACGGTACTTTCTGTAACCTATATCATGTTCAGAAAAATGTACTCCTCTGAGCTTATGTATAATAAAATTGAAATGGTTAAGCGGAATATCACCCGTATCAAAAAAATCCTCTCATTTCTGAGAGGATTTTTGATGAAAATATGTCGTAGAAAATTTAAATTTAATATTAATTCATAAAACTCTCCGGAAACCATTCAAACCCGACAGTTTTTTTCCTGGTAAAGCCAAGGCCCGGCCAGGGCAAATGATAGGCAAAAGCCCGGGTTCTGGTTTCTGCCAGCATCTTAAGAAGTTTTTTACGGGATTCTGTAGCGATATCCAGATCCGTATCCCCGAAATACCCCCAGTCGGGATGCGGGAAAAGCACTACATCTGAATGGATCAGGTCTGCAATATAAACCAGCTTCTCATTTCCTGAAGAAATGGTGGTCACCGTCAGGCCCGGTGTATGCCCGGGAGCCAGCTGAAAGCTGAAATGTTCATATAAAGATGCCTTAAGATCATAAAACTTCACCTTGGGACGGATCGTTTTCAAAATATTCCGGATAGGCGGAATGATCTGGTTGAGAAATTCCGGCTGATTTCTCAGAGCGCTGTTATTGAAGTCTTTAACGGATGCCTTCAGCCAGAAATTATATTCTGTTTCTGAAATAAAAATGTCAGCATGGGGAAAAACCAGATTATTCTGTTTATCAATTACTCCTCCGATATGATCGGGATGAGCGTGGGAAATAAAGACATCCGTAATATCCTTCTCTGAAAATCCCGCCCGTTGCAGGCTTTTCAGAAGAAATCCCGTTTTATCATCCGCGAATATTCCCATTCCGGTATCCAATAAGATCAGCCTGCTGCCTGCTTTGACGAGCAGGATGTTCATGGCCATATCAATATAATCATCAGGGCGGAGATTATCCTTCAGAATTGTTTTCAATTCAGAGATACTTCCCCTTGGTGCAAATGATTCAAGCTTTTCCTCATGGATATATCCGTCCGTAAGGATAAAAAGCTCCAGCTCACCAAGCCTTATTTTTTTAAACCCTGAAAGGTCATCAAAAGTTCTCTTCTGGTCATCAGATATGTGCTTTTCTAATTTTTATCATGTTTAAAATAAATAGTCCCAAAATTCCTAATATAAAATAGCCTTCCGCCACTTCAAGCTGAATTTCAGGTTTAATGGCCGCTACAATTCCATAGCTGACCGCAGATGTAATGATGAAGGCCACACCTCCCGTAAGACCGCCTGCAATTCCGGCGGAGTTGGGAAACCTCCCGATGCAGTAAGAAAAATAATTATTGAATATGAATCCTGCCGTAACGTGAATCATAAAAGCGAAAATGACCAGGGTATAAATATTATTCGTAAAATAAGATGCGACAAACATTAAAAGAATCAGGCCGAGCTGGATAAAATTAGCATGCCGGATCTTAGGCAAAAAAGCCTTATTGATCAGTGCTTTTCCCAAGAAGCCGCCTGTCATCCATGCAAAGCCTAGAATGAGTGAAACATATCCTGCCACCACCTCGGAATATCCCATCTTATGCTCAATGATAAAAGCACCGCACAGGTTGAAAAAGATCACCATGGCATAGCTCAGCCCGCACATCAGCATTCCATAGAAAAAATCCCTGGTTCTGAACATGGTATTATATTCCTTCAATAAAAACTCGAAATGAAAGGGATTTCTGGCTTTCAATGTTTCCCCCGAAAAAAGCAGTTCCAAAATTAAAAGCAATAAGCTGTATCCCGCCAGCACATAAAAATTGGACTGCCATCCGAAATTCTTCTGCAGATATCCCCCGATGAATGGAGCGATGATAGGCCCAACCGACCAGACGATCGTCATAATGCTCAGATAATGCTTCCTTCGTTCACCTTCATATACATCCACAAAAAAAGCCCGTTTGGAAACCACCGCAAATCCGGACAGCATTCCCTGCAATACCCTCATGGCATAGATCACCATGATATTTCCGGTAGTCGCCGTAATTATAAACGAAACTATAAACAGTGCCAATGATGCCGTTGAAACTTTATACCTTCCGAAGGAATCAACCACACTTCCCGCAAAAAACTGAGTAAGCCCGTAGCTGATTAAAAATATGGACAAGGTAAGCTGGATGTTGCTTTCCGGCTGATGCAGCTCGGTAGCCATACTGGGCATAGAAGGAAGGTAAATATCCGTGGCCAGACCAGACATAGGGATTACCGCAAAAGCCAGGATGGTGGCAATAAACTGATTTTTTTCTTTAAGCGTTCTCATTCGTCATGTAATCTTTCGCAAAAATCCGGATCCCTGATTTGTTTTCAGGGACCCGATCATTGATATTCCTTTTTTAGTTATTTACTAATTTCATTGAGCCTTCACTGTATCTTTCTCCTACATTCGGATATTTTTTAAGGATGGCATCAATAGCTTCCAGATCTGATTGGGTGAGATCTATATTGATCGCTTCAATATTTTCCTCCAGGTATTTGATGCGTTTGGTACCCGGGATCGGGATGATATCTTCTCCCTGATTCAGTACCCATGCCAAAGCCAGCTGGGTTCCTTTCACACCTTTGGATGCAGCCAGCTCATTAATCTCCTTAGCCAGGTTTCTGTTGTTTTCAAGGTATTCTTCCTGATAACGAGGCAATGATTTTCTGAAATCATTATCTTCAAAATGCTGAACCTCGTTAATATTTGAAAAAAGCCCTCTTGCCAGTGGTGAATACGGAACAAGAGTAATCCCCAACTCTCTGATAGTCGGCAGGATCTTATTCTCCACATCTCTGGTAAGAATAGAGTATTCGGACTGCAAAGCGGTAATCGGGTGAATGCTATGGGCCTTCCTGATAGATTCTGCTGACGCTTCAGATAGGCCCAGATATTTTACTTTCCCTGCTTTAACCAGTTCTGACATCGCCCCTACTGTTTCTTCTACAGGAACGTTCGGATCAATCCGATGTGCGTAATACAGGTCTATCTCATCGATTTTCAGCCGCTGAAGACTCAGATCCACTGCCTGCCTGATCCATTCCGGAGAACCGTCAAAGTAAGTTCCCGGGGCACCACTGTGACTGGCTTTTCCATCTTTGAATCTGAAACCGAATTTTGTGGCAATAAAAATTTTATCCCGGTTCGGAACCAGAACTTTGGAGATCAGTTTTTCATTTTCACCATTGGCATACATATCTGCAGTATCCCAAAAATTTATTCCAAGATCTAAAGCTCTGTGCAATGTATTGATACTTTCCTGCTCGTCTGCAGTACCATAAGCAAAGCTCATCCCCATGCATCCCAGGCCGATGGCAGACAGCTGCTTTCCTGTGTCTCCTAATTTTCTAAATTTCATAATGGTTTGTGATTTTTAATTTGCAGATACAAAATTAGAATAAGAAGCTTTCATTCAGTATATAGAATTCAAACCAATAATTATAAAATTCAAACAAGCTTACTTCTTAATGCATTAGGGGTGAAGCCGGTCTGCTTTTTAAAGTAATTGGTAAAGTAGGCCGGTTCTTCAAATCCGAGCCCGTAAGCAATTTCGGAAATGCTCCAATCGGTATGCTTCAGTAAGGCGTTAGCTTCCTGAATGATCCTTGAAGTGATCTGCTGGGTGGTTGTTTTTCCTGTAGCTTCTTTCACGGAACGGTTCAGAGAGTTAACATGAATGGAAAGGCTTTCTGCATAATCGTTCGGGGTTTTCAGCTTCAAGTAGGCTTCAGGACTGTCAATGGGGAACTGTCTTTCCAGCAATTCCATGAATAGTGCGGCAATTCTTTGTGAAGCATTCTGATAGGGCTCAAAAGTCTCCGCGGGCTGCATTTTCATGGTTTCATGGATCAGAAGATACAGATAGGTCCGGAGCATGTCATACTTATGGATATAATCTGACTGAATCTCAGTCATCATTTTCATAAAAATTCCGGAAATCACTTCCTGCTGGATGTCATCTACAAAGAACACCGGAGTTCCGCCGATTTTAAAAAGCATTGAATCCTGAAGATTCCCCATGCGGCTCCCGTTTTGCAGAAACTGATCCGTAAAAAGGCAGAACCATCCTTTCTGGTTTTCATTCACAGATTCCCAGGAATAGGGGATCATGGGATTTGAAAACAACAACGCAGGTCTGTCCACATAGATCCATTTATTGGCATAATGAAGCTTTCCCTCCCCTATAATCAGCGAAATCTTATAATAATCCCTTCTGCTGTATGGGGTAACGGCAGAACAGTTGTCACGGGAAAAAACATTAAAATGGCCTACCCCGGGGGTTTTGATGCATTGTAATCCTTCTCTCAGAGCATTACGTTTATAAAATTCATTTATTGTTTCACTTGATTCCATAATTCAAAATTATAAAATTCAAACATAATATCATTCAATAAATAACAATAATAGATAAAAAAGTGGCTGGCCTTGCGGCCAGCCACTCCGAAGATTGAATATATAGTTGATAATTGGTCTAATGGCGGTGTTCCTTTCCGTGATTTACCTTATAAACCTTGGATTTTTTATATTTTTTGTCGTTGTTTTTATTCCTGTTATAGTAAGCTACAGGATTCTGGCCTTTATAATATTTATTTTTAAATTTTAAATATTTTTCTCTTCCCAAGATCCTTTCAAGCTCCACATATCGGTCGGTTCGCCATCTGTCCGGATTATGAGCATATACCCTGTTCCAGGAATCATAATCACGGTATCTGTCGTTAAGGGCATAAATCTGATTGGCCTGTGCAGTTGAAAGCAAAAGATCTGCCACTACGGTCTGCCAATTGATATCGGTAATGCTCCTTCTGTAATCATTGTAATATTCTGACTGTGCATAGCTCATACTAAATGCGCTAACAAGCATGGTCACTAATAATATTTTTTTCATTGTATGCTCTTTTAAGATTCGTTGGAATATCAGAGTCAATTTGAATGCCAAATTGATTACCCTATTCCCAAACTTTGTTAAAAGCCCGTAACAGGCTGGAAATCTTTAAAATTATTTTTATATTTATAATCCAGATCTATTGTAATGGAGATCATTATTATCATCATATTGCTTATTCTGCTTAACGGTTTTTTCTCAATGTCTGAGATGGCTCTGGTCTCATCAAAAAGTTTCAGGCTTGAAAGTGAAAGAAGAAAAGGAAATCCCAATGCAAAAAAAGCGATGGAGCTTTCCGAGAATCCTAATAAGTTTCTTTCGACCGTACAGATCGGAATAACCTTAATCGGTATTCTTCTTGGGATCTTTTCCGGAGACCAGCTGACAGCCGGTCTGGCCGGCCATATTTCCAAGATCGAAGTGATATCCGAGTATTCAAAAGCGATCGCTTCTTTCATCATTGTAGTAATCATCACGTTCCTGTCCATTATTTTCGGTGAACTGATCCCTAAAAGGCTGGGCCTGAGGTTTCCTGAAAAGATAGCCATGTATATTGCCAGGCCCATGTACTGGCTCTCGGTCCTGGCATCTCCTTTTGTATGGCTTTTGACCGCTACCAATGAAGGAATACTAAAGCTGTTCGGAATAAAACACGGAGAAAAAGAGATCGTAACCGAAGAGGAAATAAAATCCATCATCAAAGAAGGCAAGGAAGAGGGAGTGATTGAGGCCAAGGAGCATGATGTCTTAAGAAACGCTTTTGAGCTTACGGACAGGAGGGTAAGCTCTATGGCAACCCACCGGTCGAAAATCATTTATGTGGATGCTGATGACAGCTATACCGCCGTAAAGGAAAAGATCAGAAACAGCTCCTTTTCCACTTACCCCGTTACCGACGGGAACAATCTTGACAATATCATCGGAATTGTAAAAATGCGGGATTTGTTTGATCTTGACCAGCATCATTTTAATCTGAGGGAGCATTTGCGGAAAGCTATTTTTGTAAGTGAAAATTCTTTTGTTTACCCTTTGATGGAAAGTTTTCAGAACAACAAATCGCATATTGCGGTGGTCATAGATGAATACGGCACTACCAAAGGGATCATCACACTGAACGACATTCTGAATGATCTGGTAGGAAATATTCCCGATGATTTCAACACGGAGCCTGATATCATCAAAAGGGATGACAGCTCCTGGCTGGTTGACGGCAAATGCTCCATTCACCACTTTAAAAAGTACTTCAATCTGGAAATCTCTGAAGAAATTGAAAAACGGTACATCAGTGTTTCAGGCCTTTTCATTCATGAGAGAGATGTTGTGCCCCAGACAGGGGATAAAGTAAAAATAGGAGATCTGATCCTTGAAATTGTGGATAAAGACGGGAACCGGATCGATAAAATCATAGTGACCCGGGAAAGGGATGAAAACGGAACCGGATCCGTTTAATTTTTAATGCACGTTCCTGATCCCCGGAAACAGTAAAAAATTATCAGTATTCCTGAAAGTTACACTTTATATCATTATAATTTGTAATTTTAAGATGGGAAAATTCTCGACTATTTTTTAATCAACCAAATCTCAATATCATGGAAAATATAAAATTTGAAATATCTCCATACCAGGATGAGTTGCAGATACTAATTGATGGAAAAAAAGCCGGTTATATGTCCATAGAGGTTGACGGAAGGCAATTAATCGTATATTATACGAAACTCGATAAAGAGCATGAAGGCCACGGATACGCCAAAATGCTTCTTGATGAGCTGGTACGCTATGCAGAAGAAAAAGACCTGCTCGTAGATCCGGAATGTGATTTTGTAAGACAGCAGTTTGAAAATCATCCCGCAAGGTACAGGAATATCTGGCACGCTTAGTATCATTAATTTTTCCACCAGTTCCCGAACCGGCTATCCGTCTTATTCAGATCTACAGGTTCCCCGATCATGGGTGTAAGAATATTAAGATCCCTGCCTTTTCCGAGGCTTGTTACCTTTTCCAATGGCTCGTTCCAGGCATGAAGAGCGAGAGCGAATTTTGAGGAATGGACCGGGATAATATTTTTTGCCCGGACATCTATACTGGCCTGGATAACGTCTTCCGGAAGGGCATGAATGTACCTCCACGCCTGATTATACTGCCCGTTCTCAATAATAGCGAAATCAAAAGGTCCATATTGGTCACCTATCATCTTAAAGTGGGAATCATAGCCGCTGTCCCCTCCCAGAAATATTTTTTTCGTAGGGGTTTGTAACACATAAGAGGTCCAGAGTGTTCCGTTTCTTCTGATTTTTCTGCCTGAAAAATGTCGAGCCGGGGTATAAACAATGGTAATATCATTTTTCAGGTGAATTGCTGCTCCCCATTCTTCTTCGATCAGCTGGTCTTCGCGGTAGCCCCACCTTTCGAGATGGGCTCCTACTCCCAACGGTAAAATTACTTTTCCTACTTTGCCTTTAAGAGCCTTTACCGTAGGATAGTCCAGATGGTCATAATGATCATGGGTTATTATAAGATAATCCAGGGTGGGAATGTCTTCAGGTTTAAAGATATCTGCCCCTTTAAAAGCCTTATTAAAAAATTTAAAGGGAGAACCATACCCGCTTAAGACCGGATCTACCAGAAACGAAATCCCGTCAGTCTGAATATAATACGAAGAGTGCCCCATCCAGACAAAAACATCCTGATCTTTCGGAATGCTTTTCAGGTTGGTATGTATGGAAGGTATATTTCCGGGAGGCTTTAGCAGGGGATCTTTTTTACCAAAAAAGAAGTCAAATACTACTTTTGACATGCTATAACCTTCAGCAATTGCAGGTGTATAACTGATGTTTTGAAATTGCTTCCCTTTATAATGGCTGGACCGCCTCATACGCTCCAGTCTTTTTCCTTTTGGCTCCGCACCGAAAACTTCCATACCGGTAATGATATAATAGCCAAGGATCCCCAAAATAGCTATCGTAATAATAAAGTAGATCATTTGCATTTCTGTAAATAGGCTTCAAATGTATTAACTTTTACGATAAAAACCGAAATCTAAATAATCCAACTGGTATTTTTTTAACTAAAATTATAATGCCTTCTGAATAATTTATTATTACTTTCATCACGGATAATTATAAACTTTATAATTTAGCATTTTTAAATTCACAACTTGAAAAATTATTATTTTTTATTATTATTCATCTTATCATTAGTCTCGTGTACCTCGATCAGGCAACATAACGAGCAGAGATCCTCCTGTATACCTCCTGAAAAGCTGAAGCAGGATATTGATTATGCTTATGCCAAGCTGAAAGAAATGCATCCAAACTTGTACTGGTATATCTCCAGGAAAGATCTGGACCATAAATTCGACAGCCTTAAGCAAACGATTAACAGCCCGCTTACCCCTCTTGAATTTTATTTTAAACTACAACCGGTAATTGCTTCTATCCGGGAGGGCCATCTCGCTTTAAGAATCCCGAGGAGAAAATTCACAAAAAAGGAGATCAAGTCATTTGAGCACAAAAAGGGGATGTTCAGCCGTTTTGAATATTATGTCGAAGGAGATCATTTATATATCATTGAAAATAAAGATCATATTGAGAATATAAATCCCGGCACGGAAGTTTTATCCATTAATGATGTTCCTGTTTCAGAATACATCCGGAAATACCGCAGATTGATCAGCAGCGACGGCTTCAACACCACATTCCAACCTTATTTCCTGAAGGATATGTTCTTTAATTTCTATACCGCAGAGAGCGGTTTTGCAGACAGCGCCAAGATTGAAACCGTCTATAATGGAATGAAAAAGACCTATACCTTAAAGAGGGAATGTAAATCTGAAAATGATATCAAAAAAGATAAGAAACAGGAAAAAAGGACATTGGAAAAAAAGGTAAAGGATTACGTTGCCTACACCGATTCCTATAACCGGAATTTCAAATTCCTGGATAAAGACAGCAGTGTAGCCTATCTGCAGGTGAAAAGCTTTTCACGCGATTATTCTAATAAATTTTATAAGGAAGCTTTCGCCAGGATAAAAAAGGCAGGATCTTCTTATCTCATCATAGATGTACGAAACAACTATGGCGGCTCGCTGTATGAAATCAACAAACTGTATTCTTACCTCGTTTCGGAGCCTTACGTCCTGATCAAACCCTCTCAGCTCACCTCCAGAGTTACCCCGCTGAAAACCAACTATTTCAGAAAAAGCAATCCCCTGCAATATGTCTTTAAAAGCCTTACTTTCCCTACCTATTTCCTGGCCCAGACCTTCAGCACCTATAAAAAGGACGGAAAGGTCTATTACAGAAT
Organism: Chryseobacterium gossypii; assembly: GCF_041361455.1. Classification (NCBI taxonomy): domain Bacteria; kingdom Pseudomonadati; phylum Bacteroidota; class Flavobacteriia; order Flavobacteriales; family Weeksellaceae; genus Chryseobacterium; species Chryseobacterium gossypii. The sequence goes on along the minus strand of NZ_JBGCUR010000008.1, from coordinate 52,154 downwards.
GAAAGCCGATAAGCCTACAAAGCCAAATAAAAACGCTTTTCACGGAAAGGTCTTTGTACTGATTAATGGCGGAAGCTTTTCGGCGTCTTCAATCATCACGGCTAAGCTGAAAAACGATAAAAGGGCTATTCTTGTTGGCGAGGAAACGGGAGGAGCCAATAACGGAACTGTAGCCGGGTTCTACTCTTACCAGAAGCTGCCTAACTCAAAAATAAGCCTGCCTATCGGGTTACTCCTCGTTCAGCCTAATATTACTTTTTCAAATACACAGAAGGGAGTTATTCCGGATGTGAATATTCCCGAAAGTATGCTGGACATCACGAATAAAAAAGATCCGCAGCTGGATTGGATCATGGCTGAGATTAAAAGGGAAAAAGAAATCTCCAAAGACCATAACAACCTTTAATCTGATATGTGAAAACCTGACAAGAAATCTCATCAGGTTTCAATTTTTTGTTTTTTTTAGCTCCACTATTTCTTGAATCGTATTTCCGAAATAATATTTATATAGCTAATAAAAAATAAATGTTATAAAGCTTTTGTTCAAAAAATAAAATAACCGGAAGAAAAGTTCTCTTCCGGTTATTATGATTCGTGTATTTCACTTTTACTCTACCACTATTTTTTTAGATACAGTAGTTTCTTCAGAACTAATCTTTAATAAATAAACTCCTTTTTGAATATTATCAATATAGATTTTGTTTTTCCCTTTATTAAGCTTTCTTTACCTTTTACCAATCTTCCTGAAGTATCATATATTTCAACAGTAGCATTATTTCTATCATTTTCTATTGTCAATATTCCGTTTTTAACAGGGTTCGGATATACTTTAAACTGATCATGACTAACGGTGGTACTTTCTTGTGTTGATAGTATACCATTCCCAATTCCCACAGCATACCAAGCATTTAGATTCTGTGCCTGTTCATTACTTGTTGCCCCATAAAGATCCGTAACAGCTTGTTGGGTAGCATTGTAAGCATCCATATAAGTGGTATTCGGAGTCATGTAATTCATAAAGGCTCTATAGATGATTTTTTCAGCTTTTTCAATGGTAATCCCTGAAACATTGTAGGCATTTCCAATATCATTAGTTCCTGAGCCCCCTTGTGAAAGGAGATAGAACCATAATTTCCCACTCCGCTATTAATATGAACCCCTCCGTTATCGTTAGCTTCGGTGTATGGGCCTGCCGTATCAGCCCAATATGTTCCCTGATAGGTGTCCGGCTGAGGACTTCCAACTAAAGAGTGAGCGCTATTAGGATCAGACATACTTCTCATCAGAAAAACAATTGCGGTATTCAGCGCTGTTCTGTACAGCCATGTTGAGAAATCACTTCTCTTTTGAAAGTCATCGTATGACTTCCAGGCCTGGTAAATGATCTCCTGGTAAAGATCATTCTGATCATCCTTATTATTTATATACATTTTAGAGATCTTAAAAACCACACCTTTGCGCTTTTCAATTTTCTCCAAAAATTCCTTTTCTGATGAAGACATGGTACAGAAAGCTTGCAGCTTTTGAAACTGCTAATAATACAAAATATTCAATTTCCAGGTACCAAAATTAGAAATTCCCTAAAAAACACAGACATTTTTTAAGGAATTTTATTTTATGTTAAATGTAAAAGTTAAAAAACTAAAATAATCGGTACTTAGAAACTCAAATCGTGATCTATGACAAGGTTTAAATAAATGAAAACAATATTTCTAATTCTGCTTATTATAGTTTAGTGAGCTTAGAGGTTTCGGCGGGCTTTCAGCCCGCCGAAACCTATTTCGTAAAATCTTCCAGAAGATTTTCGATTTGATTAATATATTTTCCGTAAAACTTTTTGAACCACCAGCTCCCGACAAGATACAATAATGACAGCCCAAGCAAAAGTGTTCCAATGAGAATAACAGCTATTTCAAAATTTCCAAAAGGTTTTGGCCGTGGAATAAATTCCAAAACGATAATCAGCTCACAAATCAGGAAAGGCACAAAGCTTACATAAAATGATATGTAATATTGCTTATTCAGGTTCAACTGATGAAGCAGGTCTTTAAGGGCATCATAGGTTTTAAGCATGGGGCTTCCCATATCTTTATACAGCTTAAAAAACTTGCTGAAGAAAAACAGCGTCACCACTACCATAGAGGTAATCAGCATGGTTATATAAAACTTAAACTTAAAAGGTGCCGCACATACTCCGATCAGGATAAACGCAAAAATTAATATTACTATCGTCGACCATAATTCCATCCGCATGTTTTTCCGTATTTTTTCCAGCGGAAGATTGATTTTATTTTTCTGCTCTATATTTATTTCAGGTGTTTCTTCAAAAAAATCATCTTCACTCCAGGTATTTTTCAGTTCATCTATATTCATTGCTGCTGTTTTTTATTATTGTTATTTTGAGCTCAGGATGTCTTTCAGCTTATTTTTGGCGCGGTTCATTTTCACTCTTACGTTTCCTTCGGAGATCCCCATCTGTTCTGCAATTTCCTTTCCTGAAAAATCTTCCAGGTAGTAAAAAATAAAAGCTTTGTCAATGGGATTCAGCTGATGAATAGCCTTATACATCTTTGTTAATTTTTCTTCTTTTTCATGGTCATATTCTTCCTGGGCAATTTTATAATCCTGAAAGCTTTCATTACCGATAAAGCTTCTTTTCTTTTCAGATTTTAAAAACACAATGGCCGTATTCAGGGCAATTCTGTACAGCCAGGTGGAAAATTCACTTTGCCCTTTAAAGCCCGGATAAGCTTTCCATACCTGATATGTGATCTCCTGGAAGAGATCATCCCGGTCGTCTTTATTATCCATGTACATTTTAGAAATCTTGAAAATGATTCCTTTATGCTTTTCAATTTTATCTAAAAATTCCTGTTCCGTTGAGACCATGGTATTGCACTCTAAAGAGTTAGTTAAGTTTCTGAAAAATTGTTACAGTATTATTGAAATTTATTTTATACTTTTGTTTTAACATAAAGACTAAGATTTTTAATTAATTTCAATATATACATTAAAATTTTTAATATTTAATTGATATATGCTGAAAAATATACAAACTTTCTCTAGCGCTTCAACTTATTTTACAGATTGTACTTCAAAATCTAAATAAACTTCTTTTTTATGAAAAAAAATGCTTTTTTCATCGCTTTGGCGATAAGTCTGAATTGTTCCTGGATAAATGCTCAAACCGGCAACGTAGGAATTAATACCACATCTCCGGGAAGCAGCCTTACTGTGAATGGATCATTTGCCGCAAAGTATAAAACGGTGACTACCAGCGGCTCAGTAGATGCCAGTGACTATTATATTGCATATAACGGTACTGGCAACGGGACTTTAACTTTACCTACGGCAATAGGTGGGGATGGAAACTTTGCCGGTCGTACCTATCATTTTAAAAATACAGGAACCGGAATTCTTACAATAGCAGCCGGTGGAAGTGAACTGATAGACAACCAGAACGGCTCCGGTGTTTCTTCCATTGATATCCCTTCAGGTTATTATGCATTCCTTGTTAATAAAGGAACGCTTTCAGGAACAACATGGGAGCTTGTGCTGTTTTCAAGCTCAAACAGCATGCCAGCGGTTACGCAAACCTACCTCTTTTCTTCAGCCCAACAGAATGCGGTTAAACAGAACTGTACTGCTACAACAGGAGCAGCATGGGTTAAAACAGAGATCAAATATCCACAGGGTATGGCCATAAATACAGCAAACGGACTAGATCTTTTAACGGGAAGGTTTACAGCACCTACAGCAGGTTATTATATGATATATGGCTCCGCTCAGTTTGATAACTCTGAGGTTCCGGGAGCTCCAGCTTTTGCATGGTGTGTACTGTATCTTGTGAAGAACTTCGCAACAACTCCCAATGATCAGTTGGTGCAGAATTTCCATACCAATCCGGGAATTTTTGCGTCAGGAATTGTTTCTGCAGTGGTTCATTTGAACGCTGGTGAAACTGTGAGCATGGCTTCAGCAGCACAGCTAAACAATCTGGGCACTCAATATCAGGTGACCGCTACTTCTATCTACGGATATAAAATAGCGAATTGATCTCTGTAATTTGTCTTTAGAAATCATAGCAGATTTTTAGTTTAAATATTTAAATTCATATCTTAAATACAAACTAAAATCTGCTATTTTATTTTTCAGTTTCTTATCGAACTCATACTAAGAGGCTGTTTATTTTCCTGTTTTGAAGAGAATATTTTCTCTTACGCTCTTTCAGATTCAGTGTTTTCTTTATATATTGCCATTGGCTTTCAGTTAAATCAGTTGGATACATTTTCTTTTTTTTCAAATATCCAACCTCTGAAAGCTTTAACAAAATTCTCACTAAAATTTAAACAGGCTTTTAATTATGAATAATCAAAGTAAGCTACAACCGGATAATACCGCCGTCAGAACCGCTTTATGGAGAGCTTTACACGTTCAGGCAGATTCAGCCCCGTATATTCTTCAGGATGAGGTTGGATTAGAACTTATCTCACCTGAAAAGGGCTGGCAGGAACGCCCCGATATGAAATATACAAAAAGGCTAAGGGCTTCTGTTGTCGCCCGCTCCCGCTTTATTGAAGACCTGATCATCAGGGAAAGCCGGAAAGGAACACGGCAGTATGTTATTCTCGGAGCCGGGCTGGACACTTTTGCGCAACGCAGACCTGATATTGCTTCCCAACTCCAGGTTCTTTGAAATAGATCGCCGGAAACCCTGGCCTGGAAACAGAAACGGCTTACGGAAACAGGATTGGGACATCCTGATTATCTACATTTTGTCTCTGTGGACTTTGAGGTTTCCTTCTGGTGGGATGAACTGCTGAAAGCCGGGTTTGACCTTAATAAGCCTGCTGTGATTGCCTGTACAGGCGTTACATTATATCTTACCAGGGAAGCTATTGCCACCACTTTAAAACAAATGGCAACACTAGCCCCGGGTTCAAAGCTTGCTATGTCTTTCTACCTGCCCATAGAGCTGCTTGATGAAGAAGACCAGCCTATGCAACAAATTGCTGAAAAAGGCGCCCGTGAAGCGGGAACACCGTTCGTAAGCTTTTTTACTTCGGCTGAAGTGCTGGCATTGGCTCACGAAGCAGGGTTTGGACAGGCGGAAACAATTTCCACCAAAGATATGAAGTCACTTTATTTTTCAGACAGGGCCGATGGATTGGTACCGGCAAGCGGTGAAGTTTTTTTACTGGCCGGGACATAGCATCATAAGCACTTCTTCTGCTTATTTTAAACATTTGATTACTTTCTGCTTTTAGGAAGAACAGCAGCAGGTACTTTAAAAACAGCAGCCAGTACCATAATCAAGCATATAATATTAATCAGTACGGCTATTGTAAAAGCGGTATGATAATGCTGTAGCAAAGGCTTTTCCCCAAGAAAATAATAAAAGGCACCTCCTACTGCTACAATCCCAATGATCGCTGCAATCTGCTGAAAGGTATTATAGACTCCGGAGGCGTTTCCAACCAGCTTTTCAGACATTCCTGAAAGGGCAATATTGGCAAGAGAAGGGATTACAGAGCCCACTCCAACTCCATGGAAAAACAGCAGTACATAAAACAGGTAAACCCCAGTACGGCTATTGAAAAAAATAATCTGAAGAATTAAAATCAGTACAATAAGGCATAACCCTGCCATCAGGGCTTTTTTCCCATATTTCAAGATGAGTTTTACCGAAAAAGCTGAAGCCAGTATAAATCCTAAACCTTGAAATACAATTACTTCACCTGCTTTTAGAGGGCTCATCTTTAATCCGTCCTGAAAAAACAGGGACAGGATATAGAAATAAGAATCCAGCATGATAAAAAAGAAAGAAACGGCAATAATCCCCAGATTGAAATTTTCATAATAAAACAATTCAAGATCAATAAGATATGTTTTTTTATTTTTTAATTTAAATTGCTGATTTTTTATAAAGTAAATCAAAATACAGATTGAAATAATAACCAATACTATATTCCGAACTGAAAAACCTTCTTTCTCAGAAGCTGTAAGAGCATATGTTATACTGAAAAGCCCAGCTGATAATAAAAGAACGCCTTCCATATCAAAAGATTTCTTTGTACCCGCTTTAGATTCTTCCAGTTTCCAAAGACTGAAAAAAACGGCGGCCAGGCATATAGGAATATTAATCAAAAAAATAAACCGCCACGCTTCATCAAAAACCGTCATTGATGAAAAATACCCGCCCAGAAACTGCCCCAGAATTGTTCCGGCTCCAATGGTTATTCCATACCAGCCCATTGCTTTAGTACGCTGTTCATGCTGGGGAAACAGAATCTGAATCATTGAAAGTACCTGAGGAGCCATCAGCGCCGCACTTATTCCCTGCACCAGTCTTGATACCAACAACTGAACTGCTCCTTGTGAAATCCCACAGGTTATGGAACTTATCATAAAAAATACCAATCCGAGAATGAAGATTTTTTTCCTTCCGTATATATCCCCTAAACGCCCGCCCGTAATAAGAAAAGAAGCAAACCCGATAAGATAGGCTGCTATCATCAATTGCATTTCTCCATTAGAAGCATGAATATCACGCTGTATGGAAGGTATGGATACATTGATGATAAAAATATCCATGATCGTCAGAAGCTGTCCAGATAATATAACAAATAGTTTCAGATAGTTATGTTTCATTTTTATATAGATATATCTATTTATAAATTCACAAAAAAAATTAAGGTAATAAACCCTGGATTATTTTTTTTATTTGGTCAAAGGAATCATCTTTTTTACTAATGGTGGAGGTTACCACAGCACCTTCTATCAGTAAAAATATATTTTCGGTAATTATCTCAGGATCCGGAAGCTGGTGTAGCTCACCGTATTCTTTTACAATAGTATTAATAACTGCTTTCTGCTTGTCCTTATGATTTTTGGCAAAACCTGATACTGCTGTATTTCCATCCCCTGTTTCAGAGACAATTTTAATGAAATGGCAGCCTGCAAACTTTGAAGACTGCTGAAGTTTCTTACGGTAATCAATGATTGCAGATATCTTTTCCCTGGGATCTGATATATGAGCAATACTTTTTTCAAAACCTTCGAACCAATCCTGTTCTTCCTTGATTAAATATGCCTGAAGAAGGTCATTTTTGGATGCAAAATGATTATACAGTGAACCAATAGCAATATCAGCTTCTGCAATAATCTGATTGATTCCGGTAGAATTATATCCCTGCTTATAAAATAATTCCGAAGCTACCCTAATGATTCTGTCGCGTACTTTTTCCTTTTTCATTCTGAAAATTTTATCAAAGTTAAACAAAAAATAGAGAAGTCTATCTATTTTTGATACTTTTTAATTTATGAGGCTGTTTAAATTTTCTTCAATAAAAGTTTTATAGCGGATAAGCTGACCATATTTTCAGATGTTTCCATTAAGAGCTCATAGTTTCTGCAAAACCTTCTATCGTTATCAAAACAGGAAAATCAATCCATATTTTATAAACCGGTTTAAATTCTGTTTTTCGACCATCAGACCGCATAACGACTTGTATGAGATCCCAAATTTTCTTTTTACCGCTTCTATTATTTCTCCTCTATAACCATCATTTAGCAAGGGTAACCTTTTACAGGACTTAGAAAATAAGACAAGGTTCTCAGTAGCAAATCTACAGCCTTACTGTCATGGATACTACTGGCCACTGTGACCATGACAGCTAAAAAGGAATCCTTCTTATCTACTACTACATGACCAGGCAGCATACGCCATTGGCTTTCAGTTAAATCAGTTGGATACATTGTCTTTTTTTTCAAATATCCAACCCCTGAAAGCCTTTAACAAAATTTCCCACTAAAATTTAAACAGGCTCTAAGTGATAAAAATCCGGCAGGATTCCGTCGGCAACATTATTTAAATTAAAAAATATAGTCTGTGCTCAGGAAATTAGAATCATGGTCACGGACAATTGTATTCAACAGATTTTTATTGGACTCCGTTAATTTCGAAGCCACCAGGGAACGGATTGAGAACGAACGAAGGGCATCAAAAACAGAAAGCGTTCCTTCTGCACTATCCTTTCTTCCGGTAAACGGAAAGACATCCGGCCCTCTCTGTGCCTGGCAATTGATGTTGACACGGCTCACAAGGTTTACGAACGGATCTATCAGCTTTGAAACTTCCAAAGGATCTTCACTGAAAATGCTTACCTGCATGCCATGATCAGCATTTACCTGATAATCGATGGGCTCATCAATATTTTCAAAAGGCACCACAGGAATTACGGGCCCGAACTGCTCTTCATGATACAGCTTCATATCATTGTTTACAGGATAAACCACCGCGGGGAATACAAAAGATCCTTCCGTATACCCTCCGTTTTCATTCAGTACTTTCGCGCCTTTTGCCAATGCATCATCAATACATTCTTTGAGGTAAGGAGGCTTATTTACTTCGGGAAGCGGGGTGATCTTCACATCTTTTTCCCATGGAAGGCCTGCCTTCATGGCAGAAACAGCAGCCGATAACTTTTGGGTAAATTCTTCGGCAACATCCTTTTGAACGAATATCAGCTTAAGTGCCGTACAACGCTGGCCGTTAAAAGAAAGCGAGCCCAGGATACATTCGCTCACCGCTATATCCAGATTGGCATTTTTAGTAACAATAGCGGCATTTTTGGCATCCAGGCTCAGAATGGCTCTCAGCCTGTTAACTTTAGGATGCAGCTTCTTCAATCCGTTGGCCACTTTACTGGATCCTATAAAGGCCAGCACATTCACTTTTCCGCTTTCCATTATCGGTGTAATGATTTCCGAACCTTTTCCATACAGGGTATTCACTGTTCCTTTCGGAAATGCTTCCTTAAATGCACTCAATAAAGGATAATGAGCCAGCACTCCATGCTTGGGCAGCTTGAACAAAATGGTATTCCCCATGATCAGGGCAGGGATCAGCGTGGTGAAGATCTCATTCAAAGGATAGTTGAACGGCCCCATGCTTAGCACCACTCCCAGCGGAGCCCTTCTGATCTGGGCAATAGTACCTTCCGCCTGCTGAAAACGTGAGGACTCACGATCCAGATCTTTTAAAGCATCAATGGTTTGGTTGATATAATCTACCGTACGGTCAAATTCCTTGGTGGAATCGGCCAGTGTTTTCCCGATCTCCCACATCAGCAGTTTAATGACCAGATCACGTTGCCGGATCATCAGGTACACAAATTTCTGCATACATTTGATACGTTCTTCCACAGACATGGTAGGCCATTCTCCGAGTCCGTTGTCGTATGCTTTAACACAGGCATCGAGAACCTTCATTGCTTCTTCGGGGCCGATATTCGGGATGCTTCCCAATAGTTTTCTTTCCAGACCATTCTCTGTCGGGATGCAGACCGGTGAATAGATATTCTGTACTTCTCCGTTCCACTCTACCAGTTCACCGTTCAGCAGGTAAACTCTCTGATGGATTTCGGGAACCTTGTATTCTTCGGGGATGTCATTTTCGCTTTTAAATATTTCCTGGAAGGGCTTTGCTGAATTCATAGAACCTTGTTTATTTTTAATGTTAAAATTGATTTTAAAGAATAAAGGTAGAGGTTAAAATTGATTTCCGGAACAGTCTGTCAATAGATTTGCTCTATTTAAAAGCTATTTAAATTTGTTAAACTTTATAATTCAGATTGAATAATAAATGCTTCTTAATTAAAATTAATCCCGGTTACCGGAAAAAAGAATAATTTTACTGAAAATAAAATTCATGTATTCAAAATTAATTTTCAGCACACTGATCTTTTTTTCAGCTTTTGTTTTCGCACAAAACTCCGAAACGGCCAATACGGTTTTAATGGGAGGAAAACCGGTACATACTTATGCTAAGCTGCCGCCGGTAAATAAGCCTGCTCCGAAATTCTCCCTTACGGATGTTACCATGAAAGAGCAGACTTTAGATTCTTACAAAGGAAAATTTCTGATTCTTAATATCTTCCCGAGTGTGGATACGGGAGTTTGTTCGGCTTCTGTACGCCACTTCAATGAAGATGCAGCCAATATTCCGAATACTGTTGTTCTTTGCATTTCCAAAGATTTGCCTTTTGCCCAGAAAAGATTCTGCGGTGCGGAAGGCATCAAGAATGTAGTGATGCTTTCGGACTTCCGTTCAGATTTCGGGAAAACTTATGGTGTGGAAATCACGGATTCTGCAATGAAAGGCCTTTTGAGCAGAGCCGTTGTGGTGATTGATCCTTCCGGAAAGATTGTTTATGAAGAGCAGGTGGATGATATTTCCCATGAGCCTGATTATGAAGCGGCGATTAAAGCTGTTAAAAATTAGCCTTTACTATTTTTAAACGTAATGCTTCACCGCTGTCATACGGGCTTACGAAGCATACTATCCGAAGCCCGGAAAGAATCATTAAAGGGTGATAAAAACGGACAATTAATATTTTTTTTGAGTAATATTTTGCATATTTGTAGAAAATACGGTCATGCAAAAAGAAAAACTACGTAACGTAAGAAAAAGAAAAGGCATCACACAACAGCAGATTGCAGATATCATCGCTACCGATGTTTCTAACTACAGCAGAAAAGAAAGCGGAGATGTAGCCATCCGAAAAGAAGAATGGGAAAAAATCGCCCAATTTCTGGAAGTTCCCGTAGAAGAAATTTATGAAGAAGAGGAGGTTAAACAAATTAATAACTTTGATAATATTACATCCAGCAATAGTTTTGGTGTAAATAATGGTATTTTACATTTTCATGTCCCTGAATATCTTTTGGAAAGCCAAAGAGAATATATAGAGCTTCTGAAAAAAGAAAACCAAAGGTTGCAGGAGGAATTGAATGCGTATAAAAATAAATAGAAAAGCTGCATAACCTTTCGTGAAATTAGCAATAAAGTTGTCATTCCGCCGAATCTGAACACGGTTGAGATGCTTTATGCTTGACAAGCTTTATGTCTATTAAATAAAAAAACTCAGCATGATGCTGAGTTTTTATTGTTTTTAAGACTTTTTAAAGATTATTTTAGATGAAGTTTGATTGTGGTTTTCCGTAAGTGTGAGTAATTTTATTTTTATACATTTGGAAAAACTATAACTAGAAGTTACATGAATAGAAATTCTACTTGTTATTTAATAAAGAAAACTAAATCAATAACATTTACTGAAAAAATAAATCTATTTTCAATACTTGATTTTATCAGTGCTATAAGATATTCAATAAAATTAGAATATAAAGAACTTACAATTGATTTTAGAAAAGTAAAAAAAGTATTTCCTAATGGAATGCTGCCAATTATTTGTACTATAGATAAATTACGAGATTCAGGCATTAAATTTTATATAAAATTACCAATAAATGATGAGGTTAGAAGAATGTTTAGAAGTGTTAATTGGGCATTTTATTTGGCTCCTGAACAATATGATAAATCAGAATCGATTTATGATAGACACTTGGTAACGCGAAGATTTGAAAATGCACAAGAGCAGAAGAGTGTAGTTGATGATTTTATGGATGTTGTATTAAGAAATCTTCAAGTTCCAAAAGATATATTATCCGGGTTAGAGTGGTCAATAAATGAAATCACAGACAATGTTTTAAATCATTCAAACTCAAAATTTGGTGGGTATATACAAGCAAGCACGCAAACAAAAGAAAGAAAAGTTGTTTTTGCAGTTGCAGATTCAGGAAGAGGAATTCTAGCATCAATGAAAGAAGGATATCCTGACTTGCGAACTGATTTAGATGCAATTGGAGAAGCTATTAAGTTTGGAGTTACAAGAAATCCAGAATTTGGTCAGGGTAATGGTTTAGCTGGTACGTTAAGAGTGACAACACAAACAAAAGGATCTATAGAAATTTTAAGTGGCTATGGTCGTTTAAAAGTAACAGATATAGAAACAACGAGAAGAAAAAATAGATTTATTTACAATGGAACAATGGTTAGTGGAGAAATTAATCTTGTTGATGATTTCTCTATTTCAAAAGCTTTAGATTTTGATGGTACTGGTAAGGAATATATTCCAAGTAATATAATTGATTATAAATATGAAGATCCAAATAAAGACATTTTAAGATTAATAATGAAGGAAGAAACTACAGGGTTTGGTTCAAGAAAGTCTGGTTTACAAATCCGAACAAAGTTAAAAAACTTAATGGATGCAAAAAAAGGACTTCCATTAATTATTAATTGGGAAGGTGTTCCTGTTATCTCAAGTAGTTTTGCTGATGAAATGATTGGTAAATTATTTTTAGAAATGGGCGCAATGTCATTTTCGTCTATTATTCGTAATATTAATATGGAACCTTTAATTACAAATTTATTGGATAAAGCTGTATCTCAAAGATTGACTCAAGCAATTGATGAATAAATAAAAATACCTGTCTCACAGAAGTTTTTTATCTATCTAAAAAGTTTTAAAACAAACTGTCATCCGCAAATTTGGCAAGCGTATTTCACATATATATATATATATTTAGGACAATCGTAAAAAGAACATTTGTATAAGTTACCAAAATTTGGTAACTTTGAATACAGTAATTAAAAATCCAATATAATGGGACGAAATACATCGGTTTCTCTGGGAGATTATTTTGAGAATTTTGTAGACAGTAAAGTCTCTGAAGGGAGATTCAAGAATGCAAGCGAGGTTATTCGTGCCGGGTTAAGACTTTTAGAGGAAGAGGAAAACAAAATCCGGTTTCTAAAGAATGCTATTCAGGAAGGCATTGATTCCGGTTTTGCAAAAGATTTTACGCCTCAAAAACATCTTGAGGCTTTAAAAGCCAAAATGAATGGCTAAGTATTTTTTCACTAATAAGGCAGTTGAAGACTTAGCTAAAATCTATGAATACACCTACGAATTCTGGTCAGAAAACCAAGCCGATAAGTACTATCTGGAAATAATAAGCTTCTGTGAAATGTTGTCTGAGAATCCCCATATCGGAAAAAACTATCCTGAAATAGATTCAAATATCTGGGGATTTCTGGCTCATAAGCATATTATATTCTACAGAATTATAAGCCCGGTTGAAATTGAGATTACAAGGATTCTCGGAGCAGAAACAGATTTAAAAAATAGAATAAGAGAATAAAAAAAACCTGCCTCACAGCAGGTTTTTTCATATCTAAAAAGCTTTAAAACAAACTCTCATCCACAAAATTCGGCAGCGTCACTTTCAGCTTCGGTTCCACTTCCATCGCTCTTTTAATGGCGAAAATAGCCCCTTCATTTCTTGCCCAGCTTCTTCTGGAGATTCCGTTGTTCACATCCCAGAACAGCATAGATTTCAGTCTTCTGTCTGCATCATCACTTCCATCCAGTAGCATTCCGAAACCACCATTGATCACTTCTCCCCAGCCTACTCCGCCACCATTGTGGATGGAAACCCAGGTTGCCCCGCGGAAGCTGTCCCCGATCACGTTATGAATCGCCATATCGGCTGTAAACCTTGAACCGTCATAAATATTGGAAGTTTCCCTGTACGGCGAATCGGTCCCGGAAACATCATGGTGGTCCCTTCCCAATACCACCGGCCCGATTTCTCCGTTCCTGATGGCTTTGTTGAAAGCTTCGGCAATTTTCATTCTTCCTTCCGCATCTGCATATAAGATCCTTGCCTGTGAACCCACCACCAGCTTATTTTCCTGCGCCCCTTTGATCCACTGGATATTGTCTTTCATCTGCTGCTGGATCTCCTCCGGCGAATTTCGCTGGATTTCCTCTAAAACAGCACATGCGATATCATCCGTTCTCTGCAGGTCCTCCGGCTTCCCGCTGGTACACACCCAACGGAACGGCCCGAAGCCATAATCAAAGCACATAGGCCCCATGATATCCTGAACATAGCTTGGGTATCTGAACTCCCTACCGAGCTCAGGATTTTCCGCCATTACATCTGCTCCGGCCCTTGAGGCTTCCAGCAGAAAAGCGTTTCCGTAATCAAAAAAATAGGTTCCTTTTTCCGTATGCTTATTGATGGCTGCAGCATGTCTTCTCAGACTTTCCTGAACTTTTTCCCTGAACAGCTCAGGGTCTTCCGCCATCATACGATTGGATTCCTCAAAACTCTGCCCTACAGGGTAGTATCCTCCCGCCCATGGATTATGCAGAGACGTCTGGTCTGAACCGATATCAATCTTTAAATTTTCCTGATCAAATTTCTCCCAGACCTCTACCACATTCCCAAGATAAGCCAGAGAGACTGTTTCTTTATTTTGCAGGGCCGTTTTTACCCTTTCCACCAGCTGATCCAGGTTTTCATGGATTTCATTCACCCACTTCTGGTCATGCCGGATCTTGGTGATCTTCGGATTCACTTCCGCGCAAACGGTAACACAGCCTGCAATATTCCCTGCTTTCGGCTGGGCGCCGCTCATTCCGCCTAACCCTGATGTTACGAAAAGTCCGCCTTTCGGTTCTTTTTTGATTTTCCTGAAAGCATTCAGAACCGTGATGGTAGTTCCATGAACAATCCCCTGAGGGCCGATGTACATATAGCTTCCTGCTGTCATCTGCCCGTATTGCGTTACGCCTAATGCGTTGAATTTTTCCCAGTCATCAGGCTTTGAATAGTTCGGGATCATCATTCCGTTCGTTACCACTACTCTTGGTGCATCTTTGTGGGACGGAAACAACCCCATCGGATGTCCTGAATACATCACCAGCGTCTGCTCATCCGTCATTTCAGACAGATACTTCATGGTCAGCAGGTACTGTGCCCAGTTTTGGAAAACCGCTCCATTTCCTCCATAGGTGATCAGCTCATGCGGGTGTTGGGCCACTGCATAATCGAGATTATTCTGGATCATCAGCATAATGGCTTTTGCCTGTTCAGATCTTCCCGGATAGTCGGAGATCGGTCTTGCCTTCATCTCATAATCCGGACGGAAGCGGTACATATAAATTCTTCCGTAATCTTCAAGCTCCTGCTTAAATTCAGGCAATAATTCCGCATGGAATTTCGGGTCAAAATAACGTAAAGCGTTTTTTAATGCCAGCTTTTTCTCTTCTTCACCTAAAATCTCCTTACGCTTCGGCGCATGATTGATGTTGGTATCATATGGTTTCGGTTGTGGTAATTTGCTTGGAATACCTTGTTGTATCTGTTCCTGGAATGTCATTTCTAATTTAAAAATTTAACTCAATTCAAAGTCTTAAAGATATTCAAATTGGAAAATATAATGCAAACAAAAAAAAATCCTCCGGTAAGAGAATTTTTTACAAGGCAAGATGCTTAAGACTAATCGATCAGATCCGTGTTCTCTTCTTCATGATCATCTTCATTATCACTGAGGCTCCAATAGTTGTTTTCTTCATCCTCGGTCCCTATTTCTTCCATTTCATCATCATCTTCCGTTCCGGGAATATCCAGGCCTTTATCTATTTTATCGTCTTCGATAATCTCTTCTTCAACAGGCCTTCCGTCTCCATCCAAAGGAATATGCTTTTCCTGTTCAAAAATATCCTCATTAGGGCTGTATTCTCTTTGCTCCAGTCTTCTGTCCTGTTCTTGCGGGCTGTTTTCGGGTATCATAATTATTGGTATTTGATGTTTAAGTGATCTGATCAAAAATAATTCCAACCTGGTCACAAAATTAAAAGATCAAAAACCTCACTCCTGAAAAGAAGTGAGGTTCTTCTAACTTTAATATTAAAAATTATCAATTCTTTCCGTTCTTATGGTCTTTGTTTTTCTCCCAGGCCTCGGAAGCCATTTCCTGGATTTCCTCCCAGACATCTTTTGCAGATTTCTGCGCCTGAGCCATGAACCCCTGTTTGGTAGCCTCCTGGTTCCTGCTTTTCATATCATTGATATAATCCTTCACCTGCTGGGAATAGCTCTCTACACTATAACCAGGGTTATTATGAAGGTTTTTCTGAATATTACTGAAATCGTGTGATACTTTAAACCTATTCGTATCCATAATAATAAAGTTTAAATATTAAGTATGGAAAATGCTTCAATTATCATTCCGAAGCTCACTTAAAATGTATTAAAAATCAGAATGATTTGCTTAATGAAAACTTAAAATACGCGGATGTAATATCCGAAGGTCATTGATTGGTATTTCCCAGCATGGGAACAAATTTATAGGCCCCAAATTCCTCCTTTTCAAATTCGGTCTGGGAAATCTTCGTAAACCTGTATAAAACCTGTTCATCAGCAGGGCCCAGCGGGATAACCATTTTGCCACCCACTTTCAGCTGCTTTAATAATTCGGTCGGTAAAACCGACGCCCCGCAGGTCACAATGATCTTATCGAAGGGAGCAAATGTAGGAAGTCCGGCAAAACCGTCCCCAAAGCTCTGAAATTTCGGGTATAAATGAAGCTCCCTGAATTTTTTCTTTGAGAAATCAAACAGATCCTTTTGCCTTTCAACCGTATATACCTGTGCCTTCATTGCCAGAAGAACAGCAGTCTGGTAGCCGCAGCCTGTACCAATCTCAAGAACTTTTTCCCCGGGCTGCACCTGTAAAAGCTCCGTCTGCTCTGCTACCGTTGAGGGATGGGAGATGGTCTGGTGGGCCAGGATGGGGAAAGCCCGGTCTTCATAAGCGAAATCTTCAAAAATGCTTTCTATAAACAGGTGTCTCGGAACCTCATTCATTGCCGAAAGTACATTTTCATCAGAGATCCCTATCCTTTGCCGGAGATAATCAACCAAAATCTTTCTTTTTCCTTTATGTACAAACAAATCCTGCATGTCACAAAAATAACAAATTAGCTGTTAGATTTTAAATGTTAAATAAAAGAATTATCCACAAAAATCCGACTTCAGCATTTAAAATCTAACATCTTTCTTATCTTTACAAAAATTAAAAAACTATGTTGAAAGCAGGTTTGGTAGGGGCCGGACATCTGGGAAAAATACATTTAAGGCTTCTGGATCAGTCAGATAAATATGAATTGGTAGGTTTCTACGATAAGGATGCAGAAAACGGCAAAAAACTGGAAGCTGAATTTGGCTATAAATATTTTAAGAATTTTGATGATCTGCTGGACCGGATCGATATGCTGGATATTGTAACGCCCACCGTTTATCATTACGATTTTGCACTAAAAGCCATTGAAAAAGGGCTGCATTTCTTTATTGAAAAACCGGTGACCCAAACATTGCAACAGGCTGAAGAGATTCTTTATAAATGCCGTGAAAACAATATAAAAGCGCAGGTAGGGCATGTTGAGAGATACAACCCGGCGTTCATTGCCACAAAAGAATATATCAAAGACCCGATGTTCATTGAGATTCACAGGCTGGCAGAGTTTAACCCGCGGGGAACCGATGTCTCTGTAGTGCTCGATCTGATGATTCATGATCTTGATATCCTGCTGAGTATCGTAAAGTCTAAAGTAAAAAACATTCATGCAAGCGGTGTTTGTGTTGTCAGCAAAACCCCGGATATCGCCAATGCCAGAATTGAATTTGAAAACGGCTGCGTTGCCAATCTTACCACCTCCAGGATTTCTATGAAAGCTATGAGGAAAAGCCGTTTCTTCCAGAAAGACGCCTATATCTCCGTTGACTTCCTTGAGAAAAAAGCCGAGGTCATCAGAATGAAAGAGGCTCCGGAAAATCCTACTCCTTTTGACATAATCATTGAAAACGCCGAAGGAGAGAAAAACCAGATCCTGTTTGAATATCCGGATATTCGGCCTAATAACGCAATTCTGGACGAATTAAATTCTTTTGCCGATGCCATTACGGAAAACAAAACTGTGGAAGTTTCGCTGGAAGACGGAACGGAGGCCCTGAAAGTTGCCCTGGAAATCATGACACTGATCAGTTAATTTAAAGCCGGTCTGCTAAGCTTATAAACCCTATTTCTGCTGTGACAGCTGAAACAGAAACGGCTGCCACAGTAAGAAAGACAGGAGGATCTGATCTAATCATCCCATACCAGATTGTTTCTGATGATCTTTAAAATTTCATTGGCTTCTGATCCATTTTCTATAAAACGAAATTAAAGATTTAACAACAGAAAGTGGCTACAGAAACAAAAAAAGCAATATATTTGGAAACAATTCAATAACAGTTGAAAGAATTTATTTTATATATAAATGGGTTTCCACCCCAAACCAACGGCATCAATGTGAATGAACTGCACATGGATACCACCGTCAGCTACAATTAATCCCTAAAAAATAATCATTTATAATCCAAACAACTATGAAAAGAGCCATTCTATTATCCGCTTTTTTATTGTCTCAATTTGGGACATCACAGCTTTTAAAAACCAGTGGTCAGAAAATTGTTAACGATAAAGGCGAAAATATCCAGCTAAGAGGACTCGGTTTGGGAGGATGGATGCTGCAGGAAGGCTATATGCTGAAAACAGCAGATTTTGCCGGCCCACAATATAAGATCAAACAGAAAATTGCAGAACTGATTGGTGAAGACGGGATGAATGAGTTTTATAAAGCTTACCTGAAAAATGGGATCACCAGGCAGGACATTGACTTTCTAGCCAAATCTGGTTTTAATTCCATAAGGTTGCCGATGCATTATAACCTTTATACTTTGCCTATCGAAAAAGAGCCGGTGAAAGGCCAGAATACCTGGCTGGAAGAAGGCTTCAAAATGACGGATGACCTCCTGAAATGGTGTGCAGCCAATAAGATGTACCTGATCCTGGATCTGCATGCGGCACCAGGCGGACAGGGAAATGATGTCAATATTTCGGATAATGACAAGTCCAAGCCTTCGCTTTGGGAAAGTGAGGAAAATCAGAAAAAAACTGTTGCACTCTGGAGAAAGCTTGCGGAACGGTACAAAGATGAGCCGTGGATCGGCGGGTATGATCTGATCAATGAGCCGAACATTAATTTCACAGGAAAGAATCCAAACGGTACGGACGAAACATCCAACGCACCGCTCTGGAAATTACAGAAAGAGATTACGGAAGCCATCCGGCAAGTGGATAAAAAACACATCATCATTATCGAAGGCAACGGCTGGGGAAATAATTATAACGGGCTGATCCCTCTCTGGGATAATAATATGGTATTCAGCTTCCATAAATACTGGAATTATAATAATGATGAGACCTTGAAGTTTGCCCTGGACCTGAGGCAGCAACACAATGTCCCTATCTGGCTGGGTGAGACGGGAGAAAATTCCAATGTATGGTTTACGGAACTGATCCAGCTCCTGAATAAGCATAACATAGGATATGCTTTCTGGCCAATGAAAAAGATAGACAATATTGCAGGAATCGCGAATGTAAAAATCACTCCGGAATACCAGAAGCTGCTGGATTACTGGAAAAACGGGGGTGAAAAACCATCCAGGGAATTTGCCTACCGGGCCCTGATGAAAATTGCAGACAACTATAAATTCAACAATGTTGAAATTAAAAACGATGTGATCGATGCCATGTTCAGGCAGGTAACGGATGATTCTACAAAGCCATTCAGGAACCACCAGGCCCCGGGAAGGATATTTGCCACCGAATATGATCTGGGAAGAATGGGCTCTGCTTATGAAGATAAAGATTATATCAACCTTTGGGTAAGCGACCCTAAAAAAAGGTCTGAATGGAATTCCGGAAACCAGATGAGAAATGACGGCGTGGATATCTATACATGTAATGATAATATTACCAACCGGTATTATGTAGGAAAAACCGAAGCCGGTGAATGGCTCCAGTATACCATAAACTCAAAAGCTGATAAAAGCTATGTTTTCGATGTCAGGTATGCAGGTACCGAAGCTTCACGAATAAGGATAGAGGATGCTTCAGGAAAGCAGCTGGCCAATGTTCAGCTGGCAGCCACGGGAGGAAATGAAAACTGGAAAACTACTGCTGTGAAAGGAGTTCACTTAAAAAAAGGTGAGAACAAGATCAGGATCTTTTTTGAAAATGGCGGTATCAATCTAAATTATTTTGAATTAAAATAATAAATATCTTAAATTGCAAATCCCTTTTAAAGCTTAAAAGGGATTTATTTTTAATCTTACGTCATGAAAAAATTAGGGTTGGTTTTCATTTTTATTTCCGCGTTGCTGTGCGCACAAAATTCTGTTCTGGAGCAAAAAATCAATTCCGTTATCAGAGGTAAGAAAGCTACGGTGGGCGTTTCTGTCCTGGGATTTGAGGATCAGACGGCCTACCATAAGAACGGTGACAAAAAACTGCCGATGCAAAGTGTTTTCAAATTTCATATTGCCTGTGCCGTTCTGGATCTTGCAGACCGGGGGAAGCTTTCTTTAGATCAGAAGATCCCACTCAGGAAATCCGATCTGCTGGAAAACACATGGTCTCCGCTCCGGGACCAGTATCCTGACGGCAATACAGAGATCCCGTTGAGTGAGATCATTGATTTTACGGTAGCCCGGAGTGATAACAATGGATGTGATATATTATTAAGGCTAATCGGAGGTCCCTCAGCCGTCCAGAATTTCATGGATTCTAAAGGGGTGAAAGGTTTCCAGATAAAATTTAATGAAGAAGACATGCACAAAGACTGGAATGCCCAGTATGAAAACTACAGCACAACGAAGTCGGCAACTGATGTACTGAAGAAATTTTATGACGGAAAACTGCTTTCCCGGGAGTCTACCGATTATCTGATGAAAGTGATGCTGGGAACCAAAACAGGAACCAACAAAATCACAGAACAGCTGCCAAAAGGCACTCCGGTAGCCCACAAGACCGGATCTTCAGGCAAAAATAAGGAAGGGCTCACAGGGGCGGAAAATGATATGGGGATCATCACCTTACCTGATGGCAGGCATTATGCATTAGCCATACTCGTAAGTAATTCTACGGAAACAGATGCCGTAAACTGCAAAATGATCTCTGATATTTCCAGAATGGTCTGGGAGTATTTTAATAAATAAAATTTAAAGCTTAATTTTAAACACCATAAAAAAACAACTGATATGAAAAAAATAGCCGTACTGTTGAGCCTGTTTAGTTTCACATTATTTTTCTCGCAAGAGAGTCAGAATTATGTGCGGATAAGTTATTCGAGTATTTGTTGCGGAACTCCCTCTGCGGAGCCTGTAATGAGTTACCTGGACCAGTTCCAGAAGAAAAACAGGATCAGGTCATTTGAAGTATACAGGGAAAGCGGTTTGGGAAGAGAAGGTGAATTCAACCTGTATATCGGGACAGACAAGCTTTCAAAGAGACAGAAAAGTAATTTTATCAAAGGGCTCAAAGATGCCGTTTCTTCCCAGAATGCCAAAAGGAACCGAAAGAATGCCGGCACTGTAAATTTTGATGAAACCGTAGTGGTGACCAAAGCAGATTTAAGTAATGTAAAAAATCTAACTGTCTATAAAAATAATTTAATTAAATAAGGAAAAATGATCAAGAACATTGTAGTTATCGGAGCAGGAACCATGGGAAATGGTATCGCCCATACTTTTGCACAAAGCGGATTTAAAGTAAACCTTGTAGATGTGTCCCAGGAAGCTTTGGACAGGGGTTTAAAAACCATTACCACCAATCTTGACAGAATAATTGCAAAGGGAAACCTTACTGAAGAACAGAAAGCAGAGACTTTAGGAAATATTACCACTTTCACCGCACTTAAAGATGCCGTAACGGCGGCTGACCTGATTGTAGAAGCGGCTACTGAAAACCAGGAGCTGAAACTCAAAATCTTCAGCCAGATGGATGAATTTTCACCTGAAAGCTGCATCCTGGCCACCAATACCTCTTCCATCTCCATTACCCGCATTGCTTCAGCCACAAAAAGGCCGGACAAGGTGATTGGTATGCACTTCATGAATCCGGTACCTATTATGAAGCTTGTGGAGATCATCAAAGGATATTCCACCTCTAAAGAAACTTTTGATGCTATTTATGAGATGAGCAAAACATTAGGGAAAGTTCCTGTGGAAGTCAATGATTATCCGGGATTTGTAGCCAACAGGATCCTGATGCCTATGATCAACGAATCTATTGAGACCCTTTACAACGGTGTTGCCGGAGTAGAAGAAATAGATACGGTAATGAAACTGGGAATGGCCCATCCAATGGGGCCGCTTCAGCTGGCAGATTTCATCGGTCTGGATGTTTGCCTGGCGATCCTGAATGTAATGTACGACGGCTTCAAGAATCCTAAATACGCACCGAACCCGCTGTTAGTGAATATGGTAATGGCAGGTAAACTGGGAGTAAAATCAGGAGAAGGCTTTTATGACTACTCTGAAAGTAAAAAAGCGGAGAAGGTATCAAAAATGTTTATGAAATAAAAAATGTACAGTCATGAGGCGTGATCTATACATTGGGTGACCAGTATGTAGCCATTCCTTACCGGCACAGCCTTAATGAAAATTAAAGAAAAATATATCAGGATATCATTGGTCATCATTACGGTAATGATGACCATTTTACGTTTTTTACTGAACGAAAAAGGAAGGGTGACCCCGGATTCCATCCGGTACATGAGGTTTGCCCATGGACTTCCTGTTATTGATAATACCACTACTCCGCTCGGCTATCCTGTTGCCATCAGGCTTCTTACTTATTTGGGTCCGGATGAGTTCTGGAGCAGCAAGATCATCGGTATCTGTTCTTTTTTCATGATCATCTTTTGGGCCCGGAAAAGGAACTTTTATTACAGAGAATCTATCGTGACCGGTGCCTTATTCAGTTTTTTGTCTATATTTTCAGCCACTTTAAGCGAAGCGCTCATTCTTCCGTTTGTTTTTTTCTTCTTTTATATCGCAGCTCTGGTGATCAGGGAAGATCTAAAAGGCCGGAAGGCTTTCCTATACCTTTCCCTTATTTTAATCCTGTTGTACAATATAAGGTACAGTGCGCTATTCTTCATAGGTGCTGCCGGGCTTTTCGGGCTTTTACACGTCAGGAAGAAATATTCCCTTGTACTGCTATTTTCAGCAGCAACCGCAGGCCTGTATGTAGTTGCATATAAATTATTCTTCATCGACCATTTTAATGAAGATTATATCAGGAATGCCCTGGAAACCGGATTGCATCCTACATCACAATTACTGACAGAACTGTTCCAGGCCTTATGCACTACCTTCAATCCTTTTATTCATATGGCCAGCCCCGGTGGCGGAATGATCAATTATGCTATTTACGGCTTAGGGCTTTTTAATATTATCCTGATGGTTTTCACGTTTATCCGATACAGGCTCTCAGATTCTGAATCCTTCTTTGTATTTACGGGAGTGGCCGGCATATTGTGTATGTTTTTTATTCAGTACTTCTACTCTCTTGATCCTTTGGATTACAGATTGCTGGCACCTTTCAGCTTCCCTTTATGGCTGGTATATTTCAGGAAACTTTTCTTTCTTTTTAAGGCGAAGGTCTATATTATCGCGGCTTTAAGTTTATTATCCGGCCTATGCTTCACCTGGCTGTCAAAAGGAAGCTATCTTGAAAACAGAAAACGGATCACCCGGTTCTTAAAATCTGAGAACCTGGACAAGGCGGCGCTGAAGTTTTATTGGGAGCCTTCAGGTGATTCTGATAAAATGCAGGTTTCCGAGCTGGTAAGCACCGTAAATCCACAGATAATTTTCACCAGGAACCCAAAAGACACTTTACAGAAAACGACGCTTACCGGCTACAAAGTTTTGCAAAAAATTAAAATCGACAAGAACAAATATCAATAATTTTATTATCTTTGATTAAAGTTAAAACATTAAAAAAATGAAATTACCAAAGTTTTTATTAGCAGATAATTCGGAATTTCCAGAAGATCTATTCGTTGTTCACACTGAATATCCAAGATTTATCTTAAATGTGGAAGAGGAAGAAGTTGAGTGGCTGGATGATCTTGAAGGTGACGATGAAGAAACGATGGCAGATGAAGCTACTAAAGTGGTAGAGGCCGCATTCAAATGGTGTGACGAAGAGCTGGCTAAATACGACGAGGAAGATGAAGATTAAATAACAAACCAATATAAAAAAGGAACTCAGCTGAGTTCCTTTATTTTTTATTCCGCCTTATTGAATTTCAATAACAGGAGATTGTCTTTATACAGCTCCAGGGTATTTCCGGAAATCACGTATTTGTTCGCCTTTTCCATCATATCCATAAAGTTTTTTTCCACTCCCATATTATCACACATCATTTTTGTAGACCCCATCTGTCCTGCTGAAAAGCTCCCTGTGGATGCATCTATTTTCGCAGTCCCGAAATAATTGTTGCACCCCGCATTTCCGTTGATTTTATCTCCCTCAATCGTCAGTGTAGGCACTTTACCTTTTACATTATCTGCGAGGGTCCATTTGGTATTTGCCAATGAAGGCTGTGATTTTCCGACCTTAGAAACAGAGCCCGTTGCACCGCACGAGGCCAGTACAACTGCTGCACATATACTTAGGAAAAGATTTTTCATTTTTAATTTTTTTTATCTACCAAATGTACGGAAATTATATTATTTATCATGGTACTGCCTGCATCAAAAAAATCATTTTCCACGGTAAGACGCCCGGTATCACGGTTTTTACGGATTTTCAGGAAATTGCAGCAGGGATCTCTAAAATAAAGCAGGATAAGAGCTTCCGTTCTTATCCTGCTTTCTAAATTATTTATTGCTTAATTATGACCTTAATTCCGCATTGAATTCCTTCTGGAAAGATTTGATAAGGGAATCCATTGCTTCGGTTATTTCCTTCTCTTCCAGCGTTTTCTCCTCATTGAGAAGCTCAAAGCTCATGGCATAGGACTTCTTCCCTTCAGGAAGATTTTTCCCCTCGTATACATCAAATAAATTAATGCTTTTGATAAACGGGGATTTATTTTTCCTGGCCGTCTGATACAGATCCTGGTAATTAACGTTTTTATCGATCAGCAAGGCCAGATCTCGTCTGGTTTTATTGAATTTAGGGATATCCCTAAATTTCAGCTCATTTCCGGAACGTAATTCCTGAGCCAGTTCCAGCTCAATCTCAGCATAAAAACACTCCTGCTCTATATCGAAATCTTTCAGCAGGGCAGGTGAAACCTTTCCTATTTTCACCAGGGTTTTCCCATTTACCTCATAAGCCAGCACATCAGAGAATCTTTCGTCAGATATTGCAACCTCTTTATAATCGACAGCTAATTTTTCCAGCAATACTTTCACATATCCTTTCAGATTATAGAAGCTGGTAGCTGATTTCGGCTGTAACCAGTTTTCCGCAACATCTCTTCCGGACACAAGGATCGCCAGCTGCTTCCTCTCTTCATAGCGGTCTTTTTTATGGTAAATTTTACCAAATTCAAAAAATTTGATGTCCTGGTTTTTCCTGTTGATATTATAGATTGCATTCTGAAGGAGACCTTCCAAGAGGGATTTTCTCATGAAGGCAAGGTCGCTGCTCAGGGGATTTAACAGTTTTACGGCCCCGGTCTCGTCTTTTACCGAAGTGAGTGAATTGTTCATCACCTCATTGAAACCTAAGCCCTGTAAGGTTCTTGCCCAGCTGTTTTCCAATTCGTCCTGATCATTGGCATTTAATTTTACAGGAGTGAAAGAGATCTTTTGTGGCGCATCAATCTTGTTATACCCGTAAATCCTCAGGATTTCTTCAATAACGTCAATTTCCCGCGTCACATCGGCCCTGTATGCAGGAACAGAGATCTCAAAACCATTCTGGATCTCGTTTAATACCTGGATATCAAGGGCTTTTAAAATTTCTTTCACCTTCTCTCTGTGAATCTTGGTCCCCAGGATTTGCTCAATTCTGGAGAATCTTATGATCACATAATTATCTTCTATTTTCTTTGGGTATTCCTCCAGCAACTCGCCTACCAATTTTCCGCCGGCCAATTCCTGGATCATCTTAATCGCATGTGTGATCGCCGTTCTGGTAATATTCGGATCCACACCTCTTTCAAATCTGAAGGAGGCATCGGTATTCAGCCCATGGTACTTGGCCGCTTTTCTTATGGCCACAGGGTTAAAATAAGCGCTTTCCAGGAAGATGGTGGTTGTTTCATCAGACACTCCGGAATGGGCACCGCCGAAAACTCCGGCAATACACATTGGGGTATCCTTCCCGTCCTTGATCATAAGCTCTGACCCGTTCAGGATTCTTTCAACCCCATCAAGAGTCATGAATTTGGTCCCTTGTTTTACAACGCCCACCTTCACTTTTTTATCTGCAATCTTGTCGGCATCAAAAGCATGAAGCGGCTGGCCATAGCCATGAAGAATATAGTTTGTAATATCTACGATATTGTTGATAGGGCTTAGTCCGATAGCTTTCAGCCTGTCTTTCAGCCATGCCGGGGATTCGGCTACCTTTACCTCTTCCATTACGGCTCCTATATATCTGGGGCATAGTTCTGCGTCTTCAACCTCCAGGGTAAAGCTGTGTGCCCCTTCATTATTCAAAGATTGTGAAGATATTTTCTCAAATTCGGATTTCTGCTTATTGGTTGACAGGTAGGCATATAGATCTCTTGCAACACCGTAATGAGACATGGCATCCGTTCTGTTCGGGGTTAAACCGATCTCAAAGATTTCATCGTTCGTCAATTCAAAATAATCTGCAAACTTCTTCCCTACTTCATATTTTGTCTCATCCAAAACCATAATTCCGCCATGATCATCACTAAGGCCCAGCTCATCTTCTGCACAGATCATTCCCTGTGAAACCTCGCCCCTGATCTTTGCCTCCTTGATCTCAAAGAAGTTTCCGGTCTTATCATAAATTTTAGTTCCCACCACAGCTACCGGAACAGTTTGCCCTGCTTCCACATTCGGAGCCCCGCAAACTATATGCAATACTTTACCATTTCCTATATCTACAGTGGTTTTCTTTAATTTATCCGCATTGGGGTGTTTTTCGCAGGTCAGTACTTTACCTACAATAATCCCTTCCAGGCTACCTTTTATGCTTTCAAATTTTTCTATCCCTTCAACTTCAAGACCTATGTCCGTAAGGAATTCACCGATTCTTTCAGTCTTCAATTCCGTTTTGATATAGTCTTTCAGCCAGTTATTTGATATTTTCATTTATTGAATTTTGAAAATTTATTTGAATTTTTGAGTCTACAAATGTCGTATTTTTTTAAGAAATACAGAAATTTAGGAGTGACTTTAAGACATCTTCCCTTCAACAGACCGGTTCAAAATGATCTATTTTAGGATTCGCACCGATGAAGGTTTTAAATTTCATGCCTCCTCATAAGCCTACTAAATAAAAAGAGGCTTTGAAAATCAAAACCTCTCTATTTTTTATTGTAATATTATAATCCGATGACCGGCATTGATAACATTAAAATATTCTCGTTTTCTTCCAGACCGTCAAGAGGTTCAATGATTCCCGGTCTGTTGGGCTGGGACATCTTCATGGTAATGTCATCAGAACCCAGGATCGTAAGCATTTCGGTCAGAAACTTAGAACTGAATCCGATATTGATATCTTCCCCGTTGTAATCGCAAGGGATCTGCATATCTGCTTTGTTTGCATACTCAGTATCCTCTGCATGAAGGTGAAGAATATTCCCGGAAAGCTTAAACCGTACCTGATTGGTAGATTTATTGGACATGATAGATGCTCTCTTGATCGCTCCCAGTAAAAGGTTTCTGTTGATCGTCAGTACATTCGGGTTCTCTTTCGGGATCACCGCTGTATAGTTCGGATATTTTCCATCGATCAGCCTGCAGATCCATACATGCTTGCCAAAGGTAAATTTGGCCATGTTCTCATTAAAATCGATCGTAACGTCGTCATTAGAACTGGCCAGTATATTTTTGAAGATATTCAAAGGTTTTTTAGGCATGATGAATTCCATTGGTTCGGCATTCATCAGGTCTGTTCTTTTGTAAACCACCAATCTGTGGGAATCTGTAGAAACGAAATTAGTTTCATTTTCTCCAAACTGGAACAGCACTCCCGTCATCACCGGGCGCAGAGAGTCGTTACTGGTTGCAAAAAGGGTATTGGTAAGCGCTTCAGACAGCACTCCTGCGGGCATGGTAACGCTCTGGGAGGCATCAAATTCAGGCAATTCAGGATAGTCATCAGCATTATCCAAAGCTACCGCAAAGTTATCTTTTTCATCTAAAATCTCAAGCTGGCTCCCGGTTCCTTCCGCATTATCCTTTACAGAAAAGGTCAAAGGCTGTTCACCATAAGTTTTGATAAAATCTTGAAAAATTTTAGCAGGAACAGCAAATTTGCCTGAGTCCTCCGACTTTACTTCCAGGGAAGTCACAAGAGTCGTCTCTCCATCAGATGCTGTAATGGTAACATTATTTTCATTTAACTCAAAAAGATAGTTTTCTAAAATAGGTCTCGATTGAGAGCTTGATATTACGCCACTTACAGTTTGCAAAGCCTTCTGCAGTTCACCACTTGAAATAATAAATTTCATAGATTTAAAAATAAGTTTTTACAAATATAATAAATAGATACAAGAAAGAAAAAAATAATCCCCAGTAGTTTTTAACAAACATCATCTGTCTGTTTCAAAATCCGGCATCTCCAAAATCCGGTGATCGTCTGCCGTCAAAATACTTTTATATATTTGCAAAAAAACATCATGCGAAAACCTCCTGTTTATAAAAGTTTCCGGAACGCTTTCCGGGGCGTTTTCCTGATGGCCAGAAATGAAAGGAATTTTCAGATTGAGCTTCTCGCCCTTTTTACCAATTTCTTTTTAATTTTTTACCTGAATCTTTCGCTCACAGACGCAGCTCTCATCCTTATTGTTTCCTTCGGGGTATTAAGTGCCGAAATCTTTAATACCGCTATTGAAAAGGTCTGTGACATCATTCAGCCTGAATTTGACAGGAGGATCGGTTTTATCAAGGATATTTCCGCAGGGGCCGTCCTGCTCATGGCCGTTGTCTCAGTTGCCGCAGGGATTTTGGTGTATGGTAAATATCTTCTTCCACAGCCATAAGATTTCCGCAAGCACAGTCTGATATGCCTGCCGGATCTTATGTATGCATTTCATTTATCCGGATTCAAGACTGTTTTTTGGTCCAAATACCTGCAGAATAAAAAGTAAGCCATAAGGAACAGCTGAAACCATTCAAAATCCAGCTTAAACCGTGTCATTGCCGCCTGCCCTATCATATAAGGAACCGTAAAATTAATGAACAGCATGATGGAAAAAACAAACAACCCCCAGTTTCTTTTCCTGTAAAGATACCCAAGGGATAAGACGGAAAAAAGGTTAAGAATCACTACATAGATCTTGCGCCCCAGTACTATTGCCAGGGAATCGTCATAAAAATACCTGGAGGGTACATACCATAGCATCAAGGCATTGGCAGCCGCCTTTTTGACGGCAATGCAGGGATCCTTTTTTATAATGTCCCGGACCTCTTTTTCATAGATCTTTTCCATTGTAAACTCATCTGTTTTGGTTCTCATCCTCCGGATTTCTGTTCCTTTCTGCAATGATATTTTCTGTAATGGTTTAAAGATCTGCACTTCATGGAAATACCCAAAGTGTATATTCTGCCAGACAGGAGTCTTAGAGATTATGACTCTGTCAAAAACCAGATAATTACGGATGACCCACGGGGAATATAAAATCCCTGTAAGCCCTGCCATAAGGATCAGTTGCTTTAATGTAACCTTCCTGAAAAGAAGCAGGGAAAATATAAGGAGCAGGGAAAAGGGTACAGCAACGACCTGACTCAGGAACAGCATTGCTGCGCTTGCAGCAAGCAATATGATCCTGATAGGGGAATATCCCTTCTTCCAGATCAGAAAAAAGCAGTATAGGAAAGTTAAAAAGATGAAAATAAAAACATTGGTGATCTCAAGTGTATTGGAGTATAAAAAATAGGCCGGTGAAAAAATAAACAAATAGCCGGTAATGATCCCTATTTTCTTTTTATCAAATATTCCGGTGATAAGGATGAACATCAGTGGTATGAAAAAATAAATGATATGCTGTGAAATAATGACAGCTGCTTTTGCATTTTCTCCAAAAAAGTATATAAAGAACGCTAAAAAGAACGGATATAAAGGGAGCTTGTATGCCGTAGGCCCCACATTGATAAATTCGGCATAGGTACCGTATTTTACCAGATTGTTGGCAATATCCCAGTCCTCAAACGTGAGTCCGTTAAAACCACTTTTATAGGAGTAGCCTATTTTTGCGATAAAAACCAATAAGTTAAAAA
The DNA here is from genome assembly GCF_041361455.1 of Chryseobacterium gossypii. Taxonomy (NCBI): domain Bacteria; kingdom Pseudomonadati; phylum Bacteroidota; class Flavobacteriia; order Flavobacteriales; family Weeksellaceae; genus Chryseobacterium; species Chryseobacterium gossypii. Next base: position 22,131 of record NZ_JBGCUR010000008.1, on the reverse strand, counting down.
AGATAAAAACCCTGTATTGTAGTAAGAAGTCGATTATTTTTTTCATAATGGGATCCTAATAAATCTTTCATCAGCATCATCAAGCCTGCTTTATTTCAATTGGCCATATTTCAATCCAGAATAAGTGTAATATTTTTATGTGATTCCATGATCTCAACCAAAATATCGAACAGCGTCTGACCTTCTCCTGAAATAAGCTCATCCAGCTTTTGTGCCACCAGCTCCACATTAAAGGGCTTTCCCTGCCTGATCTTGTTTTCATAAAATTCACGGGTGGCCTGCAGGCCCAGATCTTCTTTTGATTTCCGGTGATTTCTCCAGATGATTTCTATCTCCTCTCCGTTTTCAAATACTCCGAAGCCTCCGTAAAGGATGTCATTAAAGCCGTCTAAAGTGCCGACCTTCCAGCCGGCATCCTTCATCAGGATTCGGGAAATCTCTTCATAAAAACCCTGCAAATCTGAAAAATGACCGCCATGGATAGCGATCATTTTCCTGTTGTCTTTATTTGAAGTATTCAACACCGTTTCTGAATATATTGTGGTAATTCACTGTCGGTATATTTTTCATAAGGCCTTCTGCAAAACGTTCCGGATGACCCATTCTACCAAAGATTTTTCCGCATGGGCTGGTGACTCCTTCTATTCCGAACAATGAATTATTCGGGTTGAATGGCATCCCATGGGCGATATTTCCATCGAAGTCGATATACTGGGTCGCTATCTGCCCATTCTCATACAGCTTCCTGATCTCCGCTTCCGAAGCCATAAAACGGCCTTCACCGTGGGAGATCGGAATAGTGAATACCTGATCTTTCATACCTTTTAACCAAGGTGACTCGTCATTTACAACTTTCACATTCACCATCTGGGAAATATGTCTTCTGATCGCATTGTGGGCTAAGGTTGGCGAGTTTTCATCCAGATCTTTGATCCTTCCGTAAGGCAGCAATCCTGATTTCACCAAAGCCTGGAAACCATTGCAGATACCTATGATCATGCCGTCCCTGTCCAATAATTCGTGAACGGCATTCTTCATCTTTTCGTTTTTCAAAACGTTTACGATAAATTTTGCGGAACCATCCGGCTCGTCCCCTGCCGAGAAGCCCCCTGAGAAAGCCAGGATCTGGGACGTTCTGATCTCTTCCACCCACGCATCAATGCTTTCTTCCAATAATTGGTGATTGATATTTTTCAAAGGCAGGCTGCTGATGACAGCGCCTTCTTTTTGGAATGCGTTCAACGTTTCATACTCACAGTTGGTTCCCGGGAATACCGGCGCGAATACTTTTGGCTTAGCAATTCCGTGTTTTTTTATAGTAATATTTCTTGGGTTGACTGAGTTTAACTTCTCATCAATTTCAACCGTAATTTTTTCTTTTTCAACCGTCGGGAAAAGGTTTTCAAAAGTGCCTGTGTTTGCTTCTAAAAGCTTGCTGATCATTATCGGCTGATTATTGATCGTTAAAACTTCATCTGCCACTACGGTACCGATCAACTGAAGATCCGCAGAGCTTAATTCTTCTTTGGACTCGATGATTAAGCTACCGATATTTTTCGTTAATAAAACCTTTTCATCAACCGTAATTTCAGCACCCAGCCTGTTTCCGAAGCTCATTTTTGCCAGAGCAACCGCAACACCGCCTTCCTTAATTGTTTTCACAGAGACAATTTTTCCGGCTTTAATATTTTTGAAAATAAACTCGTAAATTCCTTTCAAAGCATCATAATCCGGAAGTCCGTTTTCCTGGGCAATGTGATTGAAGAAATAGATTTTATTTCCTTCGTTTTTAAATTCAGGAGAGATAATATTTTTCTTTTCCCCGTTCGCACAGGCAAAAGAAATTAATGTAGGTGGAACATTCAGATCCTGATAGGTTCCACTCATTGAATCTTTACCTCCGATGGCTGCCAGACCAAAATTAATCTGAGCGTTATAAGCTCCTAAAAGGGAAGCTAAAGGTTTGCCCCATTTTTCAGGATTCTGGCCTAATTTTTCAAAATATTCCTGGAAACTGAATCTGATGTTTTTGTAATCGCCACCCATTGCAACGATTTTCGCTACACTTTCAACCACAGCATAAGCCGCTCCCAGAAGTGAGTTTTGCTTTGAAATTTCCGCATCAAATCCCCAGCTTGCCAAAGAAACTGTCTCAATATTTTTCGCTCCGATAATCGGTAATGTCTGAACGCTTCCTTCCATAAGGGTCTGCTGGTATTTTCCGCCCAAAGGCATCGCAACCGTAGTCGCACCGATTGAAGAATCGAACATTTCCAGCAATCCTTTTTGAGAGGCCACATTTTTATCACTTAAAATCTTTAAGAAATTCTCTTCATTGAATGCTTGAGTTTCTTCTTTTATTTCATTAAGGTGAGTGATTTTAACCTCCTGGCTTTTTGAACAGCCGTTCGTATTTAAGAATTCTCTTGAAAGGTCAACAATCTTGTCCCCCTTCCAGAACATCTGCATTCTTCCGGAATCCGTCACTTTAGCCACCTCAACGGCAACGATATTTTCAGCTTCACAGAATTTGATGAACTGTTCTTTATCTTTCGGATCAACTACCACTGCCATTCTTTCCTGAGATTCGGAGATGGCAAGCTCGGTTCCGTTTAATCCTTCATATTTTAAAGGTAAGACATCTAAATTAATTTCCAAAGAATCGGCAATTTCACCGATAGCTACAGAAACACCGCCTGCTCCGAAATCATTCGATTTTTTAATCAGCCTCGTCACTTCAGGGTTCCTGAATAGTCTCTGGATTTTACGCTCTTCAACCGCATTTCCTTTCTGAACTTCAGAGCTCATCGTGTGAATCGAAGTTTCGTCCTGCTCTTTTGAGCTTCCGCTTGCGCCACCAACACCGTCACGGCCGGTTGCACCACCTAAAATGATAATAGAATCGCCACTTGCAGGCTTTTCACGTCTCACCCAGTCTACAGGAACGGCACCAGCAACGAAACCAACCTCCATTCTTTTCGCTTTGTAGCCTTCATCGTAGATTTCGGAAACCATTGTAGTCGCCAGACCGATCTGGTTACCGTAAGAAGAATATCCGTTGGCAGCCTGTTTTGTGATTGTTTTTTGCGGTAACTTCCCCGGCAATGTATTTTCAATCGGTTCCAAAACATCAGCAGCCCCAGTTAGCCTCATCGCCTGGAAAACGAAAGACCGTCCGGATAAGGGGTCTCTGATGGCCCCTCCCAAACATGTTGAAGCACCTCCGAAAGGTTCGATTTCCGTCGGATGATTATGGGTTTCATTTTTGAATAATAGGTACCATGGCTCTTTTTTACCGTCGTATTCGGCTTCTATTTGGATGGTACAGGCGTTGATCTCATCCGAAACCACCAGGTTCTCCAAATTGCCTGTTTTATGGAAATATCTTCCGCAAACGGTCGCCAGATCCATTAAGGAGATCGGCTTCAGTTCACGGCCTAAGAATTTTCTTTTTTCGATATAATCATTGAAAATGGTTTCCAATGTATGCTTGAATTTTCCTTCAAATTCAATATTGGATAATTCCGTTTCAAATGTTGTGTGACGGCAGTGGTCACTCCAATATGTGTCTAAAACTTTCAGTTCTGTTTCCGTAGGATTTCTGTTCTCCGATTTAAAATATTCCTGAATGAACTTCAGATCATCCAACCCTAATGCAAAACCGTGATTGTTAAAAAATTCTTCAAGCTGAGCAGCATCAAAATCAATGAAATTCTCATGGATAATAACTTTCGACGGTGCTTCTTCCGCAGGAATATCCAAAATTGATAAATCTTTCTCCTGAGATTCCACTTTATTAATAAGAAGGTCTTTGATTTTTGCCAGATCAGCTTCGGAAACGCCTTCAAACTCGATCAGCTTTCCACTTCTTACTTTAGATTTTTCATTTTCAGTCAGTAAAGCGATGCACTGCTGTGCCGAATCCGCACGCTGATCGTATTGCCCTGGTAAAAATTCCATAGCAAAATGGATCCCCTTCGCCGGATTTTCTTCATGCAGGATATCGGTAACCGGATCCACGAAAGTGCTGTTGACCACCTTTCCGAATTCACCGTCATTTAGCCCGAATATATCGTAAATGTTATACACCTTTACATTCTGGACCGACGGAGCTACCGCTTTTACTTCATCAAAAATTTTTGGACTTTCAACATCGAAAATTCCTCTTTTTTCTACGAAAATTCTTTTGTTTTGAGACATTAGATGTCAGATATTAAAATATTATTAGACTTATTTGCTTAATTTATTCGGATTATCCGGGTGTGTTTTCTGAAAATTCCAGGCTTCTTCCATTTCTTTTTTGAGCCATTTTTCAAAAGGGATCTTTTCTTCCTCATCATCCAGTGCAAAAATATTTTTGCCGTCTTCTGATATCAGGAATTTAAAATCATATGATAATCCTGCTTCCACTTTTCTGTAATCATAGGTATTAACCTGATAAAAAGGAAAGTTTTCTTTTGGCCTTTCCACGATCTCAAAGAATAGTTTCTTTTCATCATCAGATAATTTTGTGAAATGATTTACATAATACAATTCTGAAAGCTTTTTATTTTGTTTTTCGAAAAATTGAAGAACAGTCTTCTCTTTTTCATTATAATTAAAAGGATACGGATAATATTTTCCGTTAACCTCAACAGCATTTCCAGATTTTGAAACCGGCTTTACAGTTTCACCTTTGAAATTCATCACGCCCCAGGTTCCGCCTACTATTGCTTTGTGTTCATCTTCCGTTTTTTCCCGATCGCAGCCATCACAAAACGCGGCATAGCCATAGTTAAAAGGTGAAGCAAAATCATGTTCTGGTTTAATGATAACCGTTCCGTTTCTGTCTACAAAGCCAACCTTTCCGTTTTTGACAAATCTTCTTACGCCTTCCGAGAAATAATCTGCCCCGTTATCGTAAAAGAAAGGTCTATAAAGAAAATTTCCTTTTCTGTCGTAGACATATCCCCATTCATTTTTCCCGGGCTTTTCACCGTTTTTATCCCCATCAAAATAGATCGTTTCTCCTTTTACCACTTCGCCGTCTTTCAAATATGAAAAAACTTTAAACTGGGCAGGAACGATGATCTTCCCGTCCTGATCTTTCACTCCAACCAAAGAATCTTTTGATTTAAAATACATTAGCGCTTCTTTTCCCTGAGAAAAAGAAAGTACTGGTATCAATAAAATGGTCAAAAGTGTTTTCTTCATGATCGGGTTAAAAAAATATGCAGCCGAAAAGACTGCATACTGTTTATACTTTAAGATCAGCCTCTAATCCTATCAGATCCTTGTTCGCATCAATAATCGGCTGAACCTCATTTTTGATAAATTCTTCCGTTTGAATTGGCGCAAAACCAATGAAATTTTTAGGATCGAGAACTTCTTTTAGTTTTGATTTATCCAGTTTTAAGGAATCGTCATTTAAGATTCTCTCAATCAGGTCATTTTCTTTACCTTCCACTTTTACCTGTTTGGAAGCTTCCATGGAATGAACTCTGATCACCTCGTGGATCTCCTGGCGGTCACCACCTGCTTTTACCTCTTCCATGATAATATATTCCGTCGCCATGAAAGGCAGCTCCTCCATAATATGTTTGTTGATTCTGTTCGGGTATACCACGATTCCGTTCATAATATTGTTCCAGATCAATAGAATCGCATCAACCGCTAAAAACGCTTGCGGGATCGTTAATCTCTTGTTGGCAGAATCATCCAGGGTTCTTTCAAACCATTGTGTGGAAGCTACCATTGCTGAACTTGTCGTTAAAGACATTACGTATTTTGCCAGGGCTCCGATTCTTTCGCTTCTCATTGGGTTACGCTTGTAAGCCATTGCTGATGAACCGATCTGGTTTTTCTCGAATGGCTCTTCAATTTCCTTAAGGTTTTGAAGTAAACGCAAGTCGTTGGTAAATTTATGTGCTGACTGAGCGATATTTCCTAATAAGGCAACCACTTTAGCATCGATCTTCCTGTCGTAGGTCTGTCCGGAAACTCCGAAAACCTTCTCGAAGCCGAACCTTTTGGAAAGTTCTTTATCCAGGTGTTTTACCTTGGAATAATCACCGTTGAAAAGCTCAAGAAAACTTGCAGCAGTTCCTGTTGTCCCTTTTACTCCCCTGAATCTCAGGGTTTCTAAAAAGAAATCCAGCTCTTCGATATCAAGAACCAGACTTTGCAGCCAAAGGGTTGCTCTTTTTCCAACAGTCGTCAGCTGGGCCGGCTGGAAATGCGTAAAACCTAAAGTCGGTAAATCTTTATATTGAATAGCGAAATCCGCCAGGCTTTTGATAACGTTAACCAACTTTTTCTTTAAAATTAAAAGACCATCACGAATCTGGATCAAATCCGTATTGTCTCCTACAAACGCGGAAGTAGCACCCAGGTGGATGATCCCTTTTGCTGAAGGTGCTACATCACCATATGTATGAACATGAGCCATTACATCATGACGAAACTTTTTCTCATACTCCGCCGCCTTATCGTAATCAATATTTTCAACATTAGCTTTTAATTCTGCGATTTGCTCGTCTGTAATTTCAAGCCCAAGATCTTTTTCGATTTCAGCAAGTGCGATCCAAAGCTTTCTCCAGGTACGGAATTTATTGTTATGAGAGAAGTTAAATAACATTTCTTCACTGGAGTAGCGCTCTTCCAATGGATTTTTGTAGGAATTCATTCTTTTCTTTTACTTTTAGATATGCAAAAATACGGTTTTTCGGTGAGAGATAAAAATCGGAATCGATCTTTTGACCCTGTTATTTTTGTTTTTTAGCGGCGATTAAAATTTCTGAAAATGATGTGCTCAATATGGCTTCAAAACAGGTATCTCTACATAGCTGTCATTGTACCATCTGATCTCCAGAGGCTCTGCAGCATCCTTCACGGTTTCCGTACTTACCTCTTTACCTGTTCCGTAATTGAGCTGGGAGAAAGGGTTTTTATTGACGTTGACAGCAACAACGATCCTGCTTCCTTTACGAAGCTGCCTGCTTACCAGATGGGTATTGGTAAACGGCACCGTGGTTTTCCTGCCGGGTATCAGAAGGCTTCTTTTTGTAATATCTTCCGCATAGCTGGCTCTTCCGATATAATAAGACAGATGGAAATATTTGCCCTCGGGAGTTAGCTCATACAATGTAACACCCAGGTCCACATCTTTTTTGTTAATCCTGATGCGGAGCTTCCCAGAGAAGGATCCATTGACAATCATAGCCTGCTTCAAAGGATCACTGATGAAAACAAAGCCGTTGTTTTCATTAATTTCATCTTTTTCCAGAGGATCCGGATAATAGTCATTATTGCTGGTTTCACGGTCAGCGAAATCTACCGTTTGAATGAGACAGGTATCTTTCCCGGATAGCTGCGGATCGAGAAAATAATGAGCATCCTTGATGTTTGGGGAAAGATAAAATTTCAGCAGATCATTATGCATATTTTCAAAAGAAGAAGCACTCCTCCATTCGTTAGCCCCCATTACTTCATAATTGATCTTATCTTTGAGGACAGCCGGCCTTTGTCCATTTTTTAATATATAATCGAACCATTCGTAGGTGATCTTCTTTATATCAAAAAGTGAAATACTATCTACCTGGTAGCCGTTAACCATTTTTTCTCCTCCCAGCTGTGTCCCGAAATGGCTGTATGGCCCCATGATGAGATACCAGGGCGTACCGGGGTTGTATTTTTGAAGTTCCTTAAGATAGTAAAGGCCTGAATTTTGAGAATCATTATAATAACCGTCAAAAGCAAGGACGGGAATATTGATGTTTTTGAAATCTTCTTTGTAGGGTGCCATTTTTTGCCAATATTCATCAAAATCCGGGTGAGAGATCCATCTCTGGAACCATTTGTTAGGGGCCCCGTCAATACTGTCCATTGTTTTGTAGGCCGCTCCGCTTTCCCACCATTTGAACATCATTTTTCTGAACCGTTGCCTGTCATTTCCCGTCTCGTTATCCAGATATTTGTTGTTTCCTACATAAAATGCCCATTCATAATTGGGGTTTATAAAAATGTTGTTTTCCATGGGTAACCCCATCCCTGGTCTGTTGGCCACATACGGAACAATGGTCTTTAAGGCCGGATGTACTGTTTTGCAGGCTGCCCATTGGGTAAAGCCGTTGTAGCTTCCGCCATACATTCCCACACTTCCATTACACCACTTTTGCCTGCTGATCCAGTCGATAACGTCATAGCTATCCTGCGCATCAAATTCATAAGGGTAAATATCATTCGGGCTGAATCTTTTGCCCCGCGTATAGGCAATAACTCCCACATAGCCCCTGTCGGCAGCGTCTTTAAGGCTACGGAGATCTCTTCCTGTATCACGTACATAAATGGTAAACTGAAAAATCACCGGGAGAGGATACCTGACATCTTTTTTCTTAACCACCATTGCCGAGATCATTGCCCCATCCCGCATTCTTATCATCACACTGTCCTGAATATCATATGGGTTTCCGTGATCTTCCATACGGGTTTGCCTGGTCTGCTGGCTATAAGCTGCGACAGGAACACATAAAAAAAGGATAAGCAGATATCTGATCATTGTCTTTGGTTTACATTAGAATCTACTTATTTTAACAATCAATAAACCTCTATTATTACATAGGGCTAAAAAAAGAGCCGTTCTTTTGAGCGGCTCTTTTCAAAAACTTAATTTATTGATAGATTACTATATTATCTTTTTTAAGCTGATAGCCTGTTTTTTTGTCAGGCACCAGTGTATAGCCTCCATTTTTCCATATTTTCTTTTTTCCTTTCCTGTTAAGGATAAGGCTTCCCGAGTTTTGTTCAGGAAGGAAAACTTCAGCTTTTTTCATGTCTTCGCTAAAAATAACCGCTGTCATGGAAGTGGAACTTCCTTTCGGGTTCACTTCTTTCAGCTGTATTTTCTGCTCAAACAGTCTCACACAATCATTTTTAACCTGGGAATAAGTATAGCCAGCTGAGCCTATACAACCATGAGCATCCCTGTCGCCGCCCAATACAGGTGTTTGTTGTGCGAATATCAGAGAACTGAGGAACATTGTGCTTAGTAAAATTGTTTTTTTCATTTTTTGTATTTTAAGTTAGAGCAATATAACTAAAATTGTGCCAAAAATTAAAAAGCCATTCTTTGAATGGCTTTTTATAACTATTTTGTCCAGTTGACTTTGGTATGTTTTAAATCCTGGGAATTGGTTCCGATCATAATATCAAATTCTCCCGGCTCCCAATCGTACTTCAGCTCATTGTTATAGAATTTAAGGCTTTCCGGAGTGATGTTGAAAGTAACTTTTTTAGATTCTCCTTTTTTCAGAAATATTTTCTGAAATCCTTTTAATTCCTTTACCGGCCTTGTGATGCTTCCTACCATATCCCTGATATACAATTGTACTACCTCGGCGCCGTCATAATTTCCTGTATTCGTTACTGTAACCGAAGCCTGAACAGTCTGGTTTCCTTTTGGGTTCGGGTTAGAAACCGAAATATCGGAATAACTGAATTTCGTATAGCTCAACCCAAAACCAAACGGATATAATGGGGTGTTACACTCATCCATATAATTGGATCGGAATCTTTCGTACTCGCACTTGTCTACCTTATCCTGGCTGAGCGGGCGCCCTGTATTTTTAGCATTGTAATAAATAGGGACCTGTCCCAGACTTCTGGGGAACGTCATAGGAAGCTTTCCTGAAGGGTTAACTTTCCCGAACAGCACATCTGCAATTGCATTTCCCGCTTCCGAGCCTGCAAACCATGCATTCAGAATGGCATCAGGAGCATCTTTTACATTGGTCAGGGCTAAAGGACGTCCCGTGAAGAGTACCACGGCGATAGGTTTTCCGGTCTTCTTCAGCTCATTGAGCAGATCCACCTGGGATTGTGGAATGGTAATTTCCGTTCTTGAAGAAGACTCTCCGCTCATTTCCGCGGATTCTCCTATAGCCAGAATGATCACATCCGCTTTATTGGCCACATCTACGGCTTCTTTTAAAAGCTCTTCTTTTGAACGGTTATCCCTGCCCGTTTTCTTTCCATGGGCTGCATAGATCTCCTCCAATTTGGCATCATAATCTATATTGGCTCCTTTGGCTGAAATAAATTTAACATCCTTCCCATAATTAGCCTGAAGCCCCTGCATCAAATTAACGGCTTTATCGTGCTTCGCCGCAACACTCCATGTTCCGGCCATGTTTAAGGAATTGTTCACCAATGGCCCGATCACCGCCACAGTTCCTGATTTCTTCAGAGGAAGAACCTGGTTTTCATTTTTCAATAATACCATAGACTGGGCCGCTACATTTCTGGCAATATTACGGTTTTCCATATTATAAACTTCTTTAGCCGCCAGCTTGGCATCACCATAGCGGTAAGGATCATCGAATAGCCCCAGGTCATATTTAGCTTCAAGGATTCTTCTGGTAGCCGCATCTATTTCCGCCTGGGTGATTTTCCCTTCCTGTAAAGATTTCTTAAGGGTTGTCAGGAATCCTTCACCAACCATATCCATATCTATACCGGCTTTCAATGCTAATGCGGAGACCTGCTGAAGATCTCCCATTCCGTGGTCAACCATTTCATTAATGCCAGTATAGTCTGTAACTACAAATCCCCTGAAGCCCCACATTTTCCTTAAAACATCTGTCTGGAGCCATCTATTCCCCGTTGCAGGGATTCCGTCCACTTCATTAAAGGAAGCCATTACGGAGGCTACCCCTGCATCCACAGCCGCTTTATAGGGAGGAAAATATTCGTTGAACATTCTAACGTGGCTCATGTCCACCGTGTTATAATCTCTTCCTGCTTCGGCAGCACCATATAAGGCAAAATGCTTGACACAGGCTAAAATGGTATTACTTAGAGAAAGGTCTTTCCCCTGATATCCGTAAACCATATTTTTGGCGATTTCACTACCCAGATAGGGATCTTCTCCTGATCCTTCGGACACCCTTCCCCATCTTGGCTCACGAGAGATATCCACCATCGGAGAAAAGGTCCAGTTGATCCCATCGGAAGAGGCTTCCTTAGCCGCTACTCTGGCCGACTGCTGTACCAGATTCATATCCCATGAGGCCGCTAAGCCCAGAGGGATAGGAAAAGTGGTTTCATAGCCGTGGATTACATCCATCCCGAAAATCAAAGGGATTTTAAGACGGCTGTTTTCTACGGCAACTTTTTGCACGGCCCTGATCTTATCAGCACCTTTTATATTGAATAGTCCACCGACCAACCCCTGCTCAACCTTTTTCCCGATGTCCGAGCTTTTAGCCAGTCCGGTAGTGAAATCTCCCGAACTTGGCAGGTTCAGCTGGCCAATTTTTTCATCCAATGTCATTTTGGACAAAAGGTTATCTACGAAAGCTTTCTTTTTAGCCTGGTACTGAGCCGTCTGGTAAGACTGAACGGGTTTCGTTATCATCTCCTGTGCTGAAAACACGGGCGAAAGTGCTAAAGCTGCAATTACAATTAACTTTTTACTCATTACTTCTTCATTTTTTAAGGAATTCATGAATCTTCGATTTCTGAATCAAGATTCTTACATATAGTTTTTAACTTTTCTCAAACAACATTCAAATTTCCTACATAAACAGCTAAGTTCACGAAAAATTTTAAAACTGTTATTAATTTTTATTTAATTCTTTCTTCTGAGACAGCATCCATTCATATAATTTCGGATCCGAATAAGTGGAATCCCAGGAATTATGGTTGTCATCAGGGAAGATCGTTAAAGTCACTGCCGGATTAATCTTTTTCACTGCCTGATACATATTGATGGAATTTATGGGTGATACTATATCATCATTTCCACCGTGAAAAATTTTAATCGGCAAATTTTTATACTGGTCAACATTAGCTTCCATCACCCTATCCGCAGGGGCACAGACCGGCACTACGGCGGCAAACATTTCGGGATGCTCCATCGCCAGCTTCCAGGTACCCCAGCCTCCCATCGAAAGGCCTGTAAGATAGATCCTTGATGCATCGATCCTGTATTTTTTCTGAATATCTTTTATCAAATGGTAAACTGTAACCGTATCCCACCACATGTTGGCAGGACATTGGGGCGCCAGGATCGCAACAGGCTCTTTTATCAGGTTTTTATAGGTAAAGGGGCTGTGTGCCTTCACCATTTCAAGATTATTTCCCCTCTCCCCGGAACCGTGAAGAAAAACGATCAAAGGAATGTTCCCATTGGTTTTTTGGGGATAATCCAAAATGTATGAGATTTTTTCCTGTCTCTTAATCTCTTTATTCAATTCTGCTTTTATCTCCTGAGCATGCAGACGGAAGAAAAGCGGAAGGAATAAGAGCGGTAAATATTTTAGCTTCATTTGAAATTATATTTTGAATAGGCTTACTTTATTCCGTATTTAGCTGACTGGAAGCTCAATTTCTTCAGTCCCTGCTGAATTTCGGGAGCATTCATAAATAGCTTCCACAAAAATCCTGTCCTGTAGTTTTCAATCATCGGAGCAATTGTTCCCTGGTCTATGGCCAGATATCTCGGGGTAAACCAGTTATCATAATTGATCGACGTTGCATCATACGGTCCGGCAGAACCAATAAACTCCGGTTTTTGGGTATAGATAAATCTTAAGAAGTCCATAGATTCTTTCGGAGTATAAGGGAAACTGCTCAAAGCTGCGGTCGGGGTAATAATCCCGTGATCGTTCTGCGGAAAATGGGCATTGTAGCCTGTGCTTCCATCCTGATTTCTTGAATAACTGGCTGTAAGGCCCCAATAGTTCGGTCCGTAACCTTTCCATTTCTTCGGATTTTCAACACAGTACTTATAATCAATAAAAACCTGGTTTTTATTTAATTCAAAATAGTTTTTCACCAGTTTATCGGATAATCCTGTAGGATCCAGACCAATATATGAATAATGTGCCCAAAATAGCGGTCCTCCATACTCCTGTGCTCCATTGTGCTTTACATATAAAGGCAAACCGTATTTGGTCTTATCAGTAAGAATATTTCCGTTTCTGGCCCACCCTTTATAATAGGTTTCCGCATCAACAGGATAGGTTGGTGAGGAAGCCGCCAGAATGTAGGTGATCAGGCATTCATTATACCCTTCCAAGGGAAAGTTCATTTCCCACTGGTATTCCGGTGACCAATGCCAGTATAGTACTTTTTCGCCTCCTTTGGTATACCAGTTCCATTGAATTCCCTTCCATAATTCATCACATTTTTTTGCCAAAGCTTTTTCTTCTGCATTTCCATTTTTAAAATACTCCCGGACCATTAAGATCCCTGATGTTAAAAATGCAGTCTCCACCAGATCACCTCCATTGTCTTTTTTCCCGAAAGGGACCGTTTTACCCGTCTCTCCATTGATCCAGTGTGACCATGCGCCTTTATGACGGTCTGCCCTGGCAAGGAAATCCATGATATGAGTAAGCCTTTTTACCGCTTCTTCTCTCGGAACAAATCCTCTTTCCACACCTACGAGGATTGTTGCCAGCCCAAATCCTGAGCCTCCCGTGGTTACTACATGCTTATCATTTTCCGGGTAAATATTGTCTTCATGATAGCGTTCTCTTCCCATCATGGAATGGGGCTCCGCAAAATCCCAAAAATACTTTAAGGCATCTTTCTGAACCTTGTCCATAAGCTGCTCATCCGTTATATTACTTTTTATTATTTTATTTTGAGCAACCTCCTGTTTTGAAGTGGGGGCGTTTTTGCAGGAAAAGGCAGCCAATGATACTGCAATAACAGACACTATAATCCTGTTCATTGTTTTATTTTTAATTGGGTTCTAAAAGAAGAGGAGAACTTTCATTCTCCTCTAAAGTTATTTATTGATTAATAGCCGGGGTTTTGTGCCGATAAACCTCCTGCTTCGCTAATAAAGTCCTGAGGAAGCGGGAATAATTCGTGCTTACCCGCAACGAAATTTTTTCCGTCTGCTGCCATCGCAGCTTGTGCCTGTCCCGTTCTAATAAGATCAAACCATCTGTCATGCTCAAAAGCGAGTTCAAGTCTTCTTTCTTTCCAGATAGCGGTTCTTAAAGCAGATTGGGTAGAGGCATTTGTATCCGCGATTCCTGCTCTTTGTCTTACCTGATTCAATAAAGGAATAGCAGCGCTTGTTTGCCCCAATTCATTAAGAGCTTCTGCTTTGATCAATAAAATCTCCGCATATCTTAAGTAACGAATATTGACATCTGTTGAAGCCTGATCTCTATAATTAGATGAATATGCTTTATAATTATAAAATTTATTTTCTACATTAGGACCAACATGATATCCATCATATAAGGTCATATCTCTATGAATAATCGTTGCATCTCTTCTTTCGGTGTCACCTTCAGCCGTGTAAGCATCATATAATCCCTGGGTAGGAGTTGCAAATCCCCATCCCCATCCAGTAGTTCCTCTTGCTCCCTGTACCTGACTGTATTGCTGAATGGCTCTTCCGGCAGTACCTCCACTACCATTGATTTCGAAGATAGATTCTGCATTATTTTCTCCGGAAACTTTATAAATATCCTGGAAATTAGGAGTCAGGGAATAGCCGGTAACTTTATTACACTCATCTACTGCCAGCTGCCACTTTTTCTGATATAAATAAACTTTTGCCAACAGAGCATGGGCAGCCCCTACGGATGCTCTTCCCACATTGTTCCCTGTATAGGTTGACCTATCAGGCAGAACTTCGATCGCATCTCTGAGATCTTGTTCAATAAATGCATAAATTTCTTCTTTGCTTTTTCGTGTAAGAGTCATTATTCTATCCTCTTCCACACCTGAAACAGGCACGTGATCCACCAAAGGTACTCCTCCAAATGAACGGACTAAAGTAAAATACATAAATGCCCGCAAAAATTTAGCCTCTCCGATCAGTCTTTCTCTTAGCTCAGGATCTGCCTTGTCTAATTGCGGAATATATTTCAATGCCTGGTTACATCTGTTAATACCCTGATAATTGGCCGCAAACAACTCTTTAAACGAAGGAGTAGACGGGGTAAAATTCAATGCATCCAATATATCTTTATCAGATCCTGTATCTCCAGGGCTGGAACCTTTATCCGCATCATCTGAAACAATAGAAGTAACACCAATCCATGCAAATGTACTCATATTCCAATCTAAGAATTTTGCATAAATGGCAGTTACAAAGCTATTAGCTCCTTCATTATTATTATAAATTTCAATTGCTGATTCTGGAATGGCTTCAGTAGGAGATACATCAATAAAGTCATCACTACAACTCTGATTTATAGCACCTAAAATTAAAATTGCTGCTGCTATGATATATTTTTTATTCATTTTTTAAAAATTAAGGTTAACACCAAATACAAAAGATCTTAAAGTAGGATAGGAATCCAATTCTACACCAGCTAATTTATAAGGATCTCCTTCAGCTGTAGGATCTGCAGGGTTATATCCTGATAATTCTGATGAGTATCCTGAATATTTCTGAAAAACAATTGGATTAATAGCGCTTACATACAGCTTGATCGATTTAAAATATTCGGTAATATTTTTAAAGGTATATCCCACAGAGATATTATTAATTCTAAAATAATCACCGCTTTCTAAAAAGAATGTAGAGGCAATAGGAATAGCTGTACCAGGAGCCGGGTTCGCTGCATTAGGATTAGAAGATGTCCAGAAGTCATTTGCTACTGATGCTTCAATATTTTCTCCACTGATTCTCTGGGCTTTTTTACCGTTATAAATTTTAAAGCCAAAAGCACCGTATCCATTTAAAGCAAAATCCCAGTTTTTGTAAGTCATAGAAATATTAACACCCAAAGTTGATTTTGGAATGTAAGAATCAAAATAGCGTCTGTCTCCGGCATCTGCACTTCCTGTTATACCATTCCCGTTCAAATCTTTAAATTTCATATTTCCATCAGCATCGTATCCGTCAAATTCCCATAAATAGAAGCTACCTAAAGCTTGCCCTACCGTTGTTGCATTAAAGAGTTTTGTCCATTGTCCATTACCTAAGCTACCTCCGGAAATTTGCGAAATAGGTTTTGATAAATCTACATTGGTTAATCTATTTCTATTATATGAATAATTTGCTCCTACGGAATAAGAAAAGTCTTCTCCTACTTTGTCTGACCAGTTAAGGCTTACTTCTGCTCCTTTATTCACAACACTTCCCATGTGAGAATAATTGACCTCAGAAATTCCTGTTGCCAGATATGGCGTAACTGCAAGAATAATATTCTTGGTTTTTCTGTTGTATACATCTAAGCTACCGGTTAATCTGTTATTTAAAATACCGAAATCCAACCCTAAAGAAGATTCTTCTGTAACTTCCCAGCCTAAATCCGGATCATAGCCTTTATTAACAGTAACCCCATTGCTAACAGGAGAATTTCCAAAAGCATAATTATATGCAGATCCGGATAATAATGGTAAATAATTCAATGGTACATTTTGATTACCAATTCTACCCCAGCCTCCTCTTAATTTTAATGTATTAAAGAATCCGTCCTTCAGAAAATCTTCTTCAGAAATCACCCATCCGGCGCCAAAAGACGGGAACGTTCCCCACTTCTGACCTGCTGCAAACTGAGAAGATCCATCACGTCTTATGGTACCGCTTAATAAATAGCGGTTCATAAATTTATACTGTAATCTTCCAAAATATGAGATCGTTGTATTTCTGTTTCCTTTTTTTGATTCAATAGCTTTAGTATCATTATCACTATACAGGTTACCATAGTAGTCTACCCCCGTAAGATCCCAGAAGCTTTGATCTAGCGGTAAATTTTTCCTGTTTACGATCAATGTTTCCAGACCATTTTTCACAGAAGCTTCTGTACCAATAACCACCTCTATATCATGATTATCAATTTTCTTCGTATAGGTTAAATAATTACTCAATAACCAATTATAGAAGTTTTCATTTTTATTAGTTAACCTATTATTAGGTAAATCGCCAGGATAATTAGCCTCCAGTCTGGTAGGGTCATTTCCTAACCATATAGCTTTAGAATTTATAAAATTGTAGTATTTATAAGTATTATACTCTCCATTAAATTGAGAAGTAAATCTCAGATCCTTATAAATATCTACATCTAATTTTAAACCTCCTTGCAGCAAGAAGTTTTTACCTCTCTGGTTATCATAAAACAACTGCATAACCGGGTTTCCTATATCATTGAATCTCCCGCCGGCATAGCTGATATTCCCATTATTATCGTAGATAGATTGTCCAAATTGTCCGCTGGGATAATAAACGGGAACGAGAGGAGATTGCTTGTAAGCGGTGGTAAACACGCCTAATGACTTCGGCGTATCATTAGTGAAGGTTAAACTTAAATTTTGGGCCAATCTAATACCTTTGGCAATTCTATATTCATTATTTGATCTTACAGTAGTCCTATTATAGTTTGTTCCGTTTAGGATGGATTGTTCATCATAATTACTGAAACTCAGGAAATATTTTACGGCTTCTGAAGACCCAGATATAGAAAGATTATGCTGGTTGTATATGCCTGTTCTGGTAATTTCATCAAACCAGTTTGTATTATATGGTTGATTCGGATTCAGTAACACAGCATTAGGGTTACCACTATTTTGTAAACCGATATTGTTATAGTTCACAAATTCGGAAGCATTAGCCATTTTAACCTTTTTCAATGGATTTCTGATACCAATCAACCCATCGTATTCAACGTTAAGCTTTCCTCTTCCTGATTTAGTTGTAATAATGATTACACCATTCGCAGCTCTGTTACCATAGATAGCTAAAGCGGCCGCATCTTTAAGAACGTCATAGGTCAAAATATCATTACTATTGATATTATTGATATTATTCGTAAACATTCCGTCTACCACATAAAGCGGTGTTCTTCCTCCCAGTACAGTTCCTAGCCCTCTGATGGTCACTGTCGGTGTAGATCCCGGCATATCAGATGCCATTACCTGTACCCCTGCAGCCTTACCCTGTATGGCCTGTGATGCGTTGAGCACCTTGGTCCGTGTAACTTCTTCGGCACTTATGGAGCTGATAGATGTAGTATTATCTACCTTCTTTCGACTACCATACCCGATCATCACTACCTCTTCTATCTTCTGCTCCTTGGTTGCAGTATCCTGAGGTGTAGTCTGTGCATTGACGTTCATACCGAAGTACAAAACTGCAATGAGACATGAATACTTTAAATCACGTTGTTTCATATAGTTTTATTTATTTTGTACAATCATTTCGAATATAAATCCGCTCTAACGCCTTTTACCAGAGGATTTTCATAATTCTCAAAAAAAGACATTAGTCAAAATTATAAAAATATCTCCAACAATGTTAATTTAACTTAAACTTTTTAGTATTCTGTTAAATAAAATATTTTACAATAATCACAACGTTTAATGCCTTTATTAACAAAAATATCATAATAAAAAAATAAAAATTAATACTATAATCATAAAAAGCATTATAAGTACAATAATATTAAATCAGTAACATCTGTCAATATTTCTCTGTTTGATTTCCGTCGGTGTATACCATTCACTTTATTGATAAAATTTGTCAAACCAATAATAGTCGTTAAATTTGGCGCACAATTTGAGTAATAAGTTATCATGAAAAAATATATTATAGCCGCTGCCTTGATAATAGGCACAGGAGCAGTGATCAATACCGCAATACATTCCTGTACTTCTCTTGCCACTACCGATCTGGGATTATCCGTGATCAAAAGGATACTTTTGAACGGAATTGATAAAGGAATGGGAATTTATGGAAATAAAGAGGCCTTTCTGCAAAATAATTTAGTCGATAAAGCGTTACCTACACAATTAAGGGATATCAATTCAACACTGGAAAAGATAGCTCCCTCATTAGTGGCCAAGGAAAGGGATTATATTGCACAGGCAGCAGCCTATACGGTGAACATCTCCAGACCTATTCTGGAAAATGCGGTGAATAGCCTGAATGCACAGGATGTTACAAGAATTATCCAGGGAACTACGGCCACACAGATTTTGAAAGAGAAAACTTCACAGCAGCTGATCGCCGCTATAGCACCGAAAGTTGATGAAAAGCTGAATCAATACGGTATCGTGAAAACCATCAATACGGCTTTATCGGGGAGCAATCTGCTGGGAAGCTTACTGGGAGGTAATAATTCTTCCGTCAATTCAGGCGGCTTAAGCAGATTAGCCTCTGAACAGCTGGTGAACGGGCTGTTCAATATTATTGAAGATTATGAGCATCAAAACTCCAAATCCCTCCTGGGGCCACTTGGAAAATAGAAAAAAAACGTTATATTTATATGTAATAACATAAAAATTGTAGATGGATATACTTCAAGGAAATCAGCATGCTAGCCCCGAAGATTTTTACAATTCTCTGAGGGCTAAACTGGAAGATCACCATGATTTTCCGGAAGATTATTTGTTTAAATTTATTATCCCGACAGACCAGGCTAAACTTACCGAGATTTACAAGGTTTTTGACGGCATTAAATTTACATTAGGAAACCGCGAGAGCAAAAACGGAAAATATACGGCCTGCAATATTAACGCATTTGTATTAGATGCCAATCAGGTGGTACATATCTATAAAGAAGTCGCAAAAATAGAAGGTGTGATTCTTCTGTAAAAATAAAGTCAGCGTAAATGCTGACTTTTTTATTGGATATTCATTGATTACTTTTCAATAAAATATTTCACATTCTCAATAGGTCTTCCCAGCATGGCCACTGAGCCTTTTATCAGGATCGGACGCTGGATCAGGGAAGGATTTTCAGACAGTATCTTTATCCATTCCTCTTCTGAATAATTCTTATCCGCAAATTTTTCCTGGTAGAGTTTCTCTGTTTTCCGGATAATGTGAAAAACGCTCTGGTTAAGCTTCTTCAGAACGGTCTTAATCTCAAGAACACTCAACGGATCTTCCATGATGTTGATCATTTCAAATGGCACCCCGTTCTCATCCAGATATTCCAGAACAGCATTTGATTTTGAACAATTTCCATTATGTAAGACCTTTACCAGCATTTTGATTTTTTTTATCTATTCTTAACAAATTTAGAAAGAAACCAGGTTACAAGAACTTTAATTTATAATAAATAATTGTTAAAAAAGCCCGTAGAGCTCAGCTTCAATCTTTTCAAGGATATATCCGAAATCTTCAGGTTTTTCCACAAAATCCAGATCATCAACTTCAATGATCAAAAGCTTTCCTTCCGTATAGTTAGAGATCCATTTCTCATATTTCTGATTCAGTTTGGAAAGGTATTCAATGCTGATGGAAGCCTCATACTCGCGGCCTCTTTTGTAGATTTTTTTAACCAGGTTAGGGACGTCGGATTTCAGGTAAATTAATAAGTCCGGTGCGGAAATGAAGGATTTCATCAGGTTGAACACAGAAGCATAATTATTAAAATCTCTGTCTGAAAGTAACCCCATGTCATTCAGGTTTTCGGCAAAGATATGAGCGTCTTCATAGATCGTACGATCCTGGATAATATTTTTTCCGCTTTCCCTGATCTCCTTTACCTGACGGAACCTGCTCCCCAGAAAGTAGATCTGTAAAGCGAAACTCCATTTGCTCATATCGGCATAGAAATCCTCGAGATAAGGATTATGATCTACATCTTCAAACTGTGCGTCCCATCCGTAATGCTTGGCAAGCATCGTTGTCAGCGTGGTTTTTCCTGCTCCAATATTTCCTGTAACAGCAATATGCATATTTTCCCCTAGTGTTTATTGAATTATATCAAACTTAAATCCCAACAGCCTGAATTTGCGAAGTTTCTTCGATTAGCTTTTCTAAAGTATTGTCCTCTGTTTTTTCCAAAGACTTTTCCTCAGATGTTTCCTCCGTTTTACGGGCAGGCTCCTCATTTTCAACGGGCTGTTCCGTTGGCTGCCCTGCCGTTTCCAGGCCGGTCTCAGCTGTTGTTGATTCTTTGTTTTTCTTATTTTTTTCGAGGTTGTAAAGATAAAGGTTGTTGGCTTTGATTTCAAAATAAGAAACGATGTTTTTATCCACAATCTGAGCGTCAGGATCATTAAAGATCTCCACCATTTCTTTTTCCGGAATGTATTGCAGGATGGAATGGTCTGTGATCACCAGTATGGACTCATTCTCCCTCCTGAAGCGCTTGCCGTTATCCACCGGTGCTTCAAAGAGCTTCTCAAATTTCAGGCTATAAACCCTGATGTGTTTTTTGGTGAGGATATAGATCTTATTCTCATATACCAGAAGATCCATAAGATCATCAAAACTGGCATCGAAGGGGTAAGAATTGATGGTGGTCTCATTTCTGAAATTGTACTGGATCAGCCGCTTCGAGCTTTCATCCAACAGCCATAGCTGCTGCAGATCTTCCGCATAAGCCATTTTGATGAAGCCAAACTTCTGTTTAAAATCTATCTTCTGGATCTCGTTGAGGTTCTGGTCTACGAATTTCATTTCCTGGGCATTTTCTGAAAATAAAGGAACACTCAAAGGATTTTGTACAGATTGTACTTTATAAGGTACGGTAAGCATCATTTTCCCGATCTGTTTTCCCAATGAGTCATATTTTGTAAAGCTGAAGTCCTTGTTTTTATAAATGTACAGATTGCCGTAATCATCCGCAAGCATATCATTCACCTCCTTAAGCTTCAGGGTGTCTAAGGGAAGTTTCTTCTGTGCAGACAATGAACAGAAAATAAAAGTAAATAATATCAGATACAATAATTTCAAAGTTCTTATAATATCCGGGGAATCCCGGCAATTTACATGTTTTATTTTATTATGGTGGATATTGTTTTAATTTTTTTACTGTTTGATCACGACCTCATAAATCTTGGGCCAGTTTTTACCGGTTACCAGCATATTTTCACCCTTAAAGGCAATTCCGTTCAAAGTATGCTCACGGTCTTCTTTGGTATTTTCATCGGTGATCTTTGTAAAGTCCAATCTGGCGGTTACGGCTCCCGTTTCAGGATCAATCTTCAGGATAATAGGCTTATGCCATACATTGGCGTAGATAAAGTCGTTATGATATTCCAGTTCATTGAGCTGATCATACACTTCCGTATTTCCGGCCACCGATATCGTTCTTATTATCTTTGAAGGGTCTTTCGGGTCCAGGAAGTATAGCTGCTTACTGCCATCGGAAGCGATGAGATGCTTTCCGTCATAGGTTAGCCCCCAGCCTTCTCCCAATACATTCGGGTAAGCAAACTCGG
>NZ_JBGCUR010000088.1:0-653 GCF_041361455.1 Chryseobacterium gossypii | reverse complement strand
CTACCTTATGTTTGTGAACCAACAGCCTGTTCTGGCTGTCATAGGTAAAGGTTTCAGTGATCACCTTTTCAGTATCGGCTGCCAGCCTCTTATGCCTGGTAATGGTTTGCTGGGGAACACCTGCAAAATCCAGCAGGGATTCTACCCTGGTATATCCACCCAGATGGTTTACGGAGTGAGTGGCTATTACCCTTCCTTTATTGTCATAATAATTATAATTAATGGTCCAGTTGTCATCCTCGATATTCTTCACCAGGCTCATCACCGGGAGACCTTTGGTGCTGATGGCATTGGCTGTGGCATTATCCGTAATGACCGGAGTTCCCAGGATATCTGCCGGAAATGTTGGATTGAAGCTATAGGAAGCATAAGTATCATAATAGTTAATGCTTAAAAGGGAAGTAATGGAATTGGGATAGCTCGTGGAAGCATTATGTCATAATAGACCCCGCGCCCGTTAACCGTAACTCCTACCGAGGAAGTCCTTGTTACATTATTGCTTCCTTTGGCATCCACCAGGGCCTGTTCTGCAGCTCTTCCTGCAGGGCTATAGCTCTGGGAGCTGGTATAGATGCCGGTATAGGCAACTCTTCCAAACTGATCATACTTGGTAAAGATCCATTGTTTGGAAGCTCCAAGATTGGCATCCTGGG
>NZ_JBGCUR010000087.1:0-657 GCF_041361455.1 Chryseobacterium gossypii | reverse complement strand
TTGCAGGAAGATATAAGTTTTTTAATCCAGGAAGGTGGAATCACTTTATTAACGGGCAAAACATAACAGGAATAATAGATAAACTAAAAAGCATATGGCAGCAACCACAACCAAAATTGCAATTTCCTTAATTATTTTATTAAGTTTCTATAATTGTAAGAAAACTAATGGAGAAGCAGATAAAAATGTTTCTCCTTCAATAAAAGTAACTGATACAGTGATAGCTATATCCGACACTGTTCTTAGCAAGAAGGATTTAGAGGATTTTAAAAAGGAAGTAAGCAATAAAGGAGATAATTATTCATTTACTAGATTAATTATTCATTTCCAAGAAAACAATGATTATAAAGAATTATATAAGTATGCAAAGATTATGGCTGACAAATATAATAGAGGAGATGGCTACAGTCAAGTTTTTGAATGTATTGTTGCAATGAATAATAATAATTCATATATAGATGTTCCTGATTTTGCCAAGATTAATGAAAAAGCTAAATCAGAAGCTTTAAAATATTTGGAAAAAGGAGTAAGATTGAATGATATTGGGTGTACAGCAAAATTGGAAGAGATTTATAGGAATGGCATTGGTGTGAAAAAAGATATAAAGAAAGCAGACGAACTTAAGAAAAAAATGGAAAAAATGTGAACCTATGCAAT
>NZ_JBGCUR010000086.1:0-657 GCF_041361455.1 Chryseobacterium gossypii | reverse complement strand
TTGCAGGAAGATATAAGTTTTTTAATCCAGGAAGGTGGAATCACTTTATTAACGGACAAAACATAACAGGAATAATAGATAAACTAAAAAGCATATGGCAACAACCACAACCAAAATTACAATTTCCTTAATTGTTTTATTAATTTTCTATAATTGTAAGAAAACTAATGGAGAAGCAGATAAAAATATTTCTCCTTCAATAAAGGTAACAGACACAGTAATAGCAATATCCGATACTGTTCTTAGCAAGAAGGATTTAGAGGAGTTTAAGAAGGAAGTAATAAATAAAGGTGATAACTACTCATTTAATCGACTTGCAATTCATTATATAGAAAACTCAAATTATAAAGAGCTACATAAGTATTCTCTAATTATGGCAAATAAGTATAATAAAGGGGATGGATATAGCCAAGCATTTGAAGATATTGTTGCAATGAACAATAATAATACATACGAAGACATTTCTGATTTTGCAAAAATAAATGAAAAAGCAAAAAATGAAGCTTTAAAATACTTAAAAAAAGGAGCTTCATTAAATGATATTAATTGTATGTCTAAACTTCAAGAGATTTACAGAAATGGTATTGGTGTAGAGAAAGATGTAAAGAAAGCAGACGAACTTAAGAAAAAAATGGAAAAAATGTGAACCTATGCAAT
>NZ_JBGCUR010000085.1:0-660 GCF_041361455.1 Chryseobacterium gossypii | reverse complement strand
TATAATAGCGGGCTTTGCTGCGGTTTTGTTTCTGGTGTCTTGTAAGAATGATAAAAAGATCCTTGACTCTTTAAGTAATTATAATACCTCGATGGAAGCCAAAGGCTACCATTTCGGCGATAAGCTTAATCTTCCGAAAGAAATTACGGACAATGCAGAAAGTATAACCATCAGCTTTGGTGACAAGGAAACTTCAAACCTGATCATTGATCCTAAGTTTTTCACATTGGGAGACAATGCCGTGACATTCAATATCAAAATCAAAAGTGGGGAAACTTTAAATCAGGACGCTACCATCAATGTTTTCGCAAAAGATCCCGAGAAAAATCTTTCATATGAGATCGTGTCTGAATATCCGCATGATCCCAAAAACTTTGTACAGGGATTTCAGCTTGAAGGAAACACGATCTATGAAAGTGACGGGCAGAACGGCTCTTCGCAGATTCTGAAATATACATTGGGGACTACCACTCCTCTGGCCTCTACAAAACAGGCACAGGAAGATTTTTCAGAAGGGAGCACCATTGTGGGGGATAAAGTATACCAACTGACCTGGCAAAGCAAGAGAGGATATATCTATGATAAGAATTCCCTTAAGCTGTTATCCGAGTTTGCTTACCCGAATGTATTGGGAGAAGGCTGGGGGCTAACCTATGACGG
>NZ_JBGCUR010000084.1:0-682 GCF_041361455.1 Chryseobacterium gossypii | reverse complement strand
AGGAAGGAGAAAAAAAAAGGAGAAAAGGAAGGAGGGAAAGGAGAAAAGGAGGGGGGAAAAGGAGAGGGAAGAAAGGGGAAAGGGGAGGGGGAAGGAAGAGGGGGGAAAGGAAAGAAGAAAGGGGGAAAGGAAAGAAGGGGGGAAAAGGAGAAGAAGAAGAGGAAGGGGAAAAAAAAGGAAGGGGGAAGAGGGGGGAGGGGGAAGAAAGAAGGGGGAAAAAAGGGAAGGAGAAAGGAGGAAGAAGGGGAAGGAAGGGAAAGGGGAGAAAGGGGGAGAGAGAAAAGAGGAAGAAGGGAGGAGGGAGAAGAGAGAAAGGGAAGGAAGAAAGGGAGGGAAAGGAAGGAGAAGAAAGGAGGAAAGAAGGAAGGAGGGGAAGGGAAGGGAGAGGGAAAGGGAAAGAAGGGAAGGAAAGGAGGAAAAGGAGAAAAGGGAGGAAGAAAAGGAAGAAGGGGAAGAGGAAAAGGAAAAAAAAAGGAAAAGGGAAGAAGGAGAAAAAAGAGAAAAGGAGGGGGGAGGAGGGGGGGAAAAAAGAGAGAAAAAAGGGGGGAGGGAAGAAAAAAGGGGAAGAAAGGAAAAAGGAGGGAGGAAAAGGGAGAAGGAGGAGAAAGAAAGAGAAGGGAAGGAGAAAGGGGGAGAAGGGGGAGGAAGAGGGGGAGGAAAAGGGAAGAAAGAAGAAGAAAGA
>NZ_JBGCUR010000083.1:0-700 GCF_041361455.1 Chryseobacterium gossypii | reverse complement strand
ATAACTGACAATTATTTTTAACCCCTAACTGTCAGATTAAGTATTGACTAATTCACATTAGGAATAACCATAAATACCAATTAATATGTATCTTGCTTTTTATCATTTCCAATTTTTTAATATAGTCCATCATACATATCTATCGTAATACTTTGACCCCATTCACTTTGGTCTATTACATCTGAAAGAGTTGTAAAACCATTTCCACTCAAATAGTTAACTGCACCTGTTCCCATATCTGCTACAAACCAAGCTCCAGCAACTATAGAACCTACACCTGACATTGAAGCTCCCAACATAGCTCCATTAATTATGTGAGATGGTTTAACCTGTCCAGACATAGCAACATCTGCTACTAACAAGACACCTCCAGCAGCTGTTAATTTCGTCCCTAAACTTCTTGCTCCCTGGAAACCTTTTACTTGTTGTCCTCGCCAATATTTAGCTCCTGGATTTTTCCATTTGTTTTGCCAGGCAAAAGAAGTTCCTCTTGTTTTAGTTTGGTGCCATATGTCATTATATTTAAAAACACCTGTTCTTGGAATATTTGCTGTAGAAACCAATCCAATTGCGGTATTAGCTAAAAAAGATGTATTAGATAAAATATTATTAAATCCACCTTGCGCATTCCAGCTATTCATATAGGAATTAAACTGGCTTTGTATTTGGCTTCCCCATCCTGAACTGCTCCCTTTTAAAA
>NZ_JBGCUR010000082.1:0-731 GCF_041361455.1 Chryseobacterium gossypii | reverse complement strand
GTTTTAAAGTTATTTAATTTGATATAACTGTCAGATAAAGTCGTGGCTATTACACCTAATGCTATTTCTCTTAGTTTTTGGGTTTTATATGTTCATAATAAAAACTATATTTTATATAATAAAAGAAGGAATATCCTTTTCTAATATTCTAATTTTGGTTCTTTGTCTTTCTTTTGAATTATTTCTTTCAACTGTAATCAAAGATTTTAAATATATAATAATAGACGGTCAAAAAAATCAGTTGAAATATTATTCTATTCTACGTCCTTTCGGAAGCATTTTAAGATTAGATGATTTTGATAATAAAATTAAAACTCAGAAGTAAGTGTTCGAGGGCAGTATGATGTTATTCATCTTATTAAAAATGACTATACTGTTTTTAAAATAAGCGGATTATTCTATGATAACTTTAAAGAAATAGACTCTTCTATAAAATTAAAGAGGATATACAATTACAAATTTAATTGGAAATTATATCTAAAGTTATTGTTTACAGGAAGAATAAAGATAATAAAAGAATAATAACACACCCCCTCGCAAAAGCGAGAGGGTGTTGTTTTATAGTGTCGTTACATTTTTTCTGAAAGAAATCTTTAAATTTTTTAGTGGTGAGCATTTTTGTCACCATTTTAAAGACAATGGATTTGTCTTCTTCGTCTAATTGGGTAGCGGAAATTACTTAACCTGAGTTCGGGTTAAGCGAAGTTTAAAAATAATTGACCATCATTTAC
>NZ_JBGCUR010000081.1:0-732 GCF_041361455.1 Chryseobacterium gossypii | reverse complement strand
AGCTCAAAACTTAACCTTTATTTACGAGCTCAGGCAAAAGTCCGATGCTAATAAGGATAGCATGGTAAGTGGTAAATATTATCTCGATGTACTGGGAAAACAGTCAGTATTCCGGTCTGAGCAGGCCCGCCGTTCAGACTCACTGAAAGAAAAAACAGGATTTGGAGGCTTGCAAAGCGTTCTTTTTTCTGATCAGATCTATATTCAGAAAAACCTTGCCAGTCATAATATAATAAAATGCATTACAACTCCTCTGATAAACAATAATTATTTTATTAGAATTACAGATAAATTAATTTGGAAAATCCTGCCAGACAAAAATGAAAATGGGGAATATGAAACCCAGAAAGCTACAACCCGATATGGAGGAAGAAATTGGACCGCATGGTTCACTTCAAGCATTCCGATCCAGGAGGGTCCGTATATATTTCACGGTTTGCCCGGATTCATTGTAAAAATATCAGATGACAGATCCGAATACGATTTCACACTGGTAAGAACGAAAACTTCTGATAAAAATAGTTTGTTTTATTTAAGAAAAGGTAAAGAAATCACCTGGGAGGAGTACAAAAAATTACAATTAGACTATTATAGTGATCCTTATGCCAGTATCAAATCCAGTGGCTTAAAATCACAGGTCGCTGATGCAAACGGCAATAAAATAGAATTAGACACAAGAACCATTTCCACAAAGATTCAGGAAAGAATCAGAGAGAATAATAATTCCATTGA
>NZ_JBGCUR010000080.1:0-759 GCF_041361455.1 Chryseobacterium gossypii | reverse complement strand
CTTATCTGGTAGTATATCCTCCGTTGGCAAAAATGGTCTGCCCTGTGATCCACCATCCGTCCGTTACCAGAAATTCGATCAACGGTGCGATGTCCTTGATATCGGTAAGACCACCCAAGGCTGAAGCGGATTTGTGATAGGCCACGGCATCATCACTCTCCTGTCCGTAAAAGAAAGGAGTATCCATAGGACCGGGAGCCACTGCGGTTACTGAAATCCCTCTCTCACCAAATTCCTTGGATGCCATCCGGGTGAAATGCTCCACAGGAGCCTTGGCTCCGGCATATGTGGAATATAAGCCCGTGTAAGCAGCAAGCAATGAAGTGACTATCGTGCAGATCTTGCCATGGTCATTGAGCTTTTTCCCGGCTTCCTGAATGAAGAAATAAGCTACCTTGGAGTTGATATTGAACATCTTGTCATACTCCTCTTCCGTGGTATCTACAAGAGGTTTCTTCAAGACCATCCCCACAGTATTGATGGCAATGTCTATTCCACCGTACACCTTTATGGCCTCAACAAAGAACCTGGTGATATTCTCTACCTTGGTGAGATCCGCCTGGAATAAAAACGCTTCAGCACCCAAAGCTTTGACCTCCGATAAGGTTTTTTCACTCTCTGCCCTGGATGATTCACTGTTGTAATGGATCGCAAGCTTTGCTCCTTTCGCTGCAAAATCACGACTCAGCAAACCTCCAAGGTTCTTCCCTCCTCCGGCGATCAGTACTACCTTGCCGGTCAATTCTTTTTTTGTCATAA
>NZ_JBGCUR010000079.1:0-773 GCF_041361455.1 Chryseobacterium gossypii | reverse complement strand
GCTGTAAGAGACCCGTGAATAAAGAATAACAGGCCCTGAACCACCAGGTGGTTCCTTATGATATGATCCTTATAGCATTTAAAAGATGCCGATACTCTCAGTGAGCCCTCCATTCAGCGGACGCGGAGAAAAACAGCTCCAGCCATTGCCCTATACTCTTTATTATTCTTAATTACCTTTAACCTTCTAACCCAGCCTCAGGTGATCTTATCTTACCCGGACCATTGAAGCGTGTCTATTGCCATTATTTACTTAACCAAAAAACATAACCTATAACCATAACCAATGACCAATACCAATAACCATTTCACCCGCCATTACACCCCGTTAACTTCAGATCTATACCTGCAAATGATCATAAGGACTAAGAAGCCGCTTCAATGATGATCCATCCATCATCCATTCCATCACAAACATGCTATTAGCCAACCCAAATCCAATCATCTGACCACCCCCCATCCACCCTCCATCCGGTCTGATCTAACCTGAATTTTCTATCCAACTATCACAATTATCCAATTAAATCCAGACTTTAAACTCTGAAACCTTCCCTCTTTTTGCTGCCTTTTGCCCACTTATAATATTCCCGGTCTCCATCCGATATTCAATTATCCCTGCCTTAAAAGCTGTTTTTTAAAAAAAACAAACCCGCCTTATCAAACATTAGTTTAAAAAAATAAACCTATAAATCAGTTCATTACATTTTCATATTAACAAAATATAAAAATTATGTTAAATAAATTTGGATGATAGAAGAATAAGGTTCTATCTTT
>NZ_JBGCUR010000007.1:0-117712 GCF_041361455.1 Chryseobacterium gossypii | reverse complement strand
ATAACTGACAATTATTTTTAACCCCTAACTGTCAGATTAAGTATTGACTAATTCATATTAATATATTCTTGCAATAGATTTTTTAGTTTTTTATCAATTTCTAAAGTATTAAAATTATTAAAATACTTTTCTGAGAATTTATATCGACTATCTAAATAAACTAAATATGATTCAAAACCAAATTCATCTAATCCTTGCTTTGTAAAGTAATCATCATAAAAAGTATCTTTTACTTTTCTATGGAAATTCTGTATTTCTGAAAAATTAGGTTTATGCTTATCCTTTTTAAGAATTTGTTTTGCTACTAACCCTAATACACCGCCTGAGCCACCGTTACCAACACTTAAAATGCTGACCTGCCCTTGATTCATATCTGGAACTCCAAAATTTGGTGTGGTAATTCTTGCATCTTTTTTTTCTTCAGGATGAGTTTTTATATAATCTTTTATTTCTTCGTTTAACAATTTCTTTTTAGAATTTCTCAGACTTATATCTTTTTTAAAATCACCCGTTGCATTAAACCCCAAATCAACTTCTTCAATTTCAATAGGTAACTGAATAAGGCTCACTGAAATTAAACTAGAAAAATCCTGATTAGTCACTTTTCTAGTTGTTCTCTCATATTTTTCTTTAATAAATCTCAACTCGTCATTTGCATTTGCTTTTATTTTAAAGAATCCCTGGTTATCTGAAACTACTTGTTCATTAGTTTGAATATTAATAACGGAGACATTTTGCAATATAAATCCTTGCTCTGAGATTGTATTTCCCGAAACAATATTTTGAGCATAAATGGAGATACTAAGTAATAGAAAAAATAAATATTTCATGCGAGACTACACTGCATAATGCTTGCCAAATATAGTAAAATAATACCTTAACAATTTTTATTATTTCATTTAAACATGAATTACAACTATTATTTACTAACTAAAAAGAGAGCCATTAAAGCTCTCCGTATTTTGTTTTATAATTTTTTAACTCTTTTTCTGTATTGCTTAATAATTTTTCGAGCAATGAAATCTTATCCTCATACAATTTCTTTATCAATTCAGTCTCATCTGCTCCAATGATAATACTACCGTTATTACTCCCTTTAACATTATTGAAGCTGTTAAAATATTTTTGACTGTCAAAAGATGTTATATCTTCTGGCTTAACATCTAATATTTTAGCAATTTGAGAAAGTTTCTCAGATGAAACTTTTATATCTCCTTTTTCTAATTTACTATATGCAGCTTGAGAAATATCTAATTTTTCAGCCATGTATTCCTGAGTAAAATTCTTTAATTCTCGTATATTTTTTATCTTGTTTCCTATCATAACGGTTATGAATTATAACCATTTTGGTTATATTATACAATGATACAAATATAATAAATAAGATATAAGTCTGCATTTTTGTTTTCAAAAATTTAAAAAATGAGAACAAAATTATCTCTTGTATTTACTGTCGCCCTTACTGCGAATATCTTTTCCCAAGCTATTGTAAATTTTACTGACAATACATTCAAATCTAAACTTGTATTTTCAACTCCTTCAACACACATCGCAAAAAATTCTGCGGGTAATTGGATTAAGGTTGACACGAACAATGATATGGAAATACAAGTCACCGAAGCACAACAAGTAGCTGAATTATGGCTATTAGGCAACAATATTTCGTCTTTGAATGGTATTCAACATTTCTCAAATCTAAAAGTCTTAGAAATTGGTAGTAACAATCTAACGAATCTTGATTTAAGCCAAAATACTCAAATAAAAACGGTATTTTGTGATAACAACAACCTTACAAGTCTTACTGTAAATCAAAATTTGCTCCTAGAATACTTATCATGTTCATGGAATAATTTGTCAAACATTAATTTACCAAACTCAAATTCTTTTCAGAAATTATATTGCACCAACAATCAAATTTCAACATTGAACACATCTAATAATAGTGGGTTAAAAGTTTTGCGAATTGAAAACAATCCTATTGCAAATCTTTCTTTAAATTCCAATATTAATTTAGAGGAACTAAATTTTTCTGCAACTCCGATTTCAAATATCAATCTTAGTTCTAATATCAATCTTAAAAAACTGACAACTAGCTCTAATTTAACAACTTTAAATGTCGCTCAAAATACTAGCTTACAGGAACTATATACACAAGGTAGTAATTTGGCTAGTGTTGATGTTCGGAATGGTAACAATAGCAATATGCTAAATGTACTATTTGGAAATGTAACACAATCTCCATTATTGAGATGTATTTTTGTGGATTGGAAAGATAGTTCTACTTTGACAAATTTTTGGGTAAAACCCTATACTGCTACTTATGTTGAAACGACTGCTGAATGTAATTCAGTGCTTGCAACAGCAGAAACAACAACCAAAAAACAGTTTAGTGTTTATCCTAATCCTTTCAAAAATTCACTTAATATAGTTTCCGATTCAGATTTTACAAGGTATGAAATTATCAATTCAGAGGGCAGAATTATTCAATCAGGCAATTTACAGCAATTTAAAATTGATACTTCATTATTGATTAACGGGATTTACTTTTTAAAATTATACAACGGAACAGACGTTATAACAAAAAAAATTATAAAAAATTGATAAATTAAAATATTGTAATACAGATTAATATGATTGGTTCTACCACATACAGGTAAAGCCAATCATTTTGATTTTAAGCCACTTTAAGGCACTCATCACTATTACACCATAACTCAGACTTAAAACTCTGCAAAACACCGCTAGAATAACTTAAAAACATTTCTTTACCATAGATTACATAGCAGGGAACCAACGTTATATTGCAGTATGAAAAAATATGCCGTAAAAATTATATTTTCTATGATTACAGTTCAATCCGTTGGAACTGTTTTTTGCAATACAAAGCCGGATCACCAGAATATGACCTTTTATAAGTGCTGAAAGACAGAAATTCGGGAAAAATATTATGCCTGATGATTGAGGCTTATACCGATGTGATTTTACTCGGTGACAGCCCATAGTGCTTTTTGAAGGCAAATGAAAAATGAGAAAGATCTTCAAAGCCGAGATCCAGATAGATGTCCGACGCCATTTTCCCTTTTTCCAAAAGATGATGCGCCTCCTGTAATCTCTTTTGCAAAAGCCATTTCCCGGGAGTAATTCCGAAGATCTTTTCAAAATCACGTTTGAACGTAGCAAGGCTTCTTCCCGTAAGATAGGCAAACCGGTCTAAATTGACATTAAAATGATAGTTCTTATTCATAAAAGCTTCAATATCAATTTTACCGGGTTCGGTGAAATCAAACAGCACATCCTTCAGTTCAGGAGCTTCCTGAAGCAGCAGAATAAGAGCTTCTTTCAGTTTTATTTCTGCCAGACGGGGATCTGAAAGCCGGTTGGAAAGCTGATACGTCAATAGGTTTTGCATAAAACCCTGCAGCACTGAGCTTTCATTTAACAATATAGGTTTATTGAATACAGGCTTGCTTTCCGGGATTATCCTGTATTCCAGACTGAAGTTCTTCAAGGTTTGCTGATCAAGGTAAACGGATAAGGATTTAAACTCTCCGTCAGGAGGTGGCTGCTTTGTAAACTTCAGCAATTGGTTTCTTTTTAAAAACCGGACTGACCCATCGGTTACGGAATAATCATTAATTCCATCATTCAGGATAAGGTCCCCCGCAATCTGATAGCTCAGAACATGTTCAGACACAAAATGCTCCCCCTGCCTGCTTACCTGGGCATAACAGGAATAAACAATATTTTCAAAATCTTCTCTTATAGTTTTCATTCCATACAAATATAAACAATGGTCTCTATAAATAACAGAATGAGAGAAGACAAAATGCCCATTCTCCCATTACTGATTCTGATATCTTCCGGAAGCTGTCATTATTTTCCGGATCCGCCATTCGGATTGGTCCTTTGGGCCAGATACTGTTTACCAAATTCTGACTTGAAGATATCCACTGCATCATCATGATCTGTTGAAACTGTAACGTCCAGCCATTTCTCAAACTCTTCTTTTCTTCTTTCATCGGCACTTCTCAGGATCGCTGCTGCCTCACTTCCTAAAACCAGATGCAGAGGCGGCTCAGGATGGTCTGCCAGGCTTAGCATTACTTTAGCGGCTTTGGCCGGATCACCCACCGGAAGGAACTGTCCTGATGTAAAATGTTCCCTGACCTTTCCGACGGTAGTTTCGTACCCATCAATATCCCTGGCAAAACTCATCGACGTGCCCGCCCATTCCGTGCGGAATCCGCCGGGCTCTATACAGGTAACTTTTATCCCCAGAGGAAGAACTTCTTTACTTAAAGATTCCGAGAATCCGGCAAGACCAAATTTGGCGGCCTGATAAATGGAAAGCCCCGCATTTCCTACCCTTCCGCCTATAGAGCTGATCTGGAGAATGCGCCCCGAATGCTGCTGCCTCATATAGGGTAGTACCGCCCTTGTTATCTCAATAGGGGCATACAGATTCACTTCCAGCTGGCTCCTTACCTGCTCATTGGTAAATGCTTCAGCCGCTCCGGTGACCCCAAAGCCTGCGTTATTCACCAGAACATCAATACGCCCGAAATGATCTATTGCTGCTTTAACAGAAGAATAAATCTGCTCCTTTATCTGAACATCCAGCTGTAATGGCAATAATTGTTCAGGATACCGTTGTGTTAATTCCTTTAGCTGATAAGGATCTCTTGCCGTGCCCACTACATAATCCCCTGCCGACAATGCTGCTTCAACAAGGCTTTTTCCCAAACCTTTTGAACTTCCTGTTACAAACCATACTTTTTTCATTTTCTTATTGATTTTGTTGATACAAATTTCATCCATATCAGCCGAAGTCCGGTTTGTTAAAAAGCTCAATTTTGGTTTGTTAAAACAGTCATTCCTGTTCGGGTTCCCCTATAAAATGATACGAGCAGCGTTCCAGCCATACCCTGCCCGTAATATTCAGAATCATTACAGTTTCAATTTATCTTAAATAAATCGGACATGAAATATTTTTATCCTTGTAAATCTCCATGACGGAAAATAATACCAACCTTACCAAATATAATCTCCTGAAAACTAAAATCCTAAATCATCTCACTACAAAATAACCAAAGCACATCCACAAAAAAGAGTAAAAAAATGTTTTATCGTAAAGAATTTTATATATTTGCACCATCTAACAATTAAAAAAATAATTTACTATGTCAGACATTGCATCAAGAGTAAAAGCTATCATCGCTGATAAGCTTGACGTTGAAGAAAAAGAAGTAACTCCTGAAGCTAGCTTCACTAACGATTTAGGAGCTGATTCATTAGATACTGTTGAATTAATCATGGAATTCGAAAAAGAATTCAACATTCAAATCCCAGATGATCAAGCTGAAAAAATTACTACTGTAGGACACGCTATTGCTTATATCGAGGAAGTAGTAAATAAATAATATTCTTCAACAAAAAGAAAATTTTAAAAGTTTATGGAATTAAAAAGAGTAGTTGTAACCGGTTTTGGCGCAATAACACCGATTGGAAATAATGCGAAGGATTACTGGGAAAATCTTGTTAAAGGTGAGAGCGGTGCAGCTCCGATTACTCTTTTTGATGCCACAAACTTTAAAACAAAGTTCGCCTGTGAAGTAAAAGGGTTTGATCCATTGCAGTACTTTGATAAAAAAGAAGTAAAAAAAATGGATCGGAATACCCAATTCGGGCTTGTAGCAGCCAGAGAAGCTGTAAAACATTCCAGAATAATCGAAGACAATGTGGATAAAAACAGGGTCGGAGTGATCTGGGGTTCCGGGATCGGAGGTTTAGAAACTTTCGAAACAGAAGTTCTCGGATGGGCCAATACAGAAATTCCAAGATTCAACCCTTTCTTTATCCCAAAAATGATCGCGGATATCACACCAGGGCATATTTCCATTGAATATGGTTTTCATGGTCCTAACTATACTACGGTTTCCGCCTGTGCTTCATCGGCAAACGCTATTATCGACTCGAAAATGCTCATCCAGCTGGGAAAAGCGGATGTCATTGTATGTGGTGGCTCTGAAGCAGCCGTTACGGCAAGTGGTGTCGGAGGATTTAACGCTATGATGGCGCTTTCTACAAGAAATGATGATCCTAAAACAGCCTCAAGACCTTTTGATAAGGACAGGGACGGTTTCGTACTGGGTGAAGGCTCGGGATGTATCATCCTTGAAGAATATGAGCACGCTGTAAAACGTGGTGCTACCATTTATGCAGAATTAAAAGGGGGTGGTATGAGCGCGGATGCCCATCACATGACAGCCCCGCATCCTGAAGGTCTGGGTGCCTATCTGGTAATGAAAAATTGCCTGGAAGATGCCGGGGTAACTGCTGATGAAGTAGATCATATCAATATGCATGGTACCTCTACTCCATTAGGAGATATCGCAGAATCCAGCGCTATTTCAAAATTACTGGGAGAGCACGCTTATGATATTCAGATCAATTCTACAAAATCAATGACCGGGCACCTTCTCGGAGCCGCAGGAGTGATTGAAGCTATTGCTGCTTTAGGAACTATTATTCATGGTATAGTACCTCCTACGATCAACCATTTTACAGATGATGAAAATATTGACAGCAGGCTGAATTTCACATTCAATGAAGCTGTAAAGAAAGATGTAAAAGTAGCCATGAGTAATACTTTTGGATTTGGCGGGCATAATGCTTGCGTTCTATTTAAGAAAATCTAAACTTACTGAATGGAGTTACAGAAATACTTTTCTAAATTCCTTCTCAAACAAAGAAAAAGAAAATTAACGGAGAGAGATTACTTCCTTAGTACAGAACTCAGAAAAATGTTAGGTACTGAGGTGCAGAATATTGCACTTTACCGGGAAGCCTTTTCTCTGAAAAACTCTTCTAAAAATCAAGACAGCAATTATGAAAGGCTTGAATTTTTAGGAGATTCTGTTTTGGGAACAATCATCTCCTGTCATTTGTTCCAAACTTATCCTCAGGCAAATGAAGGATATCTGACACAAATGAAATCCAAGATTGTTAATAGAAAAAATCTTAATAAATTAGGTGAGGATTTAAAGCTTACGGATCTTTTGCAAAAGCAGAATTCTTCGGCATTAGGTGAGAATATTTCAGGAAATTTATTCGAAGCGCTGATAGGTGCGGTTTATCTGGATTTCCAGTACGAAACCTGTAGAAAGATCATCCTGGAGAAACTCCTGACCCCGTCTGAGATCAATAAGCTTGAAAATAAAATAGTAAGCTATAAAGGTCTTCTGCTGGAATGGAGCCAGAAGAAAAAAGTACAGATAAAATATGAAACCTGCGAAGAGGTTCAGGTAAATAAAGCTACGGTATTCCGCTGCCATGTCTGGCTCGGGGACAGCAAAATCGCCAACGCAACCGAAACTTCCAAAAAAAAGGCGGAAGAAAAAGCAGCCCAAAGAGCATTTTATATTTTAAACAAAAAAGAAAATATACTTGGAAATTCAAAAACTTTATGATTTAGATGAAATAGAATTTGAAGATATTACCATAGGATTGGTAAGATTAGCAAAGAATATTCCCGATCACGAGTTTTTCTATAAAATCAATCAGAATAACGACCTCAAATTCTCAAGAAAAAAAGATATTGTTTTTCATGGGGCCTATTATGATTATTATTTTCCAAAATATGAAGCCTATCACAAGTATACAAAGACCTGTTTTACCTTCATATCCAACAGATCTTCTGAAAGTATTCAAAAAAAACAACAGACAGAGCTCTTTGCAGAAGAAGAAAATATTAAATTTTTATTAAATAATCAGGTAGATGTCGAATATATTTTGCACAGTTCGGAACAATTTCCTGATTTTTCCGTAATTTTGCTCCCTGAAAATCTTGTCTTTCCGATCCAAGATTATACACTAAGTTCTGATGAAGAACTTTATCAAATTATCCAGTATTATGAATAAGTATTTAAAGAAAACAAAAATTATCGCGACACTAGGACCGGCTTCATCATCAAAGGAAGTAATGTTAGGGTTAATGAAAGCAGGTGTCGATATTTTCAGAATAAATTTTTCACATGCGGACTATGACCTGGTTCGAAAAAATATTGAAATAATCAGAGAACTTAATAAAGAATACGGCTTTTCAGTAGGGATCCTGGGAGATCTGCAGGGGCCAAAATTAAGAGTAGGAGTTGTAAAAGAAGGCTCTTACCTTAACCCCGGAGATGTCCTTACTTTCACAAATGAAAAAATAGAAGGAGATTCCACTAAAGTCTACATGACCTATCAGCAGTTTCCTCAGGATGTAAAGGTGGGTGAAAGAATCCTTATCGATGACGGCAAGCTGGTTCTTGAAGTAATTGAGACCAATGAAAAAGATACCGTAAAGGCCAAAACCATTCAGGGAGGCCCGCTAAGCTCTAAAAAAGGGGTAAACCTGCCCAATACCAATGTTTCCCTTCCTGCCCTGACCGAAAAAGATATCCAGGACGCTAACTTCATGCTCGATATGGAAATAGACTGGATCGCACTCTCTTTCGTTCGTCACGCACAGGATATTATCGATTTAAAGGAACTGATCGCCAAACATCCGAATGGAAAGTTCAAAACCCCGATCATTGCCAAGATCGAAAAACCTGAAGGAGTAAAAAATATTGATGAGATCCTGCTGGAATGCGACGGCTTAATGGTGGCCCGTGGGGATTTAGGGGTGGAGGTGCCTATGGAGGAAGTTCCTGCCATTCAGAAAAATCTGGTTGAAAAAGCAAGGTTCTATTCCAAGCCTGTCATCATTGCAACCCAGATGATGGAAACAATGATCAACAGTCTGACGCCTACCAGAGCAGAGGTAAATGATGTTGCCAACTCTGTTTTAGACGGGGCCGATGCCGTGATGCTTTCCGGGGAGACCTCTGTGGGAAGATATCCGGTTCAGGTAGTTGAAAATATGGCTAAAATTGTGAAAAACATCGAGATGACCCATTTTTATCAGCACAAAAATGCGCCTATCGAAAAAGATTACAACTGTATCGATGACAGATTTATTACCAACAGGGTATGTCTTGCAGCCGTAAGGATCGCAAAGACTACCAATGTAGCTGCTATCGTTACGTTAACGCATTCCGGATATACCGCATTCCAGCTGTCAGCCCACAGGCCAAATTCACATATTATCGTATATAGTGGCAACAGAAGGGTCATTACCATGCTGAACCTTCTTTGGGGAGTGCATGCTTACTACTATGATATGAAAAAGCCTACTGATGAAACCATCATCCAGGTAAATATGCTGACCCATAATTACGGCTATATCGAGTCAGGGGATTTTGTAATCAATATCAATGCTACGCCATCCTATGAAGGAGGAAAAACAAACACTTTAAGGCTAACTACAGTTTAAGATATTATGATTTAAATAAAAAGCTACCGGAATCCGGTAGCTTTTTTTATCTAGTTTCCTACAATTGTCTTGGGGGTCACAAATTCTTTCAGCGCTATAAGGGAAAGTTCTGTCCCATATCCTGACGCTTTTGTTCCGCCGAACGGAAAACGGGGATCGGAACTTGTCATTCTGTTGATATTCACGGTTCCGGACTCCAGATTTTCTATAAAGAACAGCTGGCGGTCTTTACTCTTTGTCCAGACTGAATTTGAAAGACCGAAAGGGATGTCATTGGCCATTTTTAAAGCTTCCTCATCACTTCCGGCAGTCATCACCATTCCAAGAGGCCCGAATAGCTCTTCCTGCAAGATAGGATTTCCTTCTTTTACCCTGATTAGACCGGGTTTAAACTCATGATCAGAGACCCTTTCCAGAGGAATAATAATTTCAGCACCATATTCCAGGGCCCTTTTAAACTGATCTTCAAGGTCATCTGCCAGATCCGGGCGGGCCATACCTCCCAATTTGGTAGCCTTATCCATCGGATCGCCCGGCTCATATTTTTTGTACTCTTCGATAAATTTCGGAAGAAACTCATCCTCAATTTTTTCATCAATAATGAATCTTTTAGCAGCAACACAGGTCTGGCCGCAGTTCTGAAGCCTTGCCTGCGCTCCTGTTCTTGCAGCTTCATCAAGGTCTGCATCATCTAAAACAATGAACGCATCACTTCCTCCTAATTCAAGCAATGATTTTTTAACGTTTAACCCGGCCACGGAAGCCACTTCTCCCCCTGCTCTACCGCTTCCTGTCAAGCTGACACCCTTCACTACTTCATGCTCTAAAATTTCCTTAACTTCCTTATGTCCTACTTCCAGATTCTGGAAGATGCCTTCCGGAAAACCGGCTTCCAAAAAAACCTGCTCAATGGCATTTCCACTTCCAAAACAGATTGATGCATGCTTCAATACCACAGTATTTCCTGCCAAAACTGCAGGAATGGCAAACCGTAAGACCTGCCAGAAAGGGAAATTCCAGGGCATTACACCCAGAATCACTCCTTTCGGTACATAATGAATTTCAGAATAATTAAATTCAGATTCAACCTTTTCAGGTTCGATGATATTTTCAGCATCGGCATAATAATTCATCATTAAGGCACATTTTTCTACCTCGGCAATAGATTGCGAGATCGGTTTGTTCATTTCTGCCGTAATGATCCTGCCGAACTTTTCAGAATTGTTTCTTAGGAGATCCGCTGCTTTTGCAATCAGCTTTTGTCTTTCTTCAAAAGGAACCCTTTTCCACCGGGAGAAGGCATTATCAGCCTTAATAAGTTTATTTTCAATTGATTGTTCCATAATGTAATGTTATTTCAAAATAGGATATGATTACAATCCCTTATAAAGCATGGTGAAAGCAGCAAATCTTATTCCTTTGGGGGAATAAAAGAATGATTTTCTCTATCATAAAGTTATAATTCTCTGTTGATCATAAACCATTCATTCACCAGGCTCGCTGCCAGCCTGGCCGTTCTTTCCTGAATGTCATAAGACGGATTAACTTCTGCTACATCCAGAGCAATAAGCTTCTTATTCTTTAAAATATGCCGGTAAAAATGCATGAATACCGTATCTCCAAAAATACCGTTGTAGGCAGGAGCAGAAACTCCGGGAGCAACAGAAGCATTGAACACATCCATACAAACAGTTAGGTAGGCAAAATCTACACCGGCAAGCAGATCATCAATACGCTGATAAACGGATGGAAGATTCTCAAAAAAAAGTTCGTCTGCAAGGATATATTTCATTCCATACTGATGAGCCGTATCAAATAATTTCAATGTATTGGAGTTCCTTTGGATCCCGATATGTAATGAATGGATCTCCCCTTCCTGCGCGATCTGCCAGAACCCTGTCCCCGAGCTGGCACCCGTTCCTTTTTCCGGCTGTCTGTTATCAAAATGAGCATCGATATTGATGATCCCTATTTTCTGTTCGGGAAAGGCCGTTTTAATTCCGAGATAATGTGCATAGGTCACTTCGTGCCCGCCTCCCAAAACAAGGGATCTGGCACCTTTAAGCAGAACCTTTGACACCTTTTTGGCAAGACTATTCTGTGTATTTTCCAGATTACCGTCATCACAGGTAATATTTCCGAAATCCAGCAGTGAAAAGTCAGGAAGAATCACCGGGAAATTCGACATATTTTTCCTGATCACATCCGGGGCATCCTTTGCGCCCTGTCTTCCTTTATTCCTCCTTACCCCTTCATCTACAGCGAATCCATGCAAAACAAAATCACCCGCTGAAATCGTATCATAATTGCTTTCCTGTATTACTCTTTGAAAGATCCTGTGGAAAAGAGGTTCTTCTCCATCCAATCTACCTTGCCAAATATCAGACATTATCTAAAATATTAAAACTTATACTTATTGCCGTTAATATATGTGTTTTCAGCTTTCAGGCTGCCCTGGTTGTAAAGAACATTCTGAAAATTATTGGTTTTAAAGGTCACAAAATCTGCTTTCAATCCGCTCATGAGCCTTCCCCTGTCCTCCAGTCCGAGAGCAAACGCTGAACGGAAAGTTATCCCCGCCAATACTTCGGCTGTTGTCAGTTTTTGATAGGTTGCTAAAATTGAAGCCTGTGTAATAAGGTTCCCCATTGGAGCAGACCCCGGATTCCAGTCGCTTGCAATAGCCAGGATCGCACCGGCATCCAGCAGTTTTCTTGCCGGGGTAAACTTTTCTCCCAATCCTAAACTTGCACCCGGTAAAGCTGTAGCCACGGTATCCGATTTAGCTAAAAATTCTATATCTTCATCAATGGTCGCTTCGAGATGATCTGCTGACTGTGCACCGACCTCTACCGCAATCCTCGAGCTTCCGGGGGTAAACTGATCTGCATGAACAGTAATTTCAAAACCTAAATCTTTAGTTTTAAGCAGGAAGGCCTTACTTTCATCAGGTTGGAAGGCCGATTTTTCTATGAAAATATCCACTCTGTCAGCCAGGCCTTCTTTTTTTATTTCAGGTAAGATCTCAGTAAGTATATAGTTTAGATACTCCTGGTTGCTTCCTTCAAAATCTCTTGGCTTTAAGTGGGCAGCAAGGCATGTCGGAATCAGTGTTGCGTCAGTGTGTGATTGTGCTTTTTTAATGGTTCTGAGCATTTTCAGCTCATTATCCGTATCCAGGCCATAACCGCTCTTGACCTCAATAGTTGTGATCCCCAACGAGATCAGGAAATTAATTCTTTCAAGCAAAGTTTCTAACAGTTCTTCATCTGTGGCCTTTCTTGTATGCTGCACAGAGCTCCAGATGCCTCCCCCGCTTTCCGCAATTTCAAGATAGGTTTTCCCGGCATTACGCATCGCAAAATCATTCGCACGGTTTCCACCGAAACAGATATGGGTGTGAGAATCTACAAAAGCAGGAAGGGCGATTTGCTCCCCTTCAATGACTTCAATCTCTGCATCCTGATTTTCGGATTTCAGTATTTCAAAGTTTCCTACTTTATCAATTTTACCATGATCGATCAAAATGCCTCCGTCAATAATGATTTCAAGCTGGTCGTCAGATAGCTTACCTCTTAGCGGAATATTGGCAAGGGTAACAATTTGCTTAAATGGGCCTATTAATTTCATGCTCGCTAATTTACAAATACAATTTCAGAATTAGGCTTAAAAATCCTATCTTTGAGGTAAATGAAATGATTTAATGCCTGATTTTTTACATCCAGATAAGGAAAACTATTCCCGTGAAGAGCTTTTACAGGAGGAGCAGATACGTCCCAAAAGTTTCAGGGATTTTGCGGGACAAAGGAAAACTTTAGAAAATCTTGAAGTTTTCGTTACCGCTGCCAAAAGGCGAGGTGGTGCTCTTGATCATGTACTGTTACATGGACCTCCTGGTCTTGGTAAAACTACCCTGGCCCATATAATAGCCAATGAGCTGGGCGTCAACTGTAAGATAACTTCCGGTCCCGTTCTGGATAAACCCGGAAGCCTGGCAGGACTGCTGACGAATCTTGAGGAAAACGATGTCCTTTTTATTGATGAGATCCACCGTTTATCCCCGGTGGTAGAGGAATATCTGTATTCTGCGATGGAAGATTACAAAATCGATATCATGCTGGAAACCGGGCCCAATGCCAGGAGCGTACAGATCGGGCTGAATCCTTTTACTTTGGTAGGAGCTACCACCAGGAGCGGAATGCTTACCAAGCCGATGCTGGCAAGATTCGGCATTCAAAGCAGGCTGGAATATTACACCATTGAGCTTTTGTCTGTAATCATTCAACGGAGCTCAAGGGTTTTAGGCGTAAAAATTTATGAGGATGCAGCCATCGAAATCGCAAGAAGAAGCCGGGGTACTCCAAGAATTGCCAACGCACTTTTAAGAAGGGTCCGGGATTTTGCTGAGATCAAAGGGAATGGCGAAATTGAAATCAACATTACAAAATATGCTCTTGATTCTCTGAACGTAGATGAATTCGGACTTGATGAAATGGATAATAAGATCATGCGGGTCATGATTGAAAATTTTAAAGGAAAACCGGTAGGGATTTCCGCATTGGCCACATCCATCGGTGAGAATCCGGAAACTCTGGAAGAGGTTTACGAACCTTTCTTAATCCAGGAAGGATTCATCATCAGAACGCCAAGGGGAAGAGAAGTAACTGAAAAGGCTTATAAGCATTTAAATATTTCCAGACCCAAAAACCCCGGAGAACTATTCTGATCATGTTTATTCCTAAATTATACAAAAGCGAAGATCTGGATCTGATGAAAGAAATCATCAGCGAGAATAGCTTTGCTTTACTGATATCTTCAACCGACAAAATAAGGGCTACCCATTCCATGATGCTTCTGAACGAGGAGCATCCAAAGCAGGCATACCTGGAAACCCATATCTCCAAAGCTAATCCCCAGGCAAAAGTATTAAAGGATGGTGATGAGGTTTTGTGCGATTTTTTAGGAGCTCATACTTACATTTCAAGCAGCTGGTATGACCATATCAACGTCTCAACCTGGAATTATGAGGCTGTTCAGATTTACGGGAAAGTTGAGCTTATGGACCATAAAGAGCTTTACCGGCATCTTGAAAAATTAACCTGCAAGTATGAAAAGTTCCAGCAATGCCCGGTAATGGTGAAAGACATGGGAAGAGAATTTGTGGAAAAAGAAATGAAAGGCGCCTTTGGCTTAAAAATAATGCCAACCGAGATCTTTATCAAGCAGAAACTGTCTCAAAACAGGAAAGAGGCTGATTTTCAAAATATCATCTCCCAACTTGAAAAATCATCGGATGAGAACGGAAGAAAGATTGCCGAAAAAATGAAACTATTGAATAAATAAACATTATAAACTTAATATTATATGAAGCTATATCCAATACAATGTGGAAAATTTAAACTGGACGGCGGAGCCATGTTCGGGGTCGTCCCAAAGAGTCTGTGGGAAAAAACCAACCCTGCAGACGAAAGAAATTTAATTGAATTAGGAACCCGCTCCTTACT
The DNA here is from genome assembly GCF_041361455.1 of Chryseobacterium gossypii. Taxonomy (NCBI): domain Bacteria; kingdom Pseudomonadati; phylum Bacteroidota; class Flavobacteriia; order Flavobacteriales; family Weeksellaceae; genus Chryseobacterium; species Chryseobacterium gossypii. Next base: position 102,850 of record NZ_JBGCUR010000007.1, on the reverse strand, counting down.
TATTGAAGACGGTAAAAAATTAATCCTTGTAGATTGCGGTCTGGGAAACAAACAGGATGAAAAATTCTTCGGACACTATGCCCTGTGGGGAGATGATAATTTAGATAAAAATTTAAAGAAATACGGATTTATCAGAGAAGATATTACTGACGTTTTTCTGACGCATCTTCATTTTGACCATTGTGGCGGCGCCATTGAATGGAATGATGACAGAACGGGCTACAGACCTGCATTCCCCAATGCCCAGTTCTGGACAAACGAGAATCATTGGAAATGGGCTACCGAGCCTAATGCCAGAGAAAAAGCAAGTTTTTTAAAAGAAAATATTATCCCGATGCAGGAAAGCGGGCAGCTAAATTTCTTACCCCTGCCTAAAACCGGGAATTACGGTTTTGCCCCGGACCTGAAAATGGATGTGATTTTTGTTGACGGCCATACCGAAAAACAAATGTTACCGGTAATCCAGTATCAGGAAAAAACAGTTGTTTTTGCAGCAGATCTTATCCCTACTGCAGGCCATATAAACCAGGTCTATGTGATGGGATATGATACCAGGCCTCTTTTAACATTGGAAGAAAAGGGAAAATTTCTTAAGCAATGTATTGATAACGAATATTTATTATTCTTCGAACACGATGCCCACAATGAGCTGGCGAGTCTGAAAATGACCGAAAAAGGTGTAAGACTGGATCAAACATATAGCTTTAACGAAGTTTTCGGATATTAATTAGTTATGGAAGAATTATATTCAGAAACAGAAAAAACAGAGCCGGAACCGGCTCCCAAAATCATTGGTTTGACCGGAGGAATAGGCTCGGGTAAAACTACAGTGGCCCACTTCATTGAAGAATTCGGATTTCCGGTTTATTATTCTGATGACAGAGCAAAAACTATTGTGAATGATAGTGAGGAGCTGAAAATAAAAATAAAGGCCCTGCTCGGAGAAAATGCGTATGATGAAAACGGCTTGTATAACCGGAAATTTGTGGCAGAAAAAGTCTTCAATAATAAAGACTTACTTCAAAAATTAAATGCGATCATCCATCCTGCCGTTAAACTGGATTTTGAGGAATGGGCGAAAAAGCAAACCAAATATTTAGCTTTTAAAGAAACGGCATTGCTATTTGAATTAAAGCTGAACCAGGAATGCTACAGATCTGTTCTTGTAACTGCAGAAGATAATATAAGGATAAAAAGGGTGATGGACAGAGACGGAAAGACCTATCGCGAAGTTCAGTCCATTATGGATCGGCAGATGCCTGAAAAAGATAAAATAAAACTGGCGGATTGCATTATCTATAACAACACTAATTTAGAAGATTTAAAGGAGCAAACGGAACGGATAATTTTCGGTATCGAATAAGAAATACACTCGCTGAATTTCCAGCGAGTGTATTTTTTATTGGTGGTACAATAAAAATAAGCTTTCAGAAATGAGAGCTTATTCTGTTTTTGAAGTTATTAATTATTATTCTTTAATAAATTTCTTCTGTGCAGAGGTTCCGTTATCATCAATATCGATCACATAGACACCGTTGATCAGCCTGCTTACATCGATCTTATTGTTCAGGATGATTCCACTGGAAATCAGCTGTCCTGCAGCATTGTAAATCTTGTAATTTGCTCTTTTGCTGATGTTCTTCACATACAGTACAGAGCTTACAGGGTTTGGATAGATCATGATTTGCGTCTGGTCAATCGTATTAGGAACCGGCTGCTTGGAGATCCTTACCGTATAGTCCTCTACTTCACCATTGTCAAAACTCGTACAGTTTACAGGAATAGCTCCTCTCTGCATCGCCACCCGCATCACTACGTATTTGTAGTCCGTCATACTTACAAAAGCATCAGCGGGTACACTGAAAGTGCCTGTAACAGGAGAGGTTGTATTAGGACCCACAGCAAGAACCCTTTCATTGATATCAAAATATCCGTTCCTGTTGAAGTCAATCCATACCGCAATACCTTCTTCCTGGCTGGCGGTCTTCTCTATACTGATCTCATTTCCGGTAGATCCCTGGATAAGCTCAATGAACCTGGATGCATCGCCGGTATAATCTGTATAGCTTGAACCCTGTGAAGCACTTTCCATAACAGGCTTACCTACAGGCTTCACTGTAACCTTGGAAATATATTCATTGGCAAAGTTGGTAGATGACATCTGACAATATATTACCGTAGGTGTTGTGAAGAAATAAGGCTGGGTATAAGTACCCGGAGTACCGCTACAGATATTGGCTACCTGCATTTCATACTTCGTTAGTTCTGTCAGACCTGTGATGGTATAAGTATTCGTTGATACCGGAACAGTGGTCCAGCTTGGAATACCCACTTTTCTGTATCTCAGAATATAGGTTGCTCCAGGGAAAGGATCCCAAACCACTACTGCTGAAGTAGGAGTAAGGTTGGTAATGGTTAATCCCGGAGGAGGAAGCTCACATGTTCTTTCTGTAGTAAATACTTTAGGGTTCGAATATGGATTTTCCGTGGTCTCACCGTTACACTTGTTGGCTACCTGAACCTCGTAAGTCGTATAAGGAGTCAGACCTGTAATGGTGAAGGTATTCAAAGGTGCTGTTGTAATGTTTACAGTAGTCCAGGTAGTAGTCCCTACTATTCTGTACCTCAATACATAGGTTGAGCTTGCTGCGATCGGTGCCCAGGTTACTACCGCTGAGTTGGTAGTAACATTGCTGATGGTAACGTTCGGAGGCGTAGGATCACATCTGGTGGTAAAGGTCTTGATGGCTGTAAACGCTCCAGGAGTGTTACCACATACCGCTGCAATCTGTACTTCATACGTGGTGGCAGGGGTAAGCCCTGTTAATGTCAGAGGAACATTCCCCAGAAGGGTAGATGCATACACATCAGTCCAGGTGGTAGTTCCCTGAACCCTGTACTGAACAAGATAGGTCATGTTATTGGTAGCCCCTGTCCAGGTAATGGCAGCAGTATTATGCGTAACGGTAAAGGTAGGAGCCCCCGGAGTAGCTGTGCTACAAGGTCTCAGTTTTACCGCATAGTCTTCCACTTCACCATTGATGGCATTCTGGCACATCACCGGAGCACTGGAACGTTTCAATACCACTCTCATGGTTGTTGTCAGAGGTCCGCTGTAAGCATTGGAAGGTACACTAAACAATGCCGTTACAGGGGTAGTAGTGCTGGACGCAGAACTTAATATCTGTTCTGAGGTCTCAAATACACCGTTTCTGTTAAAGTCTATCCAGGCAGATACAGCATCACTGTTTGTAGCCCCTGCCCAGCCTTTGGCAACAGAGATCTTGTTACCTGTAGAACCGATATCCAGAGTGATCAGAGTATCTGGCGTATTATAGCTGATATAATTGGTTTGTACAGAAGTATTGTTCATGGCAGGAATGCCAGGATTAATAGGAGTAACCGTTACATTGGAAATGAAATCGTTAGTTCCTGTTCCTGTCATCTGACAATAGCTCAATGCCGGAGTGGTAAAGGTATTGGTAGCAGAGAATGATCCCTGGCTTCCGCTACATACTGTAGCGATTTGGAAATCATAGGCTGTCTGCTCTGTTAAGCCTGTAATGGTATAGGTATTGAAAGGTGCAGCCGTAATGTTCACCGTAGTCCATGTACCGCTTGGCGACAGCCTGTATCTTAATACATAGGTCGCCCCGGTAGCGGGGATCCATGAAATAGTAGCCGTAGTGGCTGTAAGGTTGGTTACGGTAATATTTGTAGGAGGAGCCGTGGTACAAGGCTGCAGATCAATTAATTTCACAGCATAGTCTTCCACTTCACCCCAGGTAAAGCTTCCGCAAGGTGTAGGAGCAGTAGATTCTCTTATGATCACACGCATACGGGTAGTAAGGTTACCACTGTAAGCACCCGCTGCTGCTGTAGGAACATTAAAGGTTCCTGTTACAGGAGAAGTGGTGTTGCTTGGGGATGCCAATACCTGTTCATTATTTTCAAAAATACCGTTTCTGTTAAAGTCTATCCAGACTCCTGTGGCAAATGACCACTGAGTTCCAGGCCATGTTTTGGTAACTGACAGTCCATTACCGGAAGACCCTCTTACTAAGGTTACCAGTCTGGCAGGATCTGTACTGAAATCGGTATAGTTACTTTCTCCGGAATTGCTCGACATTGGAATCGAGTTGGTCGGATTTACAGTAACATTGGTAATATAACCATCAGTAGTGCTTGTTGAAGTTGCCGTACAGTAGCTGATTGCCGGAGTTGTAAAGCTGACTCCTGGTGAGAAAGCTCCCTGAGTTCCCCCACAAACAGTTGCTATTTCAACTTCGTAGGTAGTTTGTTCCGTTAAGTTGGTAATGGTATAATTACTTGTGAGTGGAGCCGTAAGGTTGACCGTAGTCCACGGACCATTAGGTGCCACTCTGTATCTTAATACATAGGTCGCCCCGGTAGCAGGGATCCATGAAATAAGGGCTGTAGTAGGAGTAAGGTTACTGGCTGTAATACCTGTTGGAGGAGCAGTGGTACAAGGCTGCAACTGAGCGCTTACGAACTGAACCCTTGGAATCTCCGAATACCTGCTGCTGGCAGATGGCGGGCTGGCAGGATCAGGGTTGTTTGTATCACTTCTATAAAGTATACCTCTGTTGTTCCCTGCTGTATAGCTGCCCCAGTCGGCAGTACATGAATAGCCAGGAGCATTTTCATCAACGGCAATAACGATATTGCTTGTTCCGTCCCATACAAATGGAGCCGTTAGTGTCAGTTCAAGCCAGGTACCGTTGGTCATTGCAGGTACCATTCCCGAATAAACCTGGGATAAGGTGCCCACAGGAATCCAGCTGTCTGTCGTTGCAAAATTGTCCTGAGTGGTATTCTCCATATAGACCACCCACTGGTTATAAGTACTTTGGGTAGAAGCAGTATTGTCTACATAAAATCTGATTTTGGTAATTAGATTATTGGTACCAACCGCAGCTGCCACTTCGGAAGCGGTATATATCTGCTGGGAATAGCCGTAGCCATAGCAGGAATAAACCGGAAGGTAACTCATTGATGCTGTTCCTGAACCAATTTGTCCCGGAGTAAATGAAGGTCCTGCTACCCATACACTTTGATCTGTTGAAGAACAGATTGATCTCACCCACCAATAATAAGTGGTACCCGCAGTTAAGGTAGTCAGAGGTGCTGAAGTTCCGGTAACCGGGGTTCCTGTGGTTGCAGGGGTAGGCGGAGTGTTGGTTGTTGTAAGGTAATATTCATAGCCGTTAGCAGGTGCAGTCCCTGGTGCCGTCCATCCTAAGGTAGCCCCGTTAGGCGTCACATTAGATACGTTAGGAGCAGAGGGTACAAGACAGGTAGGAATAAACATATTGACGTTATCAACAGCAGCCGGTGGATTGGATCCTGTTGTTCCGTCATTCCTCCATTCAAATACCAGACGCATGGTAGAGCCTGCAAAGCTGCTCAGGTCAAGCGTAGGATTGCTATAGGTTTGCCATGAGTTTTGCATCTCATAATTGCCTCCTAGCTGAATCCTTCCTCCCCCGGCAGCGATCTGTGTACCTGCGGTAGGAGTATAGGTTCCGGGAACCAGCCATACCCGGAAATAATCATATCCGGAATCATTTCCATAGGATTTCCAGTCAAAGGACAATACAGCATTGGTTGTTCCGGCCGGAATAGCAATATCCCTGTAAGCCTGGACAACACTGTTCATGTTGTTGGTATATGCATTGCTGGTCCCGTTGTCATTAGAGATATAGATGGATCCCGACGGGTTTCCGGCAGCAGAACCATAAGCCCATTGATTGGTCTGAGTTCCGTTGACAAAAGTAAAATCATTACTACTCGAGAAATCCTGAGTATAAGGTAATGTAGCGGGCCCCTGCGCATAGACCTGGGTTACAAAGCCTATATCGATCAGTCCCAGAAGAAGAATTAAAAAAGTAAAAATTTTCTTCATAATGCGTTAAAAATTTATAATAATCTCACAAACCTATGGATTATTTTACCAATAAAAAATAAAAATACTTTATTGATTAAAAAATCGTCAATAAAAAATAACATTTATTAAAAATATACACAACATGAAGAAAAACAGATGAAAATTTTAAGCTCCATGGATTAACAGATCTAAAAAGCGGAAAATCCAAATAATGAAGCTGCCTTCAAAGTCAGAGAATTGCATTCACATAAAAAAATAAGCTCTCATTTCTGAGAGCTTATTCTGTTTGAAGTTATTAATTATTATTCTTTAATAAATTTCTTCTGTGCAGAGGTTCCGTTATCATCAATATCGATCACATAGACACCGTTGATCAGCCTGCTTACATCGATCTTATTGTTCAGGATGATTCCACTGGAAATCAGCTGTCCTGCAGCATTGTAAATCTTGTAATTTGCTCTTTTGCTGATGTTCTTCACATACAGTACAGAGCTTACAGGGTTTGGATAGATCATGATTTGCGTCTGGTCAATCGTATTAGGAACCGGCTGCTTGGAGATCCTTACCGTATAGTCCTCTACTTCACCATTGTCAAAACTCGTACAGTTTACAGGAATAGCTCCTCTCTGCATCGCCACCCGCATCACTACGTATTTGTAGTCCGTCATACTTACAAAAGCATCAGCGGGTACACTGAAAGTGCCTGTAACAGGAGAGGTTGTATTAGGACCCACAGCAAGAACCCTTTCATTGATATCAAAATATCCGTTCCTGTTGAAGTCAATCCATACCGCAATACCTTCTTCCTGGCTGGCGGTCTTCTCTATACTGATCTCATTTCCGGTAGATCCCTGGATAAGCTCAATGAACCTGGATGCATCGCCGGTATAATCTGTATAGCTTGAACCCTGTGAAGCACTTTCCATAACAGGCTTACCTACAGGCTTCACTGTAACCTTGGAAATATATTCATTGGCAAAGTTGGTAGATGACATCTGACAATATATTACCGTAGGTGTTGTGAAGAAATAAGGCTGGGTATAAGTACCCGGAGTACCGCTACAGATATTGGCTACCTGCATTTCATACTTCGTTAGTTCTGTCAGACCTGTGATGGTATAAGTATTCGTTGATACCGGAACAGTGGTCCAGCTTGGAATACCCACTTTTCTGTATCTCAGAATATAGGTTGCTCCAGGGAAAGGATCCCAAACCACTACTGCTGAAGTAGGAGTAAGGTTGGTAATGGTTAATCCCGGAGGAGGAAGCTCACATGTTCTTTCTGTAGTAAATACTTTAGGGTTCGAATATGGATTTTCCGTGGTCTCACCGTTACACTTGTTGGCTACCTGAACCTCGTAAGTCGTATAAGGAGTCAGACCTGTAATGGTGAAGGTATTCAAAGGTGCTGTTGTAATGTTTACAGTAGTCCAGGTAGTAGTCCCTACTATTCTGTACCTCAATACATAGGTTGAGCTTGCTGCGATCGGTGCCCAGGTTACTACCGCTGAGTTGGTAGTAACATTGCTGATGGTAACGTTCGGAGGCGTAGGATCACATCTGGTGGTAAAGGTCTTGATGGCTGTAAACGCTCCAGGAGTGTTACCACATACCGCTGCAATCTGTACTTCATACGTGGTGGCAGGGGTAAGCCCTGTTAATGTCAGAGGAACATTCCCCAGAAGGGTAGATGCATACACATCAGTCCAGGTGGTAGTTCCCTGAACCCTGTACTGAACAAGATAGGTCATGTTATTGGTAGCCCCTGTCCAGGTAATGGCAGCAGTATTATGCGTAACGGTAAAGGTAGGAGCCCCCGGAGTAGCTGTGCTACAAGGTCTCAGTTTTACCGCATAGTCTTCCACTTCACCATTGATGGCATTCTGGCACATCACCGGAGCACTGGAACGTTTCAATACCACTCTCATGGTTGTTGTCAGAGGTCCGCTGTAAGCATTGGAAGGTACACTAAACAATGCCGTTACAGGGGTAGTAGTGCTGGACGCAGAACTTAATATCTGTTCTGAGGTCTCAAATACACCGTTTCTGTTAAAGTCTATCCAGGCAGATACAGCATCACTGTTTGTAGCCCCTGCCCAGCCTTTGGCAACAGAGATCTTGTTACCTGTAGAACCGATATCCAGAGTGATCAGAGTATCTGGCGTATTATAGCTGATATAATTGGTTTGTACAGAAGTATTGTTCATGGCAGGAATGCCAGGATTAATAGGAGTAACCGTTACATTGGAAATGAAATCGTTAGTTCCTGTTCCTGTCATCTGACAATAGCTCAATGCCGGAGTGGTAAAGGTATTGGTAGCAGAGAATGATCCCTGGCTTCCGCTACATACTGTAGCGATTTGGAAATCATAGGCTGTCTGCTCTGTTAAGCCTGTAATGGTATAGGTATTGAAAGGTGCAGCCGTAATGTTCACCGTAGTCCATGTACCGCTTGGCGACAGCCTGTATCTTAATACATAGGTCGCCCCGGTAGCGGGGATCCATGAAATAGTAGCCGTAGTGGCTGTAAGGTTGGTTACGGTAATATTTGTAGGAGGAGCCGTGGTACAAGGCTGCAGATCAATTAATTTCACAGCATAGTCTTCCACTTCACCCCAGGTAAAGCTTCCGCAAGGTGTAGGAGCAGTAGATTCTCTTATGATCACACGCATACGGGTAGTAAGGTTACCACTGTAAGCACCCGCTGCTGCTGTAGGAACATTAAAGGTTCCTGTTACAGGAGAAGTGGTGTTGCTTGGGGATGCCAATACCTGTTCATTATTTTCAAAAATACCGTTTCTGTTAAAGTCTATCCAGACTCCTGTGGCAAATGACCACTGAGTTCCAGGCCATGTTTTGGTAACTGACAGTCCATTACCGGAAGACCCTCTTACTAAGGTTACCAGTCTGGCAGGATCTGTACTGAAATCGGTATAGTTACTTTCTCCGGAATTGCTCGACATTGGAATCGAGTTGGTCGGATTTACAGTAACATTGGTAATATAACCATCAGTAGTGCTTGTTGAAGTTGCCGTACAGTAGCTGATTGCCGGAGTTGTAAAGCTGACTCCTGGTGAGAAAGCTCCCTGAGTTCCCCCACAAACAGTTGCTATTTCAACTTCGTAGGTAGTTTGTTCCGTTAAGTTGGTAATGGTATAATTACTTGTGAGTGGAGCCGTAAGGTTGACCGTAGTCCACGGACCATTAGGTGCCACTCTGTATCTTAATACATAGGTCGCCCCGGTAGCAGGGATCCATGAAATAAGGGCTGTAGTAGGAGTAAGGTTACTGGCTGTAATACCTGTTGGAGGAGCAGTGGTACAAGGCTGCAACTGAGCGCTTACGAACTGAACCCTTGGAATCTCCGAATACCTGCTGCTGGCAGATGGCGGGCTGGCAGGATCAGGGTTGTTTGTATCACTTCTATAAAGTATACCTCTGTTGTTCCCTGCTGTATAGCTGCCCCAGTCGGCAGTACATGAATAGCCAGGAGCATTTTCATCAACGGCAATAACGATATTGCTTGTTCCGTCCCATACAAATGGAGCCGTTAGTGTCAGTTCAAGCCAGGTACCGTTGGTCATTGCAGGTACCATTCCCGAATAAACCTGGGATAAGGTGCCCACAGGAATCCAGCTGTCTGTCGTTGCAAAATTGTCCTGAGTGGTATTCTCCATATAGACCACCCACTGGTTATAAGTACTTTGGGTAGAAGCAGTATTGTCTACATAAAATCTGATTTTGGTAATTAGATTATTGGTACCAACCGCAGCTGCCACTTCGGAAGCGGTATATATCTGCTGGGAATAGCCGTAGCCATAGCAGGAATAAACCGGAAGGTAACTCATTGATGCTGTTCCTGAACCAATTTGTCCCGGAGTAAATGAAGGTCCTGCTACCCATACACTTTGATCTGTTGAAGAACAGATTGATCTCACCCACCAATAATAAGTGGTACCCGCAGTTAAGGTAGTCAGAGGTGCTGAAGTTCCGGTAACCGGGGTTCCTGTGGTTGCAGGGGTAGGCGGAGTGTTGGTTGTTGTAAGGTAATATTCATAGCCGTTAGCAGGTGCAGTCCCTGGTGCCGTCCATCCTAAGGTAGCCCCGTTAGGCGTCACATTAGATACGTTAGGAGCAGAGGGTACAAGACAGGTAGGAATAAACATATTGACGTTATCAACAGCAGCCGGTGGATTGGATCCTGTTGTTCCGTCATTCCTCCATTCAAATACCAGACGCATGGTAGAGCCTGCAAAGCTGCTCAGGTCAAGCGTAGGATTGCTATAGGTTTGCCATGAGTTTTGCATCTCATAATTGCCTCCTAGCTGAATCCTTCCTCCCCCGGCAGCGATCTGTGTACCTGCGGTAGGAGTATAGGTTCCGGGAACCAGCCATACCCGGAAATAATCATATCCGGAATCATTTCCATAGGATTTCCAGTCAAAGGACAATACAGCATTGGTTGTTCCGGCCGGAATAGCAATATCCCTGTAAGCCTGGACAACACTGTTCATGTTGTTGGTATATGCATTGCTGGTCCCGTTGTCATTAGAGATATAGATGGATCCCGACGGGTTTCCGGCAGCAGAACCATAAGCCCATTGATTGGTCTGAGTTCCGTTGACAAAAGTAAAATCATTACTACTCGAGAAATCCTGAGTATAAGGTAATGTAGCGGGCCCCTGCGCATAGACCTGGGTTACAAAGCCTATATCGATCAGTCCCAGAAGAAGAATTAAAAAAGTAAAAATTTTCTTCATAATGTTCTCAATATTATATTAATCTTACAAATCTAATCATTTTTTATTATAAATTTATAAGTTAAAATACTTTTTTGCATAAATTTCAGAATAATTGATTTTATGATTCGGAATAAAAAATCCCCCAGGTAAGCCTGGGGGATTGTGTATAAAAATTAATTATTATTTTTTGATGAACTTAGATCTGAATGACTCTTTGCCTTTATCATCAATCGTAATAACATATCCTCCTTTTACTAATTCCGAAACATAAATTTTTCCGGCATTAATATTTCCACTACCGACTAGCTGTCCTGCAGCGTTATAAATTTTGTAAGTAGCTTTGTCCGATACTTTAGTAACATTCAATATGTCGCTTACCGGGTTAGGATATAGCTGGATACCATTTTTCGGATTGTTCACTTCATCGGTTGCCAGTTGACTTGTAATGACTACGTTATAATCCTCGAATTCTCCATAAGTGTTATAAGTACCACATGGGTTTCCAATATATGCTCCGGATTGAGTAGTATACAACATTCCTACACGCATTCTAAGTCCCATACCGGTTACTGCATTTGCAGGAACAGTAAAGCTGGCTGTTACAGGGGTTTGTACAGTAGTATTGGATGTAAGAATTCTTTCAGAATCTTCAAAAGTACCGTTTCTGTTATAATCTATCCAAGCAGAAGTAGCGCCAGGATATGGGCCGTCACCGCTCAACCATCCTTTACTTACAGATATAGTATAGGTAGAACCAGCTGTTAAATTAACCTGCAATGCTGCATTAGTAGTATAATTTGTATACAGACTGGAAGATGAAGAGTTATTTAGATTCGCTAGGGTAACGTTTGAAATGTAGTCATCAGTATCATCAGCTGAAGAAGCTGTACAATAAGTTAATCCTAATGTCGTAAAGTTTGAAGAAGCAGAATAAGTTCCGGTTGTGCCTGAGCAAACTGCTGCTACCTGTACTTCATAGGCTGTTCCATCAACTAAGCCAGATATTGTGGCGTTAGGAACTGAGCTTGTAGTTTGCTGCCAGGTTGTTTCAGACACTTTCTTATAACGGATCACATAAGTAGCACCGGATATAGGAGCCCAGCTCACATAAACGGAATTTACCGTGATATTACTTGTTGTAACTCCTGTAGGAGCGGTTCCGTCACATGCTGCAAAGGTAGTAACCAATGCTGAATTAACAGCATAAAATACATTTCCAATAGACGATACTCTCAGCTTAATAGTCTGACCATTTAATGAAGCAGGGAAACTGAATGTTTCCGAACCGTCATTGGCAGTGGATGCTGCAAGAACGGTCCAGGTAGCCCCATTATCTGTTGTATAATCAATTTTCACATTAGCAACATTATATGGTGCAGCTGCCGTATTGGCCACATCCCAGGTAACTGCAGACGGTGTATTGTAAGCAACGTACTGTGAAGTAACCCTAAACGGTCCGTCATTGCCTACAACAATAGTTTGTTCAGCAGATTGAGTCTGTTGCTGATTAGCTGCAGCATTGTTATCTCTTACCGTTACGGCGAATTTTGTTGTTCTTGGAACCATTGAAACAGATTCCCAGGTATTGGTAGAGTTATTTAAAACGCCTGCCAATACGGATTCAAACTTAGGGAAATATCTTGTCGGATTAGTAGTTGGTACTACAGATCTGAATGAAGCTCCCGAAGATGTAGTTCCTATATTGTTTTTATTGATGGTAACATTGGCATTATCTACTTCCTCCCAGGTATAGGTCAGCGGATCATTCTCAGGATCCGTTGCTGAAGCAGTCAGTACAAATGCGGTTCCTTTAGGTATTGTATAAGTAGGTAAAGCAGCAATTGTAGGAGCATTATTTGTAATGGTAGTTTCTACATCACAAGTTTTGCTTTTCAGGTTATCTTCAACCTGCTTGATGCTCACTTTATGGAAATACGCGTCTGAATGCAGCTGCACATCAGTATTTGCACCTGTAATACCTGCATATCCCATGATTGTTGTTCCTGACCCCGGCTCAACGTTTACTCCCGCACCCTCCAAAGCATGAGAGAATGTGTGGTTAGCTCCGAGCTGGTGGCCCATTTCGTGAGCTACATAATCGATATCAAAATTATCTCCTTCAGGTATGGCATCTGCCGGAGAAGTATATCCCGAACCTTTTTGCAGTGAAGTAGTGGATGTAGGGTTGATACACACACAGCCTATACAACCTGCATTACCACCACCTCCTGATGCTCCGAATAAGTGTCCGATATCATAATTGGCGTTTCCTACATTAGCTGTAAGTGTTTGCTGAAGCTGAAGATTCCAGTTACCCATCTGTGTTGCCGGCGAATAAGGATCGGTAGCAGCATTCACATAAATGATACTCGGATAGTTCTGTACATTTAAGTGTAAGGCAAAATCTTTTTCAAAAACTCCATTTACCCTGGTCATAGTTGCATTGATAGCGGCCAATGCTCCCGCAACAGTTCCTCCAAAATATTGAGTATACTCCCCTGTAACTGATATTGCCAGTCTCATGGTCCTATACTTTTTATCAGACATTTTAGAGAAATCAGTCGGCTGATTGGTAAAAGCCTTACCCTTTTCTAGCAACTGGTCTATCTCATTCGCTGCTGCAGTACCTTCCTCAGTGCTGCAAACAAAGCTTTTACCTTGTGTCGGCCTTGTTTTAGGGTGGATTCCATATACGGTTCTATCCGTTTTCTGAGGCTCAATAAATTCATAATTACCATCTTTGATCACCATTGACTGGAAATCATTAGGAGCAACAGAGAACCTTACATATTTGGAAGGATCATCTATCCCCACGCCTACATAAGACCCCAATTGATATTGATCTGCCAGTTCCTTCACTACAACTGGAAAACTATAGACAGCAAATTTTTCAATTTTACCATTTAAAGTTGGTAAAGAGATTTCTACAGGCTTTGCATTAGACCCTGTTTCTTGCGCATTTTTAAGTTGTTCTCTTAATTTATTAATATCCAACTTATAATAGCTACGCACCAGAGAGAAATTTTCTTTCTCTCTAAATGTAGTGGGTGTCCACTGCGCAAGGGCAGAGCCACCTATCAAACTACAAAATAAAGCAGTAATGAATTTTTTCATAAAAAGGACTATTTTTAAGTTCTCCAAAAATAATCATACATTCCAATAAAAACCAAAAAATATCAATTTAATTTTAAATTATTATTAAAAATACCTAAACATATGTCATAAAACTGTGAAAACTTTACAAAAAAAGTCTTAGAATTATTTCCAAGACTTTTTACGATATTATATAAAATTGTAATAAAACAGGCCTGTTTTACTATAAATTCATTAAAACTTATAGGCAATACTCCAGGCAAAACCCATGTTAAATTTGGATGAACTCCTCCCAAATCCGGGAACTATCATAGGCTGTATATCATCCTGCTTCGTAGTGAACACCAGATATTTGGGTTGAAGATTTACATCGATATAAAAATCAGAATCAAACAGCTGAACCCTGCCTCCTATAGTTCCTTCAATCCAATATGAAGACTGTCCGGAAGAGGGAAATGCTATGGATGAACTGCTCCCCCCATATCCGCGAACAGGAATTGCCATATATTCCTGTGTATAGAATGATCCTCCCAGTTTCCCTCCTGCATAAAATCCATTAAATTCATTTTCAGCATCTTTGGCCAGCATGTAGAAGGCTCCTAATTTTAAAAACGGACCATTGGCTTTGGCATCATATCCGTTTTTCTGGTAAACATTGGTTTCAAAACCAGCTTCTACAATGCCACTTAGGCTTTCTTTAATTCTGGACGAGATAAAACCCTGATATAATTTCCTGTCAGAAAAAAAAGATATGCCTGTATTGAGAACATCAAAACCAACCATAAAGTTGGGTTCATATTTCCATTTTTCTTTTTCAGCTTTTTTTGTAGTCTCCTGTGAAAAACACAGCAGATTCAGCATACTAAAAAAGAAGGTACAGATTAGTTTTGTCTTCATTCTCTATAAAATTTTGTCCTGGTTCCAGGTTTTTCACGATATTGGATACTGTAAGCTCTGAGCTCAGATTTTCATATGTTTTTTTTAATCCACATCCCGGGGATACATAAGTAGCTTTAGTTGAATAGCTTACCCTCACCTGCGATTCCGCTTGCTCGGATCTTGTTTTAACATATATATCTGTATAAGGAGCATCATCCACCCTTAAAGGAATTAAAATGGAATCAACCGCTGCCCGTGCTCCCAGGTCAACCTTTCCGGAACCGTAATCTACATAAATATACAAACTATCTAATCTTTTAAGCTTCAGATCACTAAGATTCTTGAACCGGATTTTCATCCGGGGGGTTCCTTCACCACTTTCGCAGATATCATCGTCTCCGCCACAGGAGCAAAGCATTGCCAGAAAGCATGAAAAGAGAATGAATTTAAAGTATTTCATATTATGATTTGAAAACCAAATTTAAATAAATTATTTTTTTATAAGTAAGGCAATATTCTCAACGTGATGAGTTTGGGGGAACATATCTACCGGCAGTATTTTTACCAAGGTATAATCTTCTTTCATCAAAGCCAGATCCCTGGCCTGTGTGGCGGAATTGCAGCTTACATATACTATTTTATCCGGGGAAAGCTTCAGGATTTGTTCCACAACTTTCTGATGCATTCCGTCTCTTGGGGGATCTGTAATCAGAACATCTGCTTTAGGATGATTTTGCAGGAATTCATCGTTGAAGATATCTTTCATATCGCCACAATAGAACGTACAGTTCGTTAGCCCATTTAATTCCGCGTGTTCTATGGCGGCATCAATAGCTTCCTGTACAGATTCTATTCCTATCACCTGTTTTGCTTTCCTGGCTACATACTGGGCAATGGTTCCGGTTCCTGTATAAAGATCATATACCACTTCATTCCCTTTCAGATCAGCAAATTCAAGTGTTTTCCTGTATAGCTCCAACGCCTGTTTGTAATTAGTCTGAAAGAATGATTTTGGCCCGATTTTAAATTTCAATCCATCCATTTCCTCCATCAGAAATCCGTTTCCAAAATAAGTATTGATATCCAGATCGTAAATAGAATCGTTTTGTTTCGGGTTAATTGCGTATACCAGGGTTTTGATCTGGGGAAATGCTTCCAGCAAGAAATCAAAAAGCTTTTCACTGTTCTCCTTCTCTTCCCTGAAAAGCTGAAATAAAACCATCCACTCCCCTTTAGAATTCTGTCTCATCATCAGTGTTCTGAGGAATCCTTCCTGGCTTTTTACGTCAAAAAAGTCGAGTCCGTTCTTATCGCCATATTCTCTTACAGCCAATCGGATAGCATTGGAAGGAGCCTCCTGAAGGAAACATTCCTTAAGGTCGAGAATTTTACTCCACATTCCCGGAATATGAAATCCTAATGCGTTTTTATCGTTGATATCAGTTTGGGAATCTATTTCTTCTGCCGTTAGCCATCGTGCATTGGAAAAAGAAAATTCCATTTTATTTCTGTAAAAGTAATCCTGTTCAGACCCTAATATTGGCAATATCTGGAAATTATCGATTCCTCCGATCCTTTTGATATTATTATAAACTTCTTCCTGTTTAAATTCAAGTTGCTTCTCATAGCTCATATTTTGCCATTTGCAACCTCCACAGGCTCCAAAATGGATACATTTAGGCTCTACCCTGAAAGGAGATTCTTCCAAAACCTCCACTACTTCAGCTTCATAATACTTCGATTTAGATTTTTTCACCCTTGCGTTGACCACATCTCCGGGAACTGCACCTGAAACCAGCACCGTCTTACCGTCTTCTGTCTTGCCTATCGCTATTCCTTTAGCTCCCGCAGTAAAAAGCTTTATATTTTCAAGAATAATATTTCTCTTCTTTTTCATTCCGCAAATTCTGTTTCTGTATGTTTGATTGGGTCCTCCGGTCCCATTCCGCAAAAATACAATAAAAAAAACCTTATCCGAAGACAAGGTTTTGATCTATTTAAAAATTGATTATTTTGTCTGTGCAGGTTGCTGTTGGGGAGCTGGTTGCTGAGGAGCTGCCGGTTGGGCTGTAGCGGGTTCCATACCTAAACCTGATTGTAGCTGTACATTTGGGTTCACCTTTGGTGCGGAAAGGCCTGTTTGCTTATCAAGCACCGTTACCAGGTCCGGATCACCAAGATTAAAGAAAGGCTTACTTGCTATTTTACCTTCTTTATCAACTACTATGAAACAAGGCAGCTTAAATCCGTATACACCATATTTTTTAGCAATATCTGAATTTAATCCTCCTTCACCATAAACATTAACTCCCGTCAATCCCTTTAACAAAGTATTGCTTGTTTTTACAAACTGTTCTTTGGTATCGTCCAGGTTAACGAAAACGAAGTTCATCTTAGATTTATAAAAATTCACAACTTCTTTCAGGACAGGCACTGTAGCTTCTCCTATATAAGGATTCCAGGATGCATAAAAGGTGATCATATAGGGTTTCCCTTTATTTTCAGATAATTTATATGCTTTTCCGTCCTGCTTTATCAATGACGCTTCAGGAGCCTGTTCACCGATCTTAAACCCGTTGATAGCAAACTGGATTTTTTTCAGATCTTCTTTAATGGTAGCATCTTTAATATCCTCATCGATGATCTTTTTGATCTTTTCAGCAGTTTTTTCCGGAGTGCTGGGATGCATATCAGACTGTGCCATTACAAACGCAAGAAGGTAATCTTTAGTCAGCTGGGAAATATCTTTTTTACCTTTCAGATACTGATTGAATAATTCTGAGGTCGTGATATCCGTTTTTCCTTTACTGTTTGCTTCAGCATATTTTTGAAAATCAGGACTCATTTTAGATAAAAGATAGCTTCTGTAAGCAGGGCTCTCCTTCACCATTTCATCCTTATTTTCCTGAAGCTTGTTTTCATAATCCGTAAACGCTTTGGTAACCTTAAAAGACGGATTTCCTGACATTTGCTTCTGCATCATTTCATATTGTGCCATCACGGTGAGAATGGTGCTTGCAATATCATTCTTCTTCCATTCTACTACGGCATTGTCTGGATTGAACTTTTTAACGTTTTCATCAATATTTTTCTTTACATCTGCTTCAACCTTCTGAATACCTTTAAGAAAGGTTTTTTCGTCTTTGGTCATCAATTCTCTGATATTGACCGTCTGGGCATAATTCCCAAGATATTTTTGGGTGGCCAGGAAGAAATCGTTATTCTTTTTTGCATCACCTGTGATAATATATTCAGTAGGAAAGGTGGCTCCGTTTCCAGAAATATTGAGGGCCTGGCCGGATTTTAGATACACCAGGTTTTGTTTGCCTCCATAAGAAATCACGTACATCCCGCTTTTAGGCGCCTCGAAGCTGCCTGTAAAAGTTCCGTCATTTTTAATCCCGATATTTGCTAATGGTAATGTGGCAACGCCGGAAGCTTCAATGAACTCTATTCTTTCCAATGGAGATCCACCGGTAATCTTCCCTTTTACTTCTACTTTTTTAGAGCAAGACATCGCAAATACAGCGATGATAAACAATAAAAGATATTTTTTCATTTCGAATTTTAAATTAAGCAAAAATAAGTTTTTCAATACACTAAACACAATTTAATATTGCTTTTTATGAAAGATTTAACTAAAAAAAATCGCCATCCGGTGAGGAGACGATTTTTTATTGTATTTAAAGTCTTTCTATCCTTTGTCAAGGAAAGCCGCCATATATTCCCTGTTCATTCTGGCAATATTCTCAAGAGAAATTCCCTTAGGACATTCCACTTCGCATGCACCGGTATTGGAGCAGTTTCCGAATCCTTCCTCATCCATAGTCTTCACCATATTAAGCACTCTTCTTTTAGCTTCTACCCTTCCCTGTGGCAACAATGCGAACTGAGACACCTTAGCCCCCACAAACAGCATAGCAGAACCATTTTTACATGTCGCCACGCAAGCCCCGCATGCGATACATGCCGCAGCATCCATTGCCTTGTCAGCATCTTCTTTCGGAACCGGGATAGCGTTGGCATCAAGTGTATTCCCTGATGTATTGACAGAGATGAAACCTCCGGCAGCCATAATCCTGTCGAATGCGCTTCTATCCACTATCAGGTCTTTGATCACAGGGAAAGCAGCACTTCTCCATGGTTCTATAACGATCGTTTCACCATCTTTGAACATTCTCATGTGAAGCTGGCATGTTGTAACCCCTGTATCAGGCCCGTGAGCTCTACCGTTGATGTAAAGCGAGCACATCCCGCAGATCCCCTCACGGCAGTCATGGTCAAAAGCAACCGGTTCTTTTCCTTCGTTAATTAAATTTTCGTTAAGGATGTCCAGCATTTCCAGGAATGAGGAATCTGTGGACACATCCGATATTTTGTAGGTCTCAAACTGACCTTTAGATTTATTATTTTTTTGTCTCCAAATTTTCAGCGTAAGATGTAAGCCTTTTTTTGCACTCATAATTGTATATTTATAGGTTGGAGATTATTTGTAACTTCTAGTTTTAACCTCGATGTTTTCGTATATCAGGTCTTCTTTATGCAGAACTTCCTGATTGATGTCTGCCCCCTGATATTCCCAAGCCGCAACGTATTTGTAGTTGACGTCATCTCTTTCAGCCTCACCATCCGGAGTTGAGTGATCTTCACGGAAATGTCCTCCACAAGATTCGTTTCTGTGCAATGCATCGATGGCCATTAATTGTCCAAGCTCAAGGAAATCTGCTACCCTGAATGCTTTTTCAAGCTCGGTGTTCATTCCATCTACTTCGCCCGGCACTCTTACATTCTTCCAGAAGTCGTTTCTTACTTCTTCGATTTCTTTGATTGCTTCTTTCAACCCTTCAGGAGTTCTTCCCATACCTACCTTATTCCACATAATGTGCCCAAGTCTCTTATGGAAATGATCCACGGAATGTGTTCCTTTATTATTTATGAAGAAATCAACCTTTTCTTTTACCCCTTTTTCTGCTTCATCAAATGATGCCGTGTTCGTAGGGATAGCGCCTGTCCTGATATCGGCAGATAAATAGTCTGCAATGGTATAAGGCAACACAAAATAACCATCCGCAAGACCCTGCATCAGCGCTGAAGCACCCAGTCTGTTTGCACCGTGGTCTGAGAAATTAGCTTCTCCGATTACGAAACATCCCGGAATGGTGGACATCAGATTATAATCTACCCAAATCCCACCCATAGTATAGTGAACCGCAGGATAAATTTTCATCGGGGTTTTGTAAGGATCGTCTGCTGTGATCTTTTCATACATCTGGAACAGGTTACCATATTTTTCCTCAACCCAGCTTTTTCCTAAATCATAGATCTGCTGTTCAGTCGGGTTATGAAGATGCCTTTCAATAGCAGCTTCCCTACCTTTTTTCATAATCTCTGTTGAGAAGTCCAGATATACCCCTTCCTTAGTATCGTTATTTTCGATTCCGTATCCTGCATCACATCTTTCCTTGGCAGCTCTCGACGCAACGTCTCTAGGCACGAGGTTACCAAAAGCAGGATATCTTCTTTCCAAATAATAATCTCTATCCTCTTCTTTAATGTTTTCAGGTCTCAACCTACCTTCCCTGATGGCTACGGCATCCTCTATATTCTTAGGAACCCAGATTCTTCCTGAGTTTCTCAAAGATTCAGACATCAGCGTAAGTTTAGACTGCTGTGTCCCGTGTACCGGGATACAGGTCGGGTGTATTTGCACATAGCAAGGGTTTGCAAAATATGCTCCTTTCTTATGAATCTTCCAGGCAGCTGAGACGTTTGAACCCATTGCATTTGTAGACAGGAAATATACGTTTCCGTATCCTCCGGACGCAATGACAACAGCATGGGCAGAATGTCTTTCAATCTCACCTGTAACCAGGTTTCTTGCAATAATTCCTCTTGCCTTACCATCAACTATTACAAGATCCATCATCTCATGACGATTGTACATTTTGATCCTGCCTTTCCCGATCTGACGGCTCATTGCAGAATACGCACCTAATAATAGCTGCTGACCGGTCTGGCCTTTGGCATAGAATGTTCTTTTTACCTGAACCCCACCGAATGAACGGTTATCCAGCTGACCTCCATATTCTCTTCCGAAGGGAACTCCCTGGGCAACACACTGGTCTATGATGTTGGCCGAAACCTCAGCCAATCTGTAAACGTTGGCTTCTCTTGCTCTATAATCTCCACCTTTAATGGTATCATAAAATAGTCTGTATATAGAGTCACCATCGCCCTGATAGTTTTTAGCCGCATTGATCCCTCCCTGAGCCGCAATGGAATGCGCCCTTCTCGGAGAATCCTGGTAGCAGAAAGCTTTCACATTATATCCCTGCTCAGCCAAAGTAGCCGCAGCAGAGCCACCTGCCAACCCCGTACCAACAACAATAATATCAATCTTGTCTCTGTTGTTCGGTGCAACAAGGTTCATATGATCTTTATGATTTTTCCATTTATCCTTAAGAGGACCTGCTGGAATTTTTGAATCTAATTTACTCATATTAGTATATTGATATTATTGAGTTATAAAATGATAAATTGCAATGAAAATAAACCCTAGAGGGATAAGAAAAGAATACCAGTTCCCTACTGCCCTGATCACCGGGGTATATTTCGGATGTCTTGCACCAACGGATTGGAAAGAAGACTGAAATCCGTGGCCTAAATGCAATCCTAGCAATACAAAAGAGATCACATATAAAACCACTCTCCAAACATCTGCAAATTTTGCATGTAAGTCTCCCCAGAAACGTGTTTCCTCAATCGGCAATCCATCCACATACTTATAGTTCATTTCATGAACCCAGAAATCATACAGGTGAAGCCCCAGGAAAGCTAAAATAACCGCCCCGGAAATAATCATATTCCTGGACATCCAGCTTGAATTCTGAGAAGGGTTGTTTGAAGCATATTTAACAGGACGCGCTTTATTGTTCTTAACCTCAAGCACAAATCCCATTACAAAGTGAAAAATAACCGCAAACATTAATATCGGCTGCATCACAAATTGAATAAGAGGATTATATCCCATAAATTGCGAAGCATTGTTATAAGCTGTCTCCCCAAAAACCGATAAAAGGTTTACTGAAAGGTGCATCACCAGAAAAATCAGCAAAAACATCGCTGACAATGCCATAGCATATTTTCTACCTATCGTAGAACTCGTTAAACCTGCCATATAAGTTTAAATTTGAATTTCCACAAAATTAAGAAATGTTAACAACATCAAAAAGTGAGAAATCTCACAATTAGCCAGTTTGTAATCTTTCTAAATAAGCTTGTAAAACATTATAAATAAAGGAAAAACAAAATGGACGACAATTATTTTAAATCATAGATTTTACCATTATAAACCACCTTTTGTACAGACCCGGGGAATGTCTTTATTTCAACCTCACCGAGCCGCCTTGAAGCCTTATAAGGATTGACGATGTATCGGATAGCTTTTTCCTTATCTGTATGCTTTCCGATCCAGAAACAGGCTTTATCCCCTTTCTTTACCGAAAGAAGTTTGTCCTTATACAGATCGTGGACGAGGATTTCTTCTCTTCGGTTTTCTGCTATATTCAAGCCTGTTCTCACTATAAAAAATGCCAGAATTGCCATAATCAGATTCGCTGCATTTTTAAAGTTGAACTGTAAAATAGCAAACCGCAGCACATATAGTATCACTCCTAAACATAAAACTTCCGTTAAGCTCATGGGGATATTCTCAAAAAATAAGGCATCAGAATCGGCCAGCCGGTGAATGGTTTCAAGTAAAAACCGTATCATAATATCATATATACCATTGAGAAAGAACAGGTCTGCTCCTAAAGCAATTAATCCCGCCATCAAAAATGAAAACACAATAATAATCTCTGAAAAAGGAACAATAATAAGATTGGCAACAATGGAAATAAAGGAAAACTGATGAAAATAATACAGAACCAGAGGCAGTGTGGCCACTTGTGCCGAAACGGAGATTGAAGCGGTGTTGAAAATAACTTTCTTCATAAAATTATCCGGTTTCGGGAAATAATTTAAAATAGGCTGGTTTAGCCAGAAAATGCCGAAGACCGCCAGAAAACTCAATTGAAACCCCACATCAAAGATCTGCTGGGTATTGAAGATCAGGATAAAAAAAGCTGACAAGGCCAGCGAATGCAATAGATCCGGTTTTCTCTGAAGCAAAACATATATCTGGTATACACTCAGCATGATACAGGAGCGTAAGACAGAATTTCCAAAACCAATGAGCGCTGCAAACAGCCAGATGAAAACCAGGCTCAGAATAACCGCATATCTCCTGAATCTCAAGGGAAAAATCCTGATAAGCATAAAATAGAAGATCCCGAAGATCACTACGATATGGGTTCCTGAAATCGCCAGGAAATGGACTAATCCCGATTTATTAAAATCCCGGACTGTATCATCGTCAATTCCCGTTCTGTCGGCCAGAATGATCCCTTTTAAAAACTCCCTTGAAGCTTTAGACATTTCAGACTTATCAATACGCTGCAATATTTCGTGTCTTTTTTGTAAAAACCTTTCGCTAAAGCTTAATTCCTTCCGTATACCTGGCAGAATATCACCTTTAATGTAACATTGATATTCAATATTCTTTCTTTGCAGGTATTGGGCATAGTCAAACTGAAAATCGTATTGGGGCGATCTCGGCCTTGTTATATACGCTTCCACTTTATAATAATGATTAAAATCAAGGTCCTTACTGTTTTGGGGAACAAAAACGACAGCTCTAAAATCTTCCTTCCCCACCTGAACGACCGCCTCATATTTTTTATTTTTCTCAGTCGGCTTTAATTTTCCGGTGATCCTGAAAACCATTGTTTCCATTGAAGAATCCTGAATATTCTTTGGTGAAATCCCATTGAAAAAATGCAGCACAATTCCCGCTCCAAAAAACAGGATGCATACCAGGCCGGGCCTTATCTTAAATAAAAAATAAGATCTGAACAATGTAGAGATCAGAATCAAAAAACAAAACCCGGACACCAGATACACCGGTTTCCCGGTCAGGGCAAACCTGTCCTGAAACAAAATCCCGGAAATAAAACATATTACCAGGATAAGAAGAGGTTGTTTATCAAACTGGCGCAATTGTTTTTAAATTAAGATGATAATCTATTTGCCTAAAATTTACATCATTTCGGGAAACGGGATCGTTTGGGCAGATGTATGGGCTCAGTATTTCAAAGCTTCACAATAATTTCAGCTGCCTTTTCGCTGGCCCCTTTTCCACCGAGCTTCTCCCGTAACAGTTCATAATCATTCAAGACCTGGCGCCTCTTATCTCCTTCTAAAATCTTCCTGAGCTCTTCAACCAGGTGCCTGGTATTCAGATCATCTTGTATCAGCTCCTTTACCACTTCCCTGTCCATAATAAGATTAACCAGGGAAATATATCTGATATTCTTTACCAACCTTTTGGCAATGGCATAGGAGATCTTACTTCCACGGTAACATACAACTTCAGGAATATTCAGCAAAGCTGTCTCTAAGGTGGCCGTTCCGGAAGTCACAAGAGCTGCTTTTGAACATCTCAACAGATCATAGGTTTTATTAGAAACAAAATGAACGTTATCATCCACATATTTTTGGTAAAATTCTTCCGCCAGGCTTGGAGCTCCGGCAATAACGAACTGATATTCCTTAAAATACGGTCTTACGGAAAGCATTATTTCAAGCATTTTTTCCACTTCCTGTTTCCTGGAGCCCGGTAAAAGTGCAATGATCTCTTTTTTATTCAATCCGTTTGCTTCCTTAAAGCCGTCAGTGTCAATATCCTGAAGGCTGGAAATGGCATCGAGCAGCGGATGACCTACAAAATGAGAATGAACACCATGCTTTTTATAAAAATCTTCTTCAAACGGAAGAATCACCAGCATTTCATCTACATATTTTTTGATGATTTCCACTCTGCTTTCCTTCCAGGCCCAAAGCTGTGGAGAAATATAGTAAACCACTTTGGTACCTGATTCTTTAGCAAACTTTGCGATCCTGAGATTAAACCCCGGATAATCTACGAGGATCAGGACATCGGGGTGGTAGCTTTTGATGTCCCGCTTACAGAATCTGATATTATTCAGGATTGTCCTGAGGTTTTTTGCAACTTCCAGAAATCCCATAAAAGCCAGATCCCGATAGTGTTTTACCAGGGTTCCGCCTTGGGCTCTCATGAGATCCCCTCCCCAAAATCTGAATTCTGCATTCGGGTCTTTCTGTTTCAGCGCTTTCATCAGATTGCTTCCGTGCAAATCCCCGGAAGCTTCTCCTGCAATAATATAATACTTCATTTCTATAATAAGGATAGAGAACAATTAAGATTTTGTTGATCTTAAATTTGTAAATTTGTTCAAAGATAACGATAAAAATGTCAGAAGAATTTGAAATCCGAAATAAAGTTGCAGAAAGCGGTCTGGTAAATTTTGATCTCTCTGATCTTGTTCCTAAAGGCATCAGAAAAGGGATCGACCTGAAAGATTTCCTTTTTATGGAAATGATTTTAAAGGAAAAAGATTTCCGGGAAAAAGTAGCTGCCCTTGATATTGAAGAATACAGGGACGCTTATGTGTATATATATAATTCTGCAGATGCCATTGTTCCGCTTTGGGCTTATTTTTTAATAACAGCCCGGCTTACAGATGTCACAAAAAAAATAGTTTACGGAAACCGGGAAGACCTGGAAGTTATTTTAATGCATAATGCCATCCAGACTTATGATTTCAGTGAGCTAAGAGGCAAAAGAGTATTGGTTAAAGGCTGCTCAGACAGAGAGATCCCTGAAAATGCCTATATAGAACTGGTAGAACAGTTAAAGCCCATAGTAAAGTCTCTGATGTTCGGAGAAGCTTGTTCCAATGTTCCCATTCTGAAAAATTAAAATTATTAAGCATCAACAGTTTATAGAAATTCATAAACTTTAACAATAATTTTAGATAAAAATAAGTTATTGGGGAACATTTTTTGATAACTTTGGTTTCTAACACTAAATAAACACAAGCTATGAGTCTAATCGACCTACTCACAGGAAACACCAGCAACCAGATTGCTGATCAGGCAGAAAATAAATTCGGAATCAACAGGAATCAGGTTATTGCTCTACTGGCAGTGGCAGCTCCGTTAATTATTTCATATCTTAGAAAGAAATCTCAGGACGCCAATGAGGCGGAAGCTTTAAATAAAGCACTGGATAAAGACCATGATGGAAGTATTCTGAATGATCCATCACAGCTGGAGACCAGACAGGCTGAAGGCGGATCAATTCTCAATCATATTTTTGGGGGTGATAAGAACAATGTAGAAAATCAGCTGTCCCAGAATACGGGCATTTCAATTGATAAAATCGGTCCTGTACTAGCTATGCTGGCTCCTGTAATCATGGGATATATAGGCAAAGAAAAACAACAGAACAACGTTGGAGCAGGGGGCTTGGGAGATCTTTTGGGAGGAATTTTGGGCAATGCTTCCAATCAGGCTCAGGCTCAGCAATCTAACCCGTTGAACGATATTTTAGGAAGTGTTCTGGGAGGTGCCCAATCCCAGTCATCCGGAAACCCGCTGAATGATATTCTTGGAAGTGTTCTTGGTGGAGGCGGAAATCAGCAGCAGGGAGGCGGATTAGGAAGCATCCTTGGAAATATTTTAGGAGGAAAATAATTTAATTTGTATACCAACAAAAAAGGCCGAGGATTATTTCTCGGTCTTTTTTGCCTTTTTAGCTTTAGGCTGTTCCTCAGCTTCTTCTTTATCCGCCACCATGACGGATGATTTAGAAGCCTTTCTTGGCCTGGTTTTACCATAGCTTCCGGAGTTAATCTTACCCCTTCTTGTTTTTTTGTCACCTTTTCCCATAGTTAAGTATTTGTTGATTCAAAGCTAAATTAAAATATGAGCGGTAAATAATCAAAATTTAATCGTTAAAATTTTTATAAACTAAACCTCAACGGTTTTCCATTTCCCCCTTTTAAACAAAATAAAGGCAACAATTGTGATCAAAGCCTCCGCCGACGGAATTGATATAAAAACGCCTTCCGGCCCCATCTTAAGATGTTTCGAAAGGAAATATGCCAGCGGGATCTGAAACAGCCAGAAGCCGAAAAAATTCACCCAGGTCGGCGTCCAGGTATCTCCTGCTCCATTAAAGGCATTGATCATTACCATTCCGATCCCGTAAAAAATAAACCCGATGCTCATGATATGAAGCGCGTTCTTAGCGAAATTTTTGATTTCAGCTTCTAATGTGAAAAAACTAACCAGGAAGTTACCCAACAAGAGAAATATTAAGCTTACGGTTACCATGAAAAACACATTATACTTTACTGTTTTCATGACAGCTTGTTCTGCTCTCAGTATTTCTCCGGCTCCCATGTTTTGCCCTACCAGGGTAGAAGCGGCACTACTCAGTCCCCAGGCCGGGAGCATGAAGAACATCATTAGCCTTAAAGCGGTCTGATAGCCCGCCGAAGCATTTTCTCCTCCGGTTGTCGCAACCAGCTGAGCTAAAAATATCCAGCTACAGGAAGCAATCACAAACTGAAAAATCCCGGGAGTTGCAATTTTTATGATGGATCTTATCAGATCAGGGTTTGGCTTAAAATACCCGAAACGAATCCTAATTTGAGTATCCGCAATAAGAAGATGATATAATTGATACATCACCCCGATACTTCTTCCAATCATCGTTGCCAGGGCTGCTCCCGTTAATCCCAAAGGAGAAACCGGACCGAAGCCTTTGATCAGAATGGGACAGAGAATAATATTGGCAATATTCGCAATCCAAAGGGACTTCATAGCAATTGCCGCATTTCCTGCCCCTCTGAAGATTCCATTGATCAGGAATAAAAGCATGATAATAACACTGCTTCCCATCATAATTCTTGTGAAGTTCTTTCCATAAGCGGCCGCCTCGGGTTTGGAGCCCATCAGAACCAGGATTTCCTCAGCATAAACAGCACCCAGCGCACTCAAAATAAAAGCCACTACAAATGACACCAATAGAACCTGTGCCGCGCTTCTGGAAGCCTGTTCGGGATTCTTCTCCCCTATTCTACGGGCTACCATTGCCGTTGCAGCCATACTCATCCCGATCGCGATGGAATAGATGATAGAAAGAACAGACTCTGTAAGGCCTACGGTCTGGATTGCAAAGCCACTTTCCTCCAAATGCCCAACAAAATACAGATCTACCAATGCAAATACAGATTCCATCGCCATTTCAAGCATCATCGGAATGGCAAGAAGCAAAACAGCACTTCTGATCGATATTTTTGTATAATCCGTTTCTTCGCCACTCAACGCCCTTTTCAGAAAATTCACATACTTTTTCATAATCTTATTTTCGGTCCGACAAAAATATTTATTCAAAAGCAATTAAAACTTAGCATATGGAAAGTTTTAAAAATATCTTCAAAGTACTTTATATCAGTTTGCTTTAAAAATCTTCAAAAATCCTATCTTTGCAAACGAAATTCAGACTATAAAGTCTAAATCTGAAGTCTAATATTTTTATAACATCTAAAACAAATGTTTCGATCACACACCAACGGAGAGCTGTCTCTAAAAAATCTTAATGAAGAAGTTACACTTTCAGGATGGGTACAAACTATCCGTGATAAAGGATTTATGATTTGGATAGATCTTCGGGATCGTTACGGGATCACTCAGCTGGTTTTTGATCAGGAGCGTTCTTCTGCACAGCTTATGGAAGACGCTAAAAAGCTGGGACGCGAATTTGTGATTCAGGTTTCAGGAAAAGTAATTGAAAGGGTAAGTAAAAATCCCAATATTCCAACCGGCGAAATTGAGATTTTAGTTGAAAAATTAACGGTACTTAATGACGCCCAGCTTCCACCTTTTACCATAGAAGATGAAACGGATGGTGGTGAAGAGCTGAGAATGAAATACCGTTACCTGGATATCAGGAGGAATCCGGTGAAAGATAAACTGATCTTCCGTCATAAAATGGCTCAGAAAGTAAGAAATTACCTTTCAGATCAGGGATTCATTGAGGTGGAAACCCCTGTTTTGATCAAATCAACACCGGAAGGGGCAAGAGACTTTGTTGTACCGAGCAGAATGAATCCGGGACAGTTTTATGCATTACCGCAATCACCGCAAACATTCAAACAGCTTCTGATGGTGGGAGGAATGGATAAGTATTTCCAGATCGTAAAATGTTTCCGGGATGAAGACCTAAGAGCTGACAGACAGCCGGAATTTACACAAATCGACTGTGAAATGGCCTTTGTGGAACAGGAAGATGTAATGAATATTTTTGAGGGAATGACCAAAACCCTTCTTAAGGATATTACCGGTAAAGATTTCGGAGCCTTCCCGAGAATGACCTTTGCTGAGGCTATGAGACGATACGGAAATGACAAGCCGGACATCCGTTTCGGAATGGAGTTTGTGGAACTGAATGAGCTTGTAAAAGGAAAAGATTTCAAAATATTCGATGATGCGGAACTGGTGGTAGGAATCAATGTTGAAGGCTGTGCAGAATATACGAGAAAACAGATAGACGAGTTGGTAGATTGGGTAAAACGCCCACAGATCGGAGCTTCCGGGATGGTTTGGATAAAATTCCAGAACGATGGTGTGAAAACCTCTTCCGTAAACAAGTTCTATAATGAAGAAGATCTGGCAAAAATCATAGAAAAATTCGGTGCTAAGGAAGGAGACCTGATGCTCATTCTTTCAGGAAATGAAAACAAAGTGAGAACACAGCTTTCTGCTTTAAGAATGGAACTGGGGAACCGTTTAGGATTAAGAAAAGGCGATGAATTTGCCCCGCTTTGGGTGGTAGACTTCCCGCTTTTGGAATGGGATGAAGAAACGGGAAGATATCACGCGATGCATCACCCCTTCACGTCTCCTAAACCGGAAGATATCCATTTGCTGGAAACGGATCCCGGAAAAGCAAGAGCCAACGCTTACGATATGGTGCTAAACGGAAATGAGATCGGAGGCGGATCCATCAGGATTTTTGATAGAGAGCTTCAGTCAAAAATGTTTGACTTACTAGGTTTTACAAAAGAAGAGGCAGAAGCCCAGTTCGGATTCCTAATGAATGCTTTCAGGTACGGAGCTCCTCCACATGGCGGCCTGGCGTTCGGATTCGACCGGCTGGTAGCTATTCTTGACGGAAATGAAGTGATCAGGGATTATATTGCTTTTCCTAAAAACAATTCCGGACGTGATGTAATGATTGACGCTCCTTCAGCCATCGCCGATGAGCAGCTTGACGAATTGCAATTACGATTAAACTTAAAAGCATAAATTTAAAGCGGAGAAAAATCTCCGCTTTTTAATTCGATCAAAAACAAACCATGACTGAACCCTTAATTTACAATACTCCTAATTCAGAAGAAATTTTACGCAATATTTATACATTTGAAATCCAGCGGAACTGGAAAAAGAACCTGGCCAAAAACAATAAGAATCTGTTTTGGAGCATAGTTTTTATTTTGTTGGCTGCCTTTTTATTTATCTACCGACAATCCATTGCCTATTTTTTTGCCGGACTGGCTCTGATGTACATCATCATATTCATCAATTATCGTATCGCCTATAAAAGGCATAAGAAAAAAATGAGTGATCTGCTGGAAGAAGAGATCAAAAATTTTCGTCAAAATCCGAAAGATGTTATCTGGGAGTTTACGCCTGATTATTTCAGATTCCGAAACTATAAACACGATTTTAAATTTACCTGGGAAGGTATTACCTACTGTGTTTTGGAGAACAAATACCTTTACATAACCGTTATACCTTATCTGAATTTCATCCTGGACAAAGATCAAACGAATGAAACTAATTTCCAAAAGACATTGGAATACCTTAACCATAAATCAAAAATAAAAGACATCTAATTATTAATATCCTTTTTTAACGGCACAATGATTGCACGCTCTTACACAAAACGTAAGACAATGAAAGCAATCTGGAACGGCGCCATTGGCTTTGGTTTAGTCAATATTCCTGTAAAAATTTACTCTGCAACGGAAACCAGTAAACTGGATCTCGATATGCTGGATAAATCTGATTTTTCCAACATCAAGTTCAAAAGGGTAAACGAAAATACAGGTAAAGAAGTAAAATGGGAAAACATCGTAAAAGCTTATCTGATGGACGACAAATATATCGTTCTTGAAGATGAGGATTACGAGGCGGCAAGTCCCGAGAAAACAAAAATACTGTCTATTGACCAGTTTGTAAAGGAAATTGAAGTGGACAGTATTTATTTTGAGACTCCTTATTATCTGGAACCTCAGAAAAACGGAGAAAACGCATACAGGCTTTTATTAAAAGCGCTTCAGGAAACTGAAATGGTAGGTATCGGAACTTTTGTCCTTCGTGAAAGCGAAGCTATCGGAATGATCCGCCCTTACAATGATGATATCTTAGTTTTAAACCGGTTAAGATTCGATCAGGAGATAAGAGACTATGCGGATCTTAAAATCCCCGCTAAAAAAGCTCCGAAACCGGCCGAGCTCAAAATGGCCATAAGCCTGATAGAACAGCTGTCCCAGGAATTTGATCCTACCATGTATAAAGATACCTATTCCGAAGAACTGATGAAGATCATCAAGCAGAAGGCTAAAGGTAAAAATATCAAAGCCAGAAAAGCTGAACCTGCACGGGAAGGCAAAGTGATTGACCTCATGGCACAATTAAAGGCCAGTTTACAAAATACGAAATCTAAAAACGCATCGTAATGGCTCTTAAAGATTATCAGAAAAAACGTAAGTTTGATGAAACCAGCGAACCTGAAGGTAAAAGAAAAAAAAGCAAAGACAAGCTTATTTTCGTCATCCAAAGGCATGCTGCCACCCGTCTTCACTATGATTTCCGCTTAGAAATGGAAGGTGTTCTGAAGAGCTGGGCAGTTCCCAAAGGCCCTTCCTTGGATCCTAAGGATAAACGGCTGGCCATGATGGTGGAAGATCACCCTTACGATTATAAGGATTTTGAAGGAAATATTCCCGAAGGTAACTATGGGGCCGGACAGGTAGAAATCTGGGATAACGGGACCTATGAGCCTCTGGAGGAAAATACTAAGCTTTCCGACGAAAAGCAACTGCTTAAGGAGTTACATGAGGGATCATTGAAATTTATCCTGCACGGTAAAAAGCTTAAAGGAGAATTTGCCTTAGTCAAGATGAAAAATTCCGAAGACAATGCCTGGCTCCTGATAAAGCATAGGGATGAATATGCCGAAAGCCCTTATGATGCGGAAGAGCACACTTCTTCAAAATCCCTCGTTACAAAATTTTTAGAGGAAAAAAAAAGCCTAAAAAGCGGCAAAAAAAAGTTGTAGCCACGAAAAACAATTCCGAAGAGTTCGGAAATCTTACTCCTCTGGACGAAGAGAAAAAGCTTAAAAATTTTATCAGGCCCATGCTTGCTAAATTATATGATAAAGCTTTTGATGATAAAGACTGGATCTTCGAAATTAAATGGGATGGTTACAGGGCCATTGCCGACCTTAGGGAGCATTCCCCACTTTTCTATTCCCGGAACGGGATCTC
The DNA here is from genome assembly GCF_041361455.1 of Chryseobacterium gossypii. NCBI lineage: Bacteria > Pseudomonadati > Bacteroidota > Flavobacteriia > Flavobacteriales > Weeksellaceae > Chryseobacterium > Chryseobacterium gossypii. The sequence continues at coordinate 70,700 of NZ_JBGCUR010000007.1, read as the reverse complement.
ATTTTTATCCAAATTTGAAAAAGTTGCCCGGGATCTCAGCCGGCAAACCCAGCAGATGATCGTTGATGGTGAAATCGTAGCTTATGACGATCAGGGAAAACCTAACTTCCAGCTGTTACAGCAGATCGGGGACAATCCCAATTTAGCGCTGGTATATCAGGTCTTTGACCTGTTATGGTTGAACGGGCATTCTACGGAAGAGCTTCCGCTCCTGCAACGGAAAGAGCTTTTAAAAGAGGCATTGGTGGAAACCGATACAATTAAATATTGCGACCATATCCCGGAAAAAGGCATCGCCTTTTTTGAACAAATGAAGGAAATGAAACTGGAGGGAATGATTGCAAAAAAAGCGGACAGCCAATATATTGAAAATCACAGGACCACCGATTGGCTCAAGATAAAATTCACCAATACTGATGAGGCCATTATCTGCGGATTTACCGAGCCAAGAGGTTCCAGAGAAAGCTTCGGTGCGCTCATACTCGGAAAATATATCGATGGCAAATTAACCTATTGCGGTCACACAGGTACCGGTTTTAATAAGGAGTCTTTAAAAAGCTTATACCAAAGGCTTGAAAAACTTATTGTAAAAAAAGTTCCTTTTGAAAAAGTTCCGAAGACCAATATGCCTGTTACCTGGATAAAGCCTGAATTAGTCTGTGAGATCAAATTTTCTGAGATTACAAAAGACGGCATTTATCGCCATCCCGTGTTCATGGCCATCCGTGAGGACAAGGAACCTGAAGAGATCGGAAATTCTTCGGCCAGTAAAATAAACCCCATCACCGAAAAATCTAAAGAAATGAAAACTAAAAATCCCTCTAAAAAAGAAAAGAACCATTCTGAAAAAGAAAAGGAAATAACGTTGAACAGGCATACCGTAAAGCTAACCAACCAGGATAAGATCTATTTCCCGAAAGACGGTATCACCAAAGGTGATGTGGTGGAATATTATCAATCTGTAGCTGAATATATTCTGCCTTATCTGAAAAACCGTCCTTTATCTTTAAACCGCTTTCCTAACGGGATCGAAGAACAGGGATTCTATCAGAAGGATGCCAGTGACAACATTCCTGAATGGGTAAAAACAACACAGGTCTTTTCAGAATCCACAGATAAGTACATTGATTATATTTACTGCAATGACAAGGCTACCCTGGCCTATCTCAATAATCTGGGCTGTATTGATATGAATCCTTGGAACAGTTCACTTCCGGATCTGGAATATCCTGATTATCTGGTTTTAGATCTGGATCCATCAAAGAAAAATACTTTTGACGATGTCATCGAGACGGCACTACAGGTGAATGAAGTTTTAAATTCAATCAAAATTAAAGGCTATTGCAAAACATCAGGAAGTACAGGAATCCATGTCTATATCCCGATGAACAGTAAGTATGATTATGATCAGGTAAAAGATTTCGCCCATATTCTTATGAAACAGGTAAACGAGCAGCTTCCCGAGCTTACAACCCTGGAAAGAAGCCTGCAGAAAAGGAGTGAAAACAAGATCTACCTGGATTACCTTCAGAACAGACAGGGGCAAACCCTGGCAAGCTCTTACAGTTTGAGGCCTAAAGAAGGAGCTTCTGTATCCATGCCTCTGGATTGGGATGAGCTAAAGCCGGGATTAAGACCTACCGATTTTAACATTCATAATGCTCTGGACAGGATAAAGAAAAAAGGAGACCTTTTCAAACCTGTACTGGGAAAAGGCATTGATATGATAAAGGCCCTGGAATTGCTGCAGAACAATCAGTGAGATCAGGGAAGCCTGGCTACCAGGTTTTCGGGTAAAATCTTAAGGATAAAATGAATCATTTTCCATTTAAGGTTGGGGACAATAGTGAAGGAATTACCGGCATTAACAATAAATGTTGCCACATAGCCAGGCTCCATGATTAAAGATTCATTAAGCTTCAGGCCCTTATTGATTTTGGTCCGGATATAGCCGATTACCAAAGCATTAACGATTATCTTTCTTGATGCCAGCTCCTGTCTCAGTCCCGCCAGATACTGGGTAAATGCGGCCTTAGTACTGCCATAAATGAAATTGCTTTTTCTTCCTCTTACCCCGGAAAGGGAGGATAAACCTATAATCCTCTCCAGATTGCTGTTGCTTTTATCCATAGCAATGATATTCAGAATGGAAACAGCGCCCATATAGTTGACCAGCATCATTTGCCGGGCACCTTTGAAATCGTGCAAGGCCTTCCCGTTGTCCACCAAAAATCCGGCAGCATACACTACAATGTGGGGTTTTACATACAGTTCATCATAAAATTTCCGGTGGGAATCAAAATCGACCGCATCAAAATATAGTATCGAAACTTTTAGTTCCAATGCATTTTCTTTTACAAAATCCTTCAATGCATCAGTATTCCGTGAAGCTGCGATCACCGAAAATCCTTTTTTCACATATTGCCTGATACATTCTTTGGCAACATCTGAGTTCGCCCCCAGAATAAGAACTGTTTTATCCATCTTTTGGTTTATTTGGTCAAAGATAGTTTAAACCTTTATAACAACAATGATGCACGATAACACTGAATATCGGGATATAAAAGTTTCGGCGCGGTGAACTTCGTTCACCGCGCCGAACACAATATTATCCAACTGAATTATTTCTTTTCAGTTTCAATTTCTTTTTTATCAGCTGCTTTGTCATTTTTTGATGCCTTTTCTCCAAAGCGGGCTTCCGTAAATTCTCTGGAAACAGCTGCTTTCTCAAATTTCAGCTTTCCGGATAATGTCTCAATAACAAAACCGTCTTCCTGGATCTGGGCAATCCTGCCATGCAGACCGGAAGTAAGCACTACCCTGCTTCCGACTTTCAGGTTATCCTGAAAATTCTTTTCCTGCTTTTGCTTTCTCATCTGTGGCCTTATCATCAGGAAATAAAAGCCTACAAACATCACACCCATCATGATGAGCATCATAGAAGAAGAACCTTGTGGCTGTGCCTGTAAAAAGATTGTTAACATATTCATTTAATTATGGTTGAATATTCGCGGTGAATGTTAGTTTAATCGGAGACTTTTCAACATTGGCAAAAACATCTGCATATTTCTGAACGTTTTGTTCAAAATTTGAAGAATCAAAGTGCAGGGTGATCTTTCCTTTTTTGCCCGGTAAGATTGGCTCTTTTGTAAAATCAGGGACCGTACATCCGCATCCCGGTCTTACCTCAGAAATCACCAGCGGGTTTGTTCCTGTATTGGTAATTTCATATACATGTTCTACTTTATCTCCTTTTTTTATCTTTCCGAAATCAAAGTTACTTTCAGATAAAGCAATGGTTGTTAACGGCTGATCAGGCTGGGCTGAAGCCGTTTCTCCACTGACTGCAGAGGTTGCGGCAGAATCTGCCGGCGCAGAGGTTACTGATGTGGCCGCTGTAGAATCTGTAGCTACAGTTTCAGCAGTTTGAGTTTCTTTGTTTTCCTTTTTGCAGGAAACCAATCCAAAACCTATGATAGATAGAGCGATAATTGATAACGTCTTTTTCATGTTTAAATTCTATTTTGATCTTTACAATATTTATCTAAAATCCCGTTGATGAAAATATTCGACCTGTCTGTGGCAAATACTTTGGCAATTTCAATATACTCATTGATTATTACTCTTGAAGGCGTAAAAGGAAAATGATCTAGTTCTGCAATGGCTGTTGACAAAATTACTTTATCCATTAAAGACACTCTTTCAAGATCCCAGTTATCCAGTCTTTCCGCTAATTTCTTTTCATTGTTTTCCCAATTGTTCAGGGTATCTCTCAAAAGCTTGCTGGCAAAGGTTTTATCATCCTCATCTTTAATCATTTTAATCAGTGTCCTGCTTTCCTCATCCTCTTTCATAAAGCCGATAGTCTTCTGAACCATAGAATTAGAGATATGGATATCATCGGCCCATGACAATTCTTTATCTTCAATATGATCATGAAAATCATCATTTTCCGCGATATAACGTAAGAACAGCTTCCCAATGAACTTCTGATCTTCCTCAAAAGAATATCCTTCTTCCTTCATAAAATCCTGGTACCGTTTCCCGGCGGTAATTCTCTGGAAAGTCTTTACCAACAAATCATCATGCAGATCCCATTTCAGTTCTTTATGCTGGCCGGTGAAGAACAATCGTTCCGGATTTTCTTCAAGCTTAATCAATATCTGGTTATTGATGAACTTCTGATTGGGGTTGAGATCGGCTTCCGTTTTAAGGAATTTGTTTTTCCCTATTTCAATCTGATGTTCAGCCAATTCTTTCAGAGCAACAAGAAAATTGAGCTGATAGATATACAGATGATAGATTTTCTCTATTCCAGAGAACATGTTTTTCTCTAAAACATCAAATTTTACTGGGTTCTGATAGTATGAGTACACGGTCTCCACTATTTTTTCACGGATTTGTCGTCTTCCTAACATTCAAAGAGCTTTTTTATGGGGGCAAAGATACAAAAATTAAAATTTATGAAATTCGTAGTATGCTGGTATTTTTTGTAATTTTGTAAAACTTTATGAAAGCATTAAAAACCTTAAACCCTTACTTTTGGAAGCACAAAATATTATTGTTTTGGGGGTTGCTATTTATTATTGCCAGTAATTTTTTCAACATTTATAAAGTTCAGTTCGTAGGAAAATCAGTGGATGAGCTTACAAAAAGCGGTAATTTAGGCTTTAACAGGCAGGTACTGATTTATGTCGCCATTATTGTAGGTTGCTCGCTTCTGACCGGGTTCTTCACTTTTATGATGAGGCAAACGATTATCGTAGCTTCCAGAAGAATTGAATATGAATTAAAAAATAAAATTTATAACCATTACCAGGAACTATCCCTCACTGATTATAAACAAACCACCATCGGCGACCTTATGAACAGGTTGAGCGAGGATGTGGTGGCTGTAAGGATGTATCTGGGACCTGGGGTGATGTATGTCGTCAATTTGCTGATCTTACTTTTAATCACCAGCATTTATATGATAAAGACAGATGTTTCAATGACATTATGGACATTATTGCCACTTCCCATCTTATCATACGTCATATTCAAGGTAAGTTCCATTATCAACCAGAAGTCGAAGGTGATGCAAAAAAGCCAGTCTGCTATTTCTACCTTTGTTCAGGACAGCTTTTCCGGCATCCGCGTAATAAAATTCTTTGCCAAGGAAAAATATATTGAGAAAAACTACGGGTTAAAAATTACTGATTACCAGGATAAAGCTTTGGATTTGGCAAAAACTGAGGCCTATTTCTTCACGATTATTCTGTTTGTTATCGGTTTATTGAATGTTGCCGTGATCCTGATTGGTGGAGAGAAATATATCAGCGGGCACTTAAGCGTCGGTAAAATTGCCGATTTCTTTATGTATATCAATATCCTGATCTGGCCGTTTTCTATGGTTGGTTGGGTAACTTCTGTAAACCAGCGGGCTGAGGCATCTATGCAGAGAATCAACGAATTTCTGGATAAAAAATCCGAGATTATCAATAGCAATTTTGATGTCTATCCTATCAAAGGTGATATCGAGTTCAGAAATGTTTCCTACGTTTATCCGAACACAGGAATTAAAGCCCTGGATAATTTAAGCTTTAGCATCAAAGCAGGAGAGTCCCTGGCGATCATGGGTAAGACGGGAAGCGGTAAATCCACAATTGCTTTATTGCTTTGCCGGCTGATTGATCCTACGGAAGGAGAAATTTTAGTTGATGGCAAAAACCTTAAGGAACACAATTTGGATAACTACAGAAAATTTATAGGATATATCCCCCAGGAAAGCTACCTGTTTTCAGATTCCATTGAAAACAACATCGGCTTTGCCATTGATAAGCCATCCCATGAAAAAGTAGTAGAGTATGCGAAGATCGCCGATGTTCATAAAAACATTGTGGAATTCAAAGACCAGTACAAAACAATGGTTGGAGAACGTGGAGTGATGCTTTCGGGAGGACAAAAACAAAGAATTTGCATTGCAAGAGCCCTTATCAAGGACCCGAATATTATTATTTTTGATGATTCCCTGTCCGCTCTGGATACGGAAACAGAACAGAATATTCTTGAAAATATTGAGGCTAAAATCCACAATGCTACATCCATAATTATCACACACAGAGAGTCTAGCGCTCAAAAAGCAGATAAAATTATTAATCTTACGGAAATTAGCAATTCTATAACCGCTTAGCCCTTTTATTTTGAATTGTTAAATAAATCATAAAAAAAATTTTGTGATTAAAAGAAAACTTTTATATTTGTTCCTAACAAGATTAAAAAATATCTAACAATGAGTGAATACAAGGAACGCCACGAAAATGAAATTTTCACGAAGGTGTTAAAAGCAGGAAGAAGAACTTATTTCTTTGATGTGCGCGAGACAAAAGCGGGAGATTATTATCTTACGATTACCGAAAGTAAAAAGAACTTCGGGGAGAATGGGGAAGCCACATTTGAGAAGCACAAGATTTACCTTTATAAGGAAGATTTTAAGAGTTTCCAGGAAATGTTTAATGAGTCTACAGATTTCATCATTAATGAAAAAGGTGAGGATGTAATTTCTGAAAAGCATGATAAAGACTTTAAAAGCAGATCTTACACTATAGATTCAGATGACGAGGTTTAAACCAAAACAATATTAAAAACACAAGCATCTTTTCCCGGATGCTTTTTTTATACCCCGATCTGAATAAAATGATCAGAAATAAAAAAGCACACCGTAAAGTGTGCTTTTCAGGGTGACTGATCGGGATCGAACCGACGACCTTCAGGACCACAATCTGACGCTCTAACCAACTGAGCTACAATCACCGTTTTGTGGTTGCAAATATAGCACTTTTCTGTTAATTACAAAACTATTCCATCAAAATTTTTCAATGCCATCAGCTTCTCTGTTGTAAATCCCTCAGCATAAGTAACTCCTGATAATCTTCCCAGGTCTTGCGCCCGGTAAGTAAGGCTTTCAAAAAAGTCTTTCGTGGCTATAGGAGTTATAGGCTCCTTGGAATCAGGATCATAAAACTGGGTTTTAAATGCCATACAGGCTTCTATTTTCTTATCGAGATGTTCCGATATGTCTATCACAAATTCCGGCTGGATATTCTTCCACTGGATATAATGAAAAATATGTTTCGGTCTCCATACTTCCTGATTTTCTCCTTCCTCTACGGTTTCAATTTTTCTCAGGCCGGCTAAAAAGCACGCATCTGATACTAATTTCGCCGCTTTTGCATGATCCGGATGTCTGTCATCAATAGCATTCGCCAGCACGATTTCCGGGCGGTATTTGCGGATCATTTTTACGATCTTCATCTGATATTCCTCAGAATTTACCAAAAATCCGTCTTTCATTCCCAGATTCTCCCTTGCTGAAACTCCTAATATCTTAGCGGAGGCAGCTGCTTCTTCCTTTCTGGTTTCATCCGTCCCACGGGTTCCCAGCTCTCCTTTGGTAAGGTCTACAATGACACATTTTTTACCTTCCGAGACCATTTTGGAAATTGTTCCGCCACATCCCAGTTCTACATCATCAGGATGGGCTCCAAAAGCTAGTATATCTGTTTTCATACTCCCAAAGATAAGATTTAAAATAAAAACTTCCCAAACATTGCGAATGGGAAGTTTCATTTATAATAAGGTTTAATTATTTATTGATTTCTGCATTGAGCTTTATAGCATCCTCATAGGTTGGATCCAGTTGTAAAGACTTAGCCAGGTAATCCTTAGCTTTGGCAAGATCAGAATCCTTACTCATATAAGCTACTGCAAAGTATGCGTACGCCAATGTTTGCTTGTTAGCTTCCATATCCGCCGGCTTTACAGTACTGATGAATTTCTCGTAAGCTATCTTGGCTGCATCATTATTTCCGGCCTGCTGGTATGAATACCCCTGGCTGTAATAAGCAGGTGCCCAATCAGGAAGAAGGTTGATCATTTTCTGCCATATAAGCACGGCTCCATTCCAGTTTTTAGCATCCTGATAAGCCGTTGCCAGCTTAAATAAGGCATCTGTATCCTGAGGATTGGCTTCTACCTGCTTTTTCAATCCTTCGATAGTAGGGTTAGTTGGTCCGGCATCAGCATCAGCCTGAGAGGCTCCTCCGCCTGCAATTTTAGCCAGCTCCATATCCCATTTCATAGTTTCGTCTTTTGCAGCTTTGGCAATGGCTACCTTTTGCTGAGCTTCTGTATTTAATGCAGATTTTTTTGCCTCATCAGTTTCTGTCTTCGCCAATCCAGCAGCAATCAGACCCTGTAATCCCTGATCAGCAGGCTGTACTCTGGACTTATCCGCCTGGGAAACAAAAGTATCCATATTTTGTTTGGCTTCTGCATATTTTCCATCAGCATACAGCTGGTAAGCTCTTAATTTAAATTTGATCGGATCATCTATTTTATCAAAGATCTTATCCAATACAGCTTTAGAATTCGTGTAATCTTCATTGGTGAAATAAAGCTTAGAAATTTCTAATTGTGTATATGGATCTTCATCGGCATATTTAGTATAGTTGATCAGATCCTGAGTCGCTTTAGCGTTTTGCTGATACTTGATATCATAAGCTGCCAAAGCTTTATATGCCGGCGCATAAGTTGGATCAACGGCAATAGCCTTGTCTATATTTTCTTTTGCTAATTTCCATTGTTGTGCGGCCATCCATAAAGTACCCATTCTGGTGTACACAGAAGCTTTATTTTTAGCAAGAGGCAAAGCCTTGTCATAAGCTGTCATAGCATCACCCGGAACTCTTTTCAGTCTGTAAGCATCCCCTAATGTATAATAGTAGTTGGCAGGAACTTCTTTTTTCTGAGCTCTTTCAATAGCTTTATTCAGAAACTGGATAGCAAGATCCGGTGAGTTGTTTTGTTCAAACAAGGTTAAAGCTTCTGCGGCTCTGAATAATACTTCGGCATCTTTTTCCCTGGAATCTGCTACAATCTTCTGGATCTCAGCAACAGCACTCTTATCGCCTTTTCCCAGCTTCACGGCTGCCAATCCAATTTTATTCAAATAGCTTTTGCTATCCGCTGCTAATCCTTTGTTAAAGTTTTCCGTAGCCTTTGCAAAATCCGGTTCGCCTTGTCTTAAATATGTATTTCCTAAATAGAAATAGTTTTCAGCAGAAGGATCTTTTGCAATCATTTCAGTAAAGTTAGTCTTCGCCTGTGCAAATTTATCGCTATCAATACTGTTAATACCATCTTGTAATGTTTGCGAAGAAGCAAAGGTGGTAAAAAATACCACTGCTGCTCCAAAAGCAATCTTCTTTACATTCATATTCATTATATCTTTCATTTTATATTTTTCTAACCGAGTTATATTGTACGCAATTTTTGGACCAAAATAGGATATTTATTTGGGGTAAAAGGTTAATTTAATACTTTTTAACGCATTTGCACCTCTCTTCTGTACAAGTTGTAAGGCTGTAAACCTTCTTTTTGTACTACCATCTGCCCGAGCTGTGTACAGGAATATCTTATAAAACCGTTGGCGATACTGAAATTACCTTCGCTTGTCAAAAAGTACAATATACGGGTGAAAGGATACTGCATTTCACGTAAATGAGCATAATCAGGATAATATTCTTTACCGTTAACTTCAACCGGTAAGATCTTAACCATATCCTTCAGCTTCTGGGAAGTCTTGTCATAGGGACGGCTGAATGTATTCAGCCCTACGATTCCTATTTTATCGGGATATTTGTTCAATTGTTCAATGATATTCTGATTTCCTGAAATAATAGAAAACTTCAGGTCTCTGGGCTGCTTTTTTATTTTTTCAGCTACAAAATTCAGGTTACTGGAGTTGGTTCCGTCAAAGATAAAATTCTTTTCTTCAGAATTCAGTCCGTTCTTAATTTCATCCATTGTGATCCTGGTCCTTGGAGAATTTTTTGGGACAACAAATACTACCGCATCAGCCGCGAACCGGGCAGGAAGATATTTTAAATCTACTTTTTCTTCGTAGGCTTTTATCTCTGCGGGCGTTAAGGTTCTGGACATTACCACGATTTTAGCCTTATTGTTCAATAAGTCTAAAAAGCCCAGGTCTTCTTTTTTGGTCTGCACTTTGAGATGTGTTTCCGGATAACTGATCATATATCCTTCTGCAAGTGCCTCTGTAACGCTTTTAAAAGATTCGTCAGTAAGTATCGTAAGATTTCCTTTATTGTACGAAGGGATATTGTCCTCTTTTTTTCCACATCCTACTATAATCCAGAGAAATAGTAGTAATAAGAGACTATTCTTCATTTTTAGATTTTTTAATTTTTGAAATTGCCCTGACTATTCTGAATATGCCATAAAGAATCAATATTGAACCTAAAGGATAGGCAACGGCGGGTTCCAGAATGGTAAAGAAAAACTTGTAGACAATGACTACAATTCCTAAGACAATATAAAATAATCCCGTGATAAGGGATAACCAATTGAACATCATATAACAAAAATACCAAAAAAAATAAAAAAGAGAAGCATAAGCTTCTCTTTTTTAATTATTATTTAAAATAAATTATCCTTCAAAATTCATTGTTAAAGGCAATCTGAATCGATAACGTACAGGTTGGCCGTTAATTTTGGCAGGAGCCCATTTATTTTTGATCGATTTAATCGTTCTGATCGCTTCAGCATTAAAGTCTGAGTTAGAACCGTTAGCTTTAACGTCAGTGATACTTCCATCTCTCTCTACAACAAAAGTAATTTCAGTTTTTACCGTACCTTCATCCCCATTCATCGCAGAGCCGTCAAAGTTGTTGGCAACCTTATTCCTGAAGGCATTGATCCCTCCCGGGAACTCAGCGGTCTGCTCTACTTCTGTGTAGATCTGGTTTTCATTTACCTGGGGCTTAACTTCAGCAGTAGAAGTCTTTGTCCCGGTAGAAGGCGGTGGTGGTGGCGGTACATAGGCAGGAGCCTTTACACCTTCCTGATTCTGCAAGCCTGTCGTAGTTTCTAATTGCTTAGAAATCGGAGGTGGCGGAGTCTCAATTTTCGGAGCTTTTTTAGGCTCTGGTACCACATTCTGAATTACCTCAATCTTTTCCTCTTCTTTTGGTGGCGGCGGAGGTGGCGGTGGTGCCTCTTCCGGCTGTTCTATGATCTTATCTTCCTGTAGTACATCCACCAGGTTGGCCTCAACTTTTGTCTCCTCTTTTTTATTCATCTCCTGAATTTTCATTACGATGAAAGGAGTAGCAACAGCGAGAACAAAAAATGCTGTACCGATAAGGAAAGATCTGGTGAGCAATCTAGGATAGCTGCTTCTTAGGTCATAGGCCCCGTACTCTTTGTTTCTATGTTCAAATACAATTTCATCTAAAGTAAGATTATCATTGTATGTATTTTCATTTGCCATATCTCTGTAAATTTATGGTTTAATTACTTTGTTGCAGGAGCTGGCCCAACTTTCTTTTCATAAATGGCTTTTTCCCAAGGCTTCACATCAGTAACCCCGTACTGCTCGCTTTTGGTAATTGCCATTTCATCAAGAATATCAACAAAGTTTTTATATACGGCATCATCAGTAGGCTTGATAATCACGGTAAACTTAGATTTATCAGCAGCTCTAGCTTTTGCCTCCTCAATTACTTTTCTAACTCCTTCTCTGTCAAAAGAGGTCTCATTAAGATTTTGATCTGTCAGGGATGTATTATCCTGCTGATGCCAAAATATTCTGTTATCTCTTCCTAATAATAGAGAAATGGAATTGGAAAGTTTAATCTCTGTATCTGGTTGTTTCTGGTCTTTCTTTGGCTTGGCCGGAAGTCCCAGATCCATTACATTCGGTTTACTAAATGTGGTTGTGAACATAAAGAAGGTGATCAAAAGAAACCCTAAGTCCACCATTGGAGTCATATCTACGCGGGTATTCTGCTTCTTGGAACGGACCTTGCCGCCTTTCCCGCTATCCTCTTTTACTTGTACTTCTGCCATTTCTTAAGATATTATTCGTTAGGTTTACCTTCTTGTGATGTAATCAACCAAAATTTAAGAAAATCTATATCTCTTAAACCCTCAAATAAACTTTTAACTTTAGGATATTCAGTATTAACGTCTCCTTTGATCGCTAATTTATACTCCGGGTTTATCGCTAAACTCTGCTGAATCCAGTCTATTAATTGTCTATTTGTACTATCCATAGGAACTCCGGGAGCTCCTTTAAATGCTTTCTGCTCATCTTCAGATAGATCTAGGTAACTCTTCAACTGAGTCATTGGAACACCAATTGCCTGAACTTTTGTAAACGCAGCTTTTTCCTGGTTTGTAAAGTTTACTCCATATTTCTTTCCCATGTTCTCAAGCAACTGAATCCTTTCAGTACCATTTTCCACAGGCTGGAAGTAAAATTTACCTCCGGGAGTAACATTTACAGACATTAAGCTTGCATCAGGAAGCAACTTTTCTGATATTGAAGATGGCGGTTTTATTTGTTCCACATCAGGTTTTTTAAACTGAGTGGTCAAGATAAAGAATGTAAGCAGTAGGAAAGCAACGTCACACATTGCCGTCATATCCGTAACTACTCCATGTCTTTTAGGTTTGACTCTCGCCATATTATTTTTTACAATTTTTGATTAAACTTCTTTGTTTTATATGCAAATTTCTTGCTAAAATCATTTTTTAGTGGAATTCTGCAAAAGATTGTTGGATACTCATTGCGATCTCATCGATCTTATAAGTTAATCCGTCAATTTTAGAAGTAAAGAAGTTATAAAGGATGATAGCGATAGCTGAAGTACCGATACCTAAAGCTGTATTCATAAGTGCTTCAGAGATACCGATAGAAAGTGCAGCTGCATCCGGAGTACCTCCACCAGAACCTAAAGCGAAGAACGCTCTGATCATACCGATTACGGTTCCCAATAGTGCTACTAATGTTGCTACAGTACCTAATGTGGAAAGGATCATCATGTTTTTCTCTAACATTGGCATTTCCAGGGTAGTAGCTTCTTCAATAGCTTTGTTAAGTGCAGCCATTTTCTGCTCTTTATTCAAGGTATTGTCATTAGCTAAAGCTTTGTATGTTGTAAGTCCTTCTTTTACTACGTTACCTACAGAACCCTGCTGTCTGTCACACTCCTCAAGAGCCTCGTCAACTTTATTTTCGTTAAGTAAACTTCTTACTTTAACTACGAAGTTATCCAAGTTTCCAGAACCTGCAGCTTTTCTTAAAACAAAATAACGCTCAAAAGAGAACACTAATACTGTGATCATAAAGGTAATCAGGATTGGAACGATAAATCCTCCCATGTAAACCATTCCTAGTGGAGATTCAGGGTGAAGCTCCTTGGATTCGATTGGTGAATTAGGAAATGCTACTGAAGATGCCCCACTAATCCTAGGGTCAGCTTTAAAGTTTCCTGGGCTACCCATTATAAATAAATAAATACATACACCTATAACTAATAATATAGGAATAATAATTGCAGGGTTTAACCCTCCTTTCTTTCTAGCAACTACTTGCTCATCATTTTTTGAAACATTCATTTCCATATTTAACTAAATTATATTGTTTTAAAAATTTTACAGGGTGTAAATTAAAGGCAAAATTAATTAAAATGCAAGAGTCTTAAATAAACATTTTACTTTTTTTTGATAAAGAAATTTTAATACTATTCCGATATCTCAATTATTATCTCTTTTTTTGGCAATATTCCTTAATATTCAAAAATACTTTAAAAAATCATAAAATTTAAGACCACATTTTTTTTAAATTACCAATGTTAATTTTTTTTTAAATTACAATATTCACAATTCTGTGAGGCACTACAATGATTTTCTTAGGTGTTTTTCCTTCTAAAACCTGCTGTAATTTTTGATCCTGAAGTACCAAATCCTCCACTTCCTTAGGAGACAACTGTGCAGATAGGGATAATTTGAACTTCGTCTTGCCATTGACACTTATAGGATATTCAATTTCATCCTCTACCAGGTAATCTTCGTTCAGTACAGGGAATTTCTCAAATTCAACAGATGTGTCATGTCCCAACAGACTCCAGAGCTCTTCACAGATGTGAGGGGCATAAGGAGAAATGATAACGGCCAAAGGTTCCAAAATATTGCGTTTGTTACATTTTATTTTTTGCAATTCGTTTACCGCGATCATAAACGAAGATACGGAGGTATTGAAAGAGAATCCCTCTATATCCGAAACTACCTTCTTTATTAAGGTATGCAAAATCTTATACTCGGCTTTTGCAGGCTCTTCATCCGAAACTTCAAAAACCTCTCCATTGAAATATAAGTTCCAGAATTTTTTCAGGAACCCATACACTCCGCTCAGCCCCTGTGTATTCCATGGCTTGGACTGCTCCAGCGGACCGAGAAACATTTCATACAACCTTAAACAGTCTGCCCCGTATTCTTCACAAATATCATCCGGGTTTACAACATTGTATTTTGATTTGGACATTTTCTCCACTTCACGGTCTGTAATGTATTTTCCGTCTTCTAAAATAAATTCAGCATCAGCGAAATCAGGCCTCCATTGCCTGAATGCTTCCGTATCCAGCTCGTCGGAAGCTCCTTTTAATAAAGAAACATCCACGTGGATCTTCTGGGTGTGATATTGACCGGCCAGGTTCTTAGAAACATATTGATTGGTCCCGTCAATCCTATAGACAAACGCACTCATCCCTAAAATCATCCCCTGATTGATCAGTTTCTGAAAAGGCTCATCATGGCCAATCCATCCTCTGTCTTTGAGGAACATATTCCAGAACCGGGAATACAGCAAATGACCGGTTGCATGCTCACTGCCCCCGATGTACAAATCTACCTGTCCCCAATAATCGGAAAGATCTTTAGCGCAGAATTGTTCCTGATTTTCCGGATCCATATATCTAAGGAAATACCATGAGCTTCCTGCCCAACCCGGCATGGTAGACAACTCTAAAGGAAATACTGTCTTGTCATCAATTAATTCTGTAGCCACAACTTTTTGGTTCGCTTCATCCCAGGCAAAGATTTTGGCATTTCCTAATGGCGGATCCCCGTCTTCAGTAGGTAAATATTTTTCAACTTCCGGAAGTTCCAGCGGCAATGCAGAAACCGGTAATGTATAAGGCATTCCTTCCTTATAATATATAGGAACCGGCTCACCCCAGTAACGCTGTCTGGAGAAGATAGCATCTCTTTGCTTATAGTTTACCGTCCCGAAGCCTATATTTCTTTTCATGATCTCATCAATGATCCTGGTTTTCGCTTCTTCATAATTTAATCCGTTCAGAAAATCAGAGTTGATGCAAGTACTTGTTTTGGAATCAAAAGATTTTTCCTGAACATCTTCATCGGTATCCACAACCTTTTTAATTTCCAGCCCGAATTTCTTTGCGAACCTGTGATCACGCTCATCATGGGCCGGCACTGCCATTACAGCTCCGGTTCCGTATCCCATCAGCACATAATCTGAAATATAAACCGGCATCCTTTCCCCGCTAAACGGGTTCACCGTATAGGCCCCCGTAAACGCGCCTGAAACCGTTTTCACATCTGCAAGACGGTCTCTCTCCGTTTTTCTGGAGGTCTCTTCAATATAATGATCCACCTCCTGTTTCTGAGCGGCGGTAGTGATGGTTTCCACCAAAGGGTTTTCCGGAGCCAGTACCATAAATGTAGTACCGAAAATAGTATCAGGCCTTGTTGTGAATACTTCAATAATCTCATCATGCCCTTCTACCTGGAATCTCACCTGAGCTCCCTGGGACTTCCCGATCCAGTATTCCTGGGAATCTTTCAAAGGCTGAGGCCAGTCCAGGGTTTTAAGCCCCTGCAGCAATCTTTCAGAATAGGCGGAAATTCTCATGCTCCATTGCATCATTTTCTTTTGGTATACCGGATAGCCGCCTCTCTCGGATTTGCCATCCTTTACCTCGTCATTAGCCAATACTGTTCCCAAGGCAGGGCACCAGTTTACTGTAGTTTCCGCCCTGTAAGCCAGACGATAATTCAAGAGAATGTCTTCCTTATCTATTTCAGATGCATTTTTCCATTCTTCAGCCGTGAAGTTCAACTCTTCGCTCTGATTGGCATTCAGACCTTCTGTTCCTCTTTCTTCAAAATGTCTGATCAGGGTTTCCACAGGTTCTGCCTTATCCGTATTTTTATTGTACCAGGAATGGAACAGCTGGATGAAAATCCACTGTGTCCATTTATAATAGGAAGGGTCAGAAGTTCTTACTTCCCTGTCCCAATCAAATGAAAAGCCTATTTTTCTTAATTGCTCCTCGTATCTGGAAATGTTTTGTTCTGTTGTAATCGCAGGGTGCTGCCCCGTCTGAATAGCATATTGCTCAGCAGGAAGTCCGAAGCTGTCATACCCTACCGGATGAAGTACATTGAATCCCTGATGCCTTTTATATCTCGCATATATATCCGATGCGATATATCCCAGCGGATGCCCAACATGGAGCCCGGCGCCTGAAGGATATGGAAACATATCGAGAACATAAAATTTAGGGTTGTCTGTTTTATCGGAAGTTTTATACGTTTTATTGTCTTCCCAGTATTTCTGCCACTTTTTTTCTATCTGCTGATGATCGTAAAACACTTTATACTTAGATTGTTAGATGTTAGACTTTAGATGTTAGATGATTTTCTTTAAAATCAGGATTCACAAAATTAACGAATTTAAAGGAAATGAAACTTTAATTTTAAATTAATTGCCGGAACTGTTTAACAAAAAATCTCATCCGAAGATGAGACCTTTATTCTTATTAATTATATTATTCTGTTTACTAAGGAACTCTTTTGAGCGTATAGGTTGTTGAATGATATTCATTAGGGTCTGTAGTATCTTCGATTGTAAGATTCAGGGTAGTTTCGTTGAGGGTGGTTACTTTTCCGTTATCCGGCTCTACAATTCCCTGATATTTTATCTGCACGGTTTTAGCAGCTTTATCATATGCATAGGTAAAATTACGGTCAAAAGTGGTATCACACTGTCCTGGTGTAGCACTGTCGCCTTTATCGGTACGTTTTCCGGTATTCCCTTCATTAAAGATCCATCTGGATTCTTTCTGGCAATCGGTATAGGTAATTTCATCTGAAACACCACTTCCGTCTGCCGAAACTGTCGTTATAACCTCTTTTATCGGCTGCCAGGTCCCTACAAGAGGATATTCTATCGTTGTATCGTCATCATCATTACATCCGGTAGCTACAAATAATGATAAACCTGCAAATAATAATGCTAATTTCTTCATGTATCAAATTTTTCAAGGGCTAAAATTATGATTTTTTTGATTTACTTAATAATTTTTTATGAAATTTATTTCACTTCCCTTTTATTCTTTAAAAATTTAAATTCCAGGATTCCTACTTAACAAATAAATCCCGCAATGAGCTGTATTTTATTAAAAAAGTTATTTTTGTAAAAGAAATAAAATGCAAATGCAAGACATAACGAAAAATAATTTTGACTTCATACGTGTTCTCCTCGCTTTTATCGTTTTTTTGGGCCATTTAGGAACCCTGAGCGTTTCAAAAGAACTGGCTTTTCTTGAACACAGCCCTGTGGAAATTGCGGTTTTCGGCTTTTTTATTGTAAGCGGCTTTCTCATTGCACGAAGCTATGACAGAACATCCACATTATCCCGCTATGCTAAAAAAAGATTCAACAGAATCGTTCCCGGCTATCTCCTGGTCGTATTTCTCTGTGCTATTTTACTAAGTCTGGTAAGTAAATATTCTTTTGCGGATTATTTCAGCAACACCCAGGTGTACAAGTATTTATTCTGGAATTCCATTTTCCTCAATTTCAAAGCACCGAACCTTCCCGGCGTATTTGGTAACGGTGCCGTGAATGGCGCACTGTGGACCCTGAAAATAGAGGTATGCTTTTATATTGCAGTCCCACTGATGTTTTTATTATTCGGAAAAAACAATAAATACAGGAATCTAAGCCTTATCATATTATACTTCCTGTCCCTGCTTTACCTTAATTATTTCAGGATCACGGGAAAAGAAGAATTTTCAAGACAGATCCCCGGAACATTATGCTATTTTATAGGCGGCATGCTGATTTATTTTAATTTCGACCGGTTCATCAAGCATAAGAACGTTCTTTTCATTATTGCCATCATTACGGTATGGATCGACCTCATCTTTAACATCAGACTTTTTTCTCCGATGATGCTAAGCATTATTGTACTGTACATTGCTTATTCATTTAAATTCCTGAATAATTTTGGCAAGTACGGAGACTTCACCTATGGTATTTATATTTTCCATTTTCCTATTATCAGGGTCTTCACGACATTAGGGCTTTTTGCCAGCTATAACCCTTATATCATGGGACTTTTGTGCATGCTGCTGGTAATTACGGTAGGGATATGCTCCTGGCATTTTTATGAGAAAAGATTTTTATAATTTTGACATTCTTTTTTAAAGCTAATATATTATCATCACAAATGAAAGATCATCTTGTTTCCATTATCACTCCCTGCTATAATTCCGCTGAATTTATAGAAGAGACTATACAATCTGTACTGAACCAGACCTATGAGAACTGGGAATGGATCATTACCGATGACCTCTCCAAGGATGATACCGTAGAAATAATAAGGAAATATAATGATCCGAGAATAAAGCTTGAGATCCTGGAAACGAACGGAGGCGCCGGAAATGCAAGGAATAGGGGCCTGAAAAGAGCTCAGGGAAGATATATTGCCTTTCTTGATTCGGATGATTACTGGTACCCTGAATACCTGGAAATAATGACCCGCTATATGCAGGAAAACCAGGTAGAGCTCGTATACTGCAACTATTCTAGATGCAACGAGAAGCTGGAACCTGTGCTCAAAGATTTTCTGGCTGACAGAATCGTAACCTTTTCCAATCTTCTGAAAACCTGCCGGCTGGCCCCGGTATCCACCATGTACGATACCAAAAGAGCTGGTAAATTCTTTTTTCCTATAAAAAGCAAACGTGAAGATCATGTCATGTGGCTGAATCTGCTAAAAGAAATCCCAGAAGGGCACCCGGTACGGCAAACGCTGGCTAAATATAGAATGCGTGAAAACAGCGTATCCCGTAAGAAGAAGAACATTATAAAAGACCAATATCTTGTTTATAAAGATTTCATGGGGTTTTCCACTTTGAAATCCCTATATTATACTGCCAACTGGGCAGTGAACGGCTTTTTGAAATATTCTAAGATCTTCAATTAAGATCTTCCAGAATTTTTTTAACGATCTTATTTGTAGAATCAGGCTTTTCATCTACGAATTGCTTGGCCTTTCGGGACATATCCTTTAAGGTTTCATCATCATTTATAAGAAAAATCGTGAAATCCGCTGCCATCCCCTCATTTTCAAAGGTACGGCCTCCGTTGGCCGCAATCAGGTCATCCGCTTCCGGATTTTTCCTGTAGTGGTTTCCAAAAATCACCGGGACCCCAAATGTGGCCGCTTCCAGAATATTGTGGAGCCCTGCATCATGAAAACCACCACCCACAACGGCTACATCAGCGTAAGCATATAACCGGGACAACAAACCTATGCTGTCAATAATCAGGACTTGGGATCGTGTTGCTTTGGCCTGCTGCTCATCAATCCGGCTGTATAAAAGAGCATCGGGAAAATTCTCTTTCAGGTTCTGAACCCTTTTAAGGTCATGGGGAGCAATGATCATTTTAATGTCTTTATCTCCTTCGAAGACCATTTCTGCCATTCTTTCCTCAGCCTGCCATGAGCTTCCGAAAACAACACATTTTTTATTTCCGATAAAATCTTTGATAAAATCCACATGGTTGTTACGGTTTCTTAATTGCTTCACCCTGTCGAACCTCGTGTCTCCCGTTACAGAAGATTTCATCAATCCTCTTTCCCGGGCCAGAGCATAAGAGAGCTCTGTCTGATGAAAAAACCAGTCTATATTGTTTTGTAATTGTTGTACAAACCATTTCCCGTAAGATTTAAAGAAAACCTGACCTTCATAAAATAATGCCGAAATCACATAGGTTTTTACCTTTCTGCTTTTCAATTCCGAAAGTAAATTATACCAGTAATCATATTTTACCGTAAAAAACAACCGGGTATCAAACTGTGCGACGAAATCTCTTATCTTATCTTTTTTATCAAACGGCAGATAACAGATAACATCAGCGATGTGTTCCTTCCTGACAATATTTTCATATCCTGAAGGGGAAAAAAATGTCACCAGAATTTTATATGAAGGGAACTGCTCTTTCAATTGTTCCAATACCGGCAACCCCTGTTCATATTCGCCCAAGCTGGCAGCATGCATCCAGATCACCTTATCTGATGCCGAAAAAGCCGATCTTACTTTGTTCAAAGACTGCTTTCTGCCTTCCCAGGCTTTTTTTGCCTTATCATTGAATATTGAAAATATCCTCATTCCGAAGATGAAAAGACTGACGAAAATATTATAAAAAAAAGACATGGGCTATCGGTTTTATCAGATCTCTATTCGGTCACGTTCTGTCGACGGATTTGAAATCACCAGAAATTCCAGATCTTCCGCCGATTCATTGGAAATATAATGCTTCTGTTTAGGCATGATGGAAATACTCTCTCCCGTATTTACGAAGAATTTTTCTTCTTCCATATAAAATACGGCTTTCCCGTTCAAAATATAAAAAAGCTGCTCTGCATTATTATGATAATGTCGTTTTTCTGATGTGCCTGAAGGCATTTTTTCCTGCTTGACGGACAATCCTGGAGTATCCTTCAGCACCCAGCTGTCACAATGATCTCCCCAGGTGTAGTGTTCAGCATTTACTTTTGAAATTATCATATCAGGATCTGTTAAAGTTGGGATTCCTTGCTTCTTTTATCATTATATATATCCAGGTTCCAAGGGTAATGAATAGAAGTCCCAATGCGATCCCTATAAAGCTACCGGGCTCTTGTCTTTCTCCCCGGGTGATTAAAACCGTTTCAATAACAGTATCCGCAAACATCAATAGTACCGGGGCGGATAGCGTGTATGAAAACAGCTCCAGCCTTTCCCTTTTCCTGAAGCTGTCAGGTACATTCAGCATCGGGGATTGCGGATCTCTTGGAATAGAGATCAGTATAAGAAAGATGAAGGTAGCTATGGAAGGTAAAAACCAAATAACCTTTTTATGGCTTTCTCCATCAACACTGCCATTACTAAGAAAATGAGTAGGGATGATCTCAGGTAATCCGGCATAGGTGATCCCGGTAAAAATCCAGATAAAGGCCAGCATGGCAATATTGATGAACAGTAATATCTTTGATATTTTCATATTCTACTTA
This sequence comes from Chryseobacterium gossypii, assembly GCF_041361455.1. Lineage (NCBI taxonomy): Bacteria > Pseudomonadati > Bacteroidota > Flavobacteriia > Flavobacteriales > Weeksellaceae > Chryseobacterium > Chryseobacterium gossypii. Next base: position 49,482 of record NZ_JBGCUR010000007.1, on the reverse strand, counting down.
AGCACATTTTTAATAACCCTCAGCCTATGGGTATGTTTATTCATTTCTTTATTGAAAATACCCGAAGAATCAAGAGTGTCAATTCTTACTTTTCCTGAAGCGTGGATAATCTTCTGATTCTCGAGCATGATTCCCACATGAATAATCTTTCCTTCATCATTTTCAAAAAAGGCCAGATCTCCGGGCTGACTTTCCTCTACAAAAGTTAAAGGCTCCCCTACTTCTGCCTGCTGATAAGTATCTCTCGGCAATTTTATATCATGAATTTTGTAAACCAGCTGGGTGAAGCCGGAACAATCAACAGCAAAAAAACTTTTTCCTCCCCATAGATAAGGGACATTAAGGAATTCTTTCGCCGTTAAGGCGATGCTCTCGCGCAGATCATGGCTTCTCCTAGAGGCTACTACCGGAAATTCGACTTCCGAACCCATTGACAGCAATGTTTTCCCGTCATTCATCAATACTGAAGAAAAATCTTCCGTAACTACGGTAACCTTACGTTTTGCCAGTTCCTCATCCATTACCGGTCTGATCTGTTTCGTATCCATCCAGCCCTCATATCCGTCGTAATGCATTTTTATTCTGGTCCAGTTTTTATTCACTTCCAGAATATCCGCACTTTCCCCGAACAATATTTCCGTGACAATTTCCGCTTTGTCTGAGCTGTCGGCACGTACCGGCGCCACTGTTACAATACAAATACCTTTATTCATTAATGCTAAATTAAGATTGGATCATGAAGAGTAAAAAATTACCGTGTAAAATCTCTGTCTTCTTTATTCTTTGAATACTTATCACTTACTTCCTGCGAAGAAAGTTCACTCCATCCCGCAAAGGTAAAATAAGATTTTCAAAATCCTCATCTTTTGCGATCAAATCATTCAATTCTTTAATAACTTGTGTAGATCGTTGTCTGGGCTGATCTTCCAACACTTTCCCGTACCATAATACATTATCAAACATTACGACAGAGCCGGATCTCGTTTTGGGCTTGATCAGCTTGAAGTATTCTACGTAATTTTCCTTATCCGCATCAATAAAAACCAGATCAAATATTTCATTGGTTTCCTTTAAAAACTCTTTTGCATCCCTCAGCTGAAAATCAATCTGTCCGGAATATTCGCTTTCTGCAAAATATTTCTGAGGCAGATAGGCCAGATCTTCATTTACATCAAGGGTTGTAATTTTCCCGTTCCCTGACAGGCCCGTTGCCAGACAAAGAGTCGCATATCCTGTGAACGTCCCGATTTCCAGAATGTTTTCCGGCTTCAGCATCTGGGAGATAATGGTCAGAAGTCTTCCCTGCTGATATCCGGAGATCATATGCGGCTGGGTTGTCTTCTGATATGTTTCCTTTCTCAGTTTTTTGAGGATTTCAGGTTCTGACGAAGCATGTGTTTCCAGATACCGGTCCATTTCGGGATTCTTTTCTTCAAAAAAGCTCATATACAAATTTTTGTTATTCAAATTTATTAAATAATAGGCAGAAGTCAGCAAAAAACAGGGAAAACCCCATCTCAAATTCCGTAAAAATACGGATATGGTTTAAGCCGCTTTATTTTACCTTTGTCACAGAGAATAACAGGGTAAAAACACTAAGAAATCATGAATGCAGAGGGTAAAAAACTTAACAGAAAGAATCAGAAATCCGCAGCGCCTTCGGGCCATGCGGGCTCTTCTGAAAAAAAAGCCAAAACCGAAATATCTAATTCATTTTTGCATCGGATTATTTCTTTGCTGAAAAGAGAAGATGTAGTCTGATAAAAAAGTTAACTCCCGAAATATTTCGGGAGTTAGTTTGTTTTATTGGCCTATAATGTTATTTCTTCGGAGCAATATCCATCAGTTTCATGAACTCATCGAGCTTAGGCATAATGATGATTTCAGTTCTTCGGTTTTCAGCTCTTCCCGAAACGCTCATATTGGTAGCTTTAGGATTGTATTCGGAGCGTCCGCCTGCCGTAATTCTTGCAGGATCTACCCCAAACTGGGTTTGTAAAATTTTGGCAACTGCGGTAGCTCTTAGAGCAGAAAGATCCCAGTTGTCTCTCGGAAGATTAGGAGAGTTGAGAGGGGCATTATCTGTATTCCCTTCGATCAGTACAGAGTACTTATCATAATCGTTAATTACTTTGGCCACTTTACCCAGCACTTCCTGAGCAGCCGGCAATACGTTGTAGTCTCCGGTTTTGTACAGCATTTTATCTGAAAGTGAGATCATTACAACCCCTTTCAGTACTTTTACCTGTACATCTTCATCCGCTACGTTATCCAAAGATCTTTTCAGCTTATTTGACAAGGCCAGATTTAAGCTGTCATTTTTAGCATTTGTAGAAATCAGCTGCTTGATATAAGAATTGGAAGCATTGATCTCACTCACCAGCTTGTCTATGTTTGCAGAGCTTTTACCGGTATTGGCCAGACAGGCATCTAAAGATGACTTTAAAGCATCATGCTGGCTTTTCAGTAAATTATTCTCCCCTGTCAAAGCTGAGTTCTGGGCTTTCAGATCCTGAATTTCTCTTTGTCTTTCTCCTACATTTTCAATACACTGCTTATAATTTGTACTCAAAGCATCATACTGCTTTTTGCTTACACAAGATGTCATTCCCAACACCATTGCAGAAACTGCTAAAATTTTTAAAATCTTCATAAATAATCTTTTTAGACGAATCAAAGTTATGGAAATTCATTTTAATTATATGGATTATCTTTGCATAAAAAGAAATTCTCAACATACATGTTGGAAAAACCAAGCTTTAAAAAACAATTGAGAAGCCTGATCCATTCGCCTGAAAATCACACTTACCTTCTTGCTGTGAGCGGCGGTGCAGATTCTATGGTTTTAGCTTCGCTGTTTCTGGATATGAGGAATGAAAGAGGTTCAGGATATGGGTTTCAAATAGCACATGTTAATTACAAACTTCGGGGGGAAGATTCGGAGGCAGACAAAAAAGTGGTCCGGGATTTTTGTGAAAGAAATCATATCCAATTTCATTTATATGAAATTTCAGATGAGGACAGGAAACCGGAAAACTCTATCCAGGTCTGGGCAAGGGATCTCCGTTACCGTTTTTTTAACCAGATCCGCGAAAAGGAAAATCTCGAATACCTCGTCACGGCCCATCACCTGAATGATCAGCTGGAAACCTTCATCATCAATCTTTCCAAGGCCGCAGGCATCAACGGTCTCAGCGGAATCCCGGCCAGCGAGAATAAGATTTTAAGGCCTCTTTTACATTTTTCCAAGGATGAGATCTATGATTTTGCAAAACAGCATGATATTGAATTCCGGGAAGATATTTCCAATCAAAAAAATGATTACTTACGCAATAAGATCAGGAATGAAATTGTACCCGGACTTCTGGAAGTGAATGATCATTTCCTCGAAAACTTTGGAAAGAGTATTTCTTACCTTAATGAAGCCAGGGCTTTTGTACAAAAACAGATATTGGAAATAGAAAACAGGATTTCAATTGCCGATCCGACCCAAAAAATCCTGTCCAAAGAAAAATTAAACCAGGAAAATGACTTTGTAAAATTCGAAATTTTAAAGAAATACGGTTTTAACCAGAGAGAGGAAATTTATAAAATTTTTAAAGCGCGGAACGGAAGCTCATTTTTCTCAAAAGAGTATCAGCTCATTGTCCATAGGGATGAATTAATCTTTACAGACAGGAATTTAAAAGAAACTAACGATGAAGTTTTCCTGATTGAAAATTTCAATTTCTCTAAAAAACAGATTAACATAAATCTAAAAGATGTTATCGGAAACATTGATAAAATCAATGAAAATTTCATGTGGGAATTTGATGCCGCCAGACTTCGATTTCCATTACGGTTGCGAAAGCAACAGGCGGGTGACGAGTTTTATCCGACAGGCTTTTCAGGGAAAAAGAAAGTTTCTAAGTTTTTTAGGGACGAAAAATTATCTATTTTAGCGAGGCAAAAAATCTGGATACTCACGGACCGTGATAATACCGTACTCGGGGTGTTACCTTTAAGACAGGACAGACGAAATGCTAAGGATGAGAAAACAACACATATTCTCAAAATTTTTAATGAAGTTTAAAATGAAATTTAGAAACTGGTTTTTATTAATTCTACTATTCCTGTGTGCAGGGCTCAATGCACAGATAAAAAATCCCGTAAAGTTTAAATTCACCGTTAATGATCTTGGCAACAATCAGTATGAAGCCGTTCTCAATGCTACTATGGAGAGCGGATGGCATATTTATTCCAAAGATCTGCCGGAGGATACAGGAATCCCTACGGAATATAAAGTTTCCGGAAAGAACATCGAACTGATCGGGAAATTTACCGAAGAAGGAAAAAAACATGAAGAGTTTTCAGAAGCTTTTGGCGGAACAATCATTTATTATTCCGGAAGTGCCGGATTCAAACAGAAGTTCAGATTAAAGGATACTTCAAAACCTGCTGATGTTGTCGCGGAGATCACCTATCAAACCTGTGATGACAGGGTTTGTCTGGCCCCCAACACTTTGGAATTCAATCAAAAGGTCACTCCGAAAGGCACTGCTGAAGAGACTGCTACCGAAGAAACCGCGGCTCAGGTAAAAGATTCCGCAAAGAAGGCGGAGCCTGTTGTTGAAAATCCAGGTCCTGCAATCAGTACAACTACGGTTTCAGAAACTTCAAAATTAGACCCAAAACAACTGAAAATTGAAACGTTGGATTTCAAAAATCCTTTAACGGATTGCGGTACCGGATCCACTAAAGTTGATGAAAACTATTGGACCTACTTGTTTTTAGGATTTCTCGGAGGACTGATCGCATTGCTTACCCCATGCGTTTTCCCAATGATCCCGTTAACGGTTTCATTTTTTACAAAGGGAAATAAAAATAAAGCGAAAGGTAAAAGAGATGCATTGATCTATGGTTTTTTCATTCTCCTTATTTTTGTGTTATTGAGTGTTCCTTTCCACCTGATTGACGGAATTGCAGGAAACATTTTCAATGAAATTTCCACCAGTGTATGGCTGAATATCGCATTTTTTATCATATTCATATTTTTTGCAGGAAGCTTTTTCGGCTATTATGATATCACATTACCGAGCTCCATTGCCAACAAATCTTCAAGAGCTGAGGAAGCGGGGGGAATTATCGGTATTTTCTTCATGGCATTAACCCTGGTGATTGTGTCATTCTCCTGTACAGGCCCTATTTTAGGAAGTCTGTTGGGTAGCGCTGTTACCGGTTCTGCCAATGTCCCTATGCTGTTGACATTTGCTTTAGCGGGATTCGGTCTGGCCTGGGCCATTGTTTTTGGTCTTCTGGCATTATTCCCGCAGGCATTGCAGAGTCTTCCGAAATCCGGCGGATGGATGAACACCGTGAAGGTAGTCTTGGGCTTCGTAGAACTTGCACTGGCTTTAAAATTCCTGTCCAAAGCCGATCTTGTCTCCAAAACATTCCTGCTAAAAAGGGAATTGTTTATTGTAATATGGATAATCATTAGCATCGGGCTGACATTATATTTATTTGGACTGATAAAGTTCCCGCATGATGATAAAAAGCCGAAAATTTCAGTGACCAGGAAAATTTTAGGGGTTTTGGGAATCGGATTTGTAATCTATCTGATCCAGGGGCTTATACCTTCGGACCGTCCGAAGCTTCAATTGCTGAGCGGAATCCTTCCTCCGCTGAATGTAAGCTACTTCCATGATGAAAATGACGGCATACTGGGCATGCATCCGGAACATGACTTCTTTAAGGCCGCAGAGATCGCTAAAAAGGAAAATAAACCTATCCTTATCGACTTTACCGGATATGGATGCGAAAACTGCAGGAAAATGGAAGAGTTTGTCTGGAGTGAAGCCGATATTTTACCTATCCTTCAAAATGATGTTGTACTGGCCTCGTTGTATGTGGATGACAAGGAAGAACTTCCCGAAGATCAAAAAACCAAAATTGATCTGGGTGACGGACAGATCAAAAAGGTAAAAACAATCGGCGACAGATGGAGCTTATTCCAGCAGGTGAATTTCAATAACAATTCCCAGCCGCATTATGTTCTGGTAACTCCGGACGGAAAAGTAATCAACACCCCTGTTTCAGGCTATATGCCAAAAGAGGATTTCAAAAAGTTCCTGGAATGCGGAGTGGATTATTATAAAAAGAACAGATAAAGACGCATCATTTTTCTGAAAAGCCGCTTATTAACAAATAAGACAACATTCTTAAAACACCATAAAACCTTGCGAAATTATATATTCGCGAGGTTTTTCAATATAAAAAGACAAATAAAAATCAAATTTTATTAGCATTTTAAAAATTAGGTATAAACTTTGTATGGATTAAAGAACAACAATACTGACCATTTAACATACTGTCTAATTTTTAAAATATTTATTATGGCTGAAGTAACCATACAGGAAAAACAGGGAGGGAGACAAAGAAAAAAATTAATTAGAATAGATATGACTCCCATGGTAGATTTAGGCTTTCTGCTGATCACCTTTTTTATGTTTACCACAAATTTCACAAAACCCAATATTTTGGATCTGGGGCTCCCTGCCAAAGACCCCAGGCCCAATCCTTCACCGGTAGATATTGACCAAAGGAATCAAATTACCTTTATTCTCGGTAAAAACGACAGAGTATTCTATCACCAGAGCAGTGAAAAGGAATTAAGCACCGGAAATTTAAAAGAAACCGATTTTAGCGGCATCAATATTTCCAGATTAATTTCTGAAGCCTATAATAAAGCTCCCAGGAAAGAAAACTTCACTATCATCCTGAAGCCTACCGATGATGCCAGTTATAAAAACTTTGTGGATATGCTTGACAATATTGCCATTTCCAAAAAAGAACGCTATGGCATTACGGATATCAAACCCTGGGAAAAGAAAGTATATGATGAACTGGTACAATAAAAAGAAAAGAGCATTTTGAAGATGCTCTTTTTTAGTTTAACTTTGAAACTGTAATTTGTATCCATGAAAAACTTTTTAACCGCTACAGCCATTATACTTTTAATAATTTCATGCTCCCAAAAAGATACCCGGCCTACACCTGCCCGTCCGGACAGCATAAAGATCATCGATTCCATAAATGCGCTGAGAATGAAAATGAATGACAGCATCAGGGCAAAAAACAGTGAAAATCATTTCAGGGATTTCAGCGGAGATCATAAATTCACTCATAATTCCATTAAAAATTCAGGCTCCGTAAATTTTAAAAAAATTGATGGCGAAAGAGACAGGTATGAAGTTTCAGGGAACATACAATCAGGGAAAGATCATGTAGACCTCAAAGGTTATATGAAAATAATTTCTGACAGGCATATGAATTTTACCGGAGAAATATATGAAAGCATCTCTGAAAATGATCACGGAAAACCTTATGTCAGAAAAGGGACTAAAACCTTCATGTCCAAAGATGGCGGAAGGACATACAGGCTTCAGGACATGGTAAATGGTTCAGGATTTGTTAATTATATTGATATCCACTTTTAATTCTTAACATTATGCTGAATTTTGAAAGAAAAGGAAACGGAAAAGAGATTCTGGTATTACTTCACGGCTTTATGGAAAACCTTTCTATCTGGGATGATATGGAGCCTCACCTTTCTGAAAATTTCTCTCTGCTGAAAATAGACCTGCCAGGGCACGGGCAGTCTGATATCCTGGCGGAAGTACATACCATGGAGCTGATGGCAGATGAAGTAAAAAAGGTCCTGGATAATCAAAATCTGGAAAAAATACATCTTCTCGGGCATTCCATGGGAGGCTATGTTTCACTCGCTTTTGCTGAAAAGTATCCTGACAGCCTTAAGAGCCTGACCTTGTTTTTCTCCACTTATTTTCCGGATGATGAAGAGAAAAAACAGCAACGCATAAAAAGCTACAGGATCATCAGGGAAGCCTTCTCGAATTATGCCAGAGCAGGCATTCCGAATCTGTTTAATCCTAATGAAAGAGATATCCTGGAAGGAAAAATAGAAACCGCGCTGGAAATAGCCCTTTCCACTAATAACCTTGGCGCCCTGGCCTGTATAAAAGGAATGGTGGAAAGAACAGACAAGAGGCACATTCTTGAAAACCTCAATGTGAAGATTCTGGTCTTATCCGGAAAGCATGACAACGCAGTGAAAACCGAAAATACCATCCGGAATCTTCCCGACAGGACCAATATCAAATCTTATATCCTGGACTGCGGGCATAACGGACATTGGGAAAAACCATGCATCTGTGCTGCGATCATCAATACAGAGCTCCTTCACAGCATGCCTAAAAATCTGATCCTTTAAGCCATGAGTCTTTTTTCCTTCAGAAAAAAGAAGCCGGTCATCGGGCTTACCCTTTCCGGCGGCGGTATGCGTGGTATTGCTCATATAGCCGTTTTGAAAGCCCTGGAGGAATACAATCTTAAGCCTGATATCATATCGGGGACAAGCGCAGGTTCCATCATAGGAGCATTTTATTCTTTGGGAAAAACACCGGATGAAATGATGGAAATTGTGAAGCAGACCACCTTTTTTTCCCGCTCCTATCTGAGACTTTCAAAAAACGGGATTTTCAGTTCCAATTTTATTTTAAAATTACTTACCGATCATTTTCCTGAAGATAACTTTAATGTTTTAAAAATTCCTGTTTATGTTGCCGCTACGGAAATGACGCATGGCATTGTGGATTTTTTCTCTGAAGGTGAGCTCTTCGGCCCGCTTCTCGCTTCATCAAGTGTACCTTTCCTGCTACCTCCGGTGAGAATCGGAGAAAAAGTGTATGTAGACGGAGGTGTCCTGGATAATCTTCCCATAGAGCCCATTATTGATAAATGCGACTTTTTGATAGCTTCTCACGTTAACTCCATCAGCTATGACGAATTGGAAAACATGAGTCTGATGAAAGAATTTGACAGGATCCTCCACCTGGCCATTGCGAAATCGGTTTATTCGAAAGTCAAATTATGCGACATTTTTTTAGATCCTCCCAAGATGACAAAATTCAGCCTGTTCAAAAAGAAAAATATGGATGAAATGTTCCGGGAAGTTTATGAATATACCTGCAATGAGCTGGAAAGTAAAGGATATAAAAAGATCAGTCCGGCTTCATCAGGAGTGTAAGGCATCCTACAATTATAAGCCTTCCTCTTCTATTCGTGTCTTGAATGTCTCAATGGTTTCATATAAAGATTCGTAAGATTTTCCACCTGCTGCATTGATATGCCCGCCTCCGTTGAAATATTTCCTTGAGAACAGATTAACGTCTACATCATCCTTGCTTCTGAAAGATATTTTAATAAAATCTTCATAAAGATCCTCCATAAAGAATGCTGACATTTTCACTCCAATGATGCTCAAGCCATAATTTACAAATCCTTCCGTATCGCCTTTCTGGAAGCCATATTCCTGCAGCTCTTCCCTCGTCAGGTATAAAACGGCCACTTTACCGTCATTTACCACTTCTATCCTTCCCAGGATCAGGGCCAACAAATGCAGCCGGGATATCGTATTGGTATCCCAGGTGTTCGATGTAATAACAGACGGATCCGCTCCTTTTTCTATGAGGTTTGCGATGATCCTGTGTGTAGTGGCACTGGTGGAACGGAACCGGAATCCTCCCGTATCGGTCATAATCCCTGTATACAGGCATTCCGCAATATCCTTATTTACATATTTCTCATCGTCCATGGCTTCAATAAAATGATAGATCATCTGTGATGTCGCCGGGATGATGGTATCTGAATACACGAAATCAAAAGATTCTGGTTGCTGATGATGATCAATAAGGATTTTCTTGCCTTCGGCTTTAAGCAGCCATTCTCCTAAAAATCCTATTCTCTGATGAGAATTGAAATCCAGACAGAAAATCACATCCGCCTCCTGGATCAGATCAAAAGCCTGCCTCCTTTTGTATTCGGCAATGATGGCCTTTTTAGCTTCCGGCATCCATTTGAGAAACTTAGGAAAATCATTCGGAACGATAATTTCAGCATGGATACCTTTTGCTCTCAGATAATGTTTCAACCCTAAGCTTGAACCAATGGCATCTCCATCAGGATTGTAATGGGTAAGAATTACTATGCTGCTGTCAGGGGTAAGAAGCGTATTGATTTCTAAGAGTTCGGCAGGTGTAAACATCATTGTGTTTCTTTCTATAAATTTAAGGCTCCAAAGATAGAGCTTTTAAATAACATAAACATTATTTTTAAATATAAAGAATTTTGCCTGTTTTCAGGCTTTGCAGGCCGCCGACTGAAAAAACATTTCAAAAAAAGATTATTAAAGTTTGTAACTTTTAAAAAATTCTATATCTTTGCAACCTGAAAATTAATAGATAATTACGATTTAAACATATAGTAATGAGTAAAAGAACATTCCAGCCATCAGAAAGAAAGAAAAGAAACAAGCACGGTTTCAGAGAAAGAATGTCTACGCCAAATGGAAGAAGAGTTTTGGCTGCGAGGAGAGCTAAAGGCAGAAAGAGGTTAACTGTAAGTGCATCACGCGCTAAGAGATAATTTCTTGAATTATCATATACAAATCATGCTTGAAAAGTAGTTTTTCAGGCATTTTTTGTTGTTAAAATTTACTAAAGTTTAGGTTCCTTAAGTTTCTTTTTTCTATTTTTAAAATCTGAAAAAATTTTGGAAACAGCCTCTTAAAATTGAATTATGCCACACACACATATAGCTGGAGATAATATTATAAGTTTGCAGCACGCAAAAATTGCACAAAAAAACTTTACTGTTCTTACTGATGTTAATCTGAATATCAAGAAAGGAAGATTTTGTTATCTTATCGGGAAGACCGGTTCGGGAAAAAGTTCCCTGCTGAAGACTCTTTACGGGCATATTCCTTTGGCGGCAGGTCACGGAGCCGTTGTTGGATTTGATCTGGCAAAGCTGAAAACCTCAGATATACCTAACCTAAGAAGAAAGCTCGGAATCGTTTTTCAGGATTTCCAGTTGCTGCCTGACAGAACCGTAGAAAAAAATTTAAGATTTGTTCTTGAGGCTACCGGATGGAGTGACAAAGTAAAGATGGAAGACCGTATCAATGAAGTACTGGGAAGCGTGAACATGAAAAGCAAAAAGCATAAGATGCCTCATGAGCTTTCCGGTGGCGAGCAGCAGCGTGTGGCTATCGCAAGAGCATTATTAAACCATCCGGATCTGATTCTGGCGGACGAACCCACAGGTAATCTTGACCCTGAGACTTCCAACGAAATTATGACCCTGCTGAAGCAGGTAGCCCTGGAAAACGGTGCCGCTGTAGTAATGGCAACGCATGATTACCATATGATACAGAACTTTCCCGGAGAAGCCATCAGGTGTGAAGATGGAAAAGTTTCTGTACTTGACACAACGGAATTATTTGAATAATTATTTACCGAAAACATGAAACTCTTTAGTGAGTTCAAGATATTGGTCCGAGTATTTTCTCGGGCTTTTTTCTATGATTATCTCAGAGTCCTCTACCGGTATGTCGAACAGGGAAAACTCCAGGACAAGTCTTTTTATTTTTGCGCTTTCTATGCCTTTAATATGGATTCTCCGTTTTAAAAACAATCCGTTTACCCGGGAAATCCGTATAAATTCTTCTCCTGCCTCAACAGGGATAATCACAGAAAAGATCCCTTTTTCAGAAAGGAGCTTTGAGGATTTTGAAATCAATTGGGTAAAGTTCAATTCCACGGTCTGGCGGGCAATCTTATCTTTGGCAGATCCGGATTCTTCAAAATAAGGAGGATTTGAAACAATCAGATCAAATCTGTCACCGGTCTCATAGGTTTTAAAATCCTGGAGAATATTATGCAGCCTCGGAGAAAAATCAGAGCTTTCAAAGTTAGTTCTGGTAAGCGCTACAGCTTCTTCGTTAATATCTATTCCCAAAAATTCGGCCAGGGGATTTCTCTGGGCCAGCATCAGCGAGATCAATCCGGTCCCCGTACCTACCTCCAGAACTCTGGCTGCATTTCCCACATCCGCCAGGGCACCAAGGAGCACTCCATCTGTACCTACACGGAAGACGTTGTGGGATTGCCGGATTTCAAATTGTTGAAACTTAAAAACCTTCATTATAGATTGGTCGGTAAGGTAATCGTGAAAGTGGACCCTTTCCCAACTTCCGACTTCACAGAAATTTCTCCTTTATAATCTTCCACCATCTTCCTCACCATAGACAGCCCCAGTCCCATCCCACTGGTTTTTGAAGTGAAATTAGGCTCAAAAATCCTTTCGAACATATTTTCGGGAATACCGATCCCGTTATCCTGAACCGAGATCATTACTCTTCTCTGATGCTGTTCAACATCTACATTGATAATTAATTTTCTTTCGTCACTCTGTGCCTGCTTGGCATTAGTAACAAGGTTGGTAATGATCCTGGAAAGGTAAATCCTGTCCATATTGATCATAATATTGGTTTTATTGGAATGCATGAAAATGCTTTCATCATTGAAAACCCGGAGTATATCTTCCACCTCGGCATTCAAATTAATCACTTCATTATTCTTTTCAGGGAGCTTCGCAAATTCTGAGAAAGCCGATGCAACAGTAGCAATCAGATCAATCTGGTCCACCATGGTCTTACTCATCTGCTTTACCTTCTCCCTGATATTGGGGTCCTGAGGATCAAACTTCCTTTCAAAGTTCTGAATAGTCAGCTTCATCGGGGTCAGCGGATTTTTTACCTCATGAGCCACCTGCTTGGCCATTTCTCTCCACGCTTCTTCGGAGGCCTTGAAGCGCAGCCTCTCCTTTTGATCCTGGATTTGAAGAATCATCCGGTTATAGGCTCTGGCCAGAGCATTCAGCTCATCATTTTTATAATACCTGATGGGGCGCATTTCATTTTCAAACAAAGTAATCCTTGTGATCATATCAGAAAACTTGGTAATTGTTTTTGCCAGGCCATTAGAGGTAATCCAGCTTATCCAGATACTGAAGAGGATAAGGAAGATATCGACGAGAAGAATATATTTCACATATTCGGAAAGAACTTCAAGATAGGCGGATTCATTATGATAGAGGGGAATATATACGATACCGATGGGCTCCAGCTCATTATTTTTAAGTATCATATAGGAAGAGGTCAGCCCTGCATCTTTTGATTTGTCATACCCTTTTATATCCACCCGTGCATCCGTTGCCAGGATTTTGTTAACAATGCTTAACGGAACCGTTCTCTGCTCGATCATGTTTATATCCTTATTAGAAAGCAGATAGTTTCCCTTTAAATCGTAGATCACTATATCATGCTGATTGATATCAGCAATTTCATAGATCTTATTCCCTAAAACCTTAGGAAGATCCTTTGTTTCAATAAGTGCCCGGCTTACTGCATAATCCAGATACCTCATTACGGCATTGGTTTTCTCCTGCATATCGATCCTGCTCTGCTGTAAGGAATTGTTTCTTAAGACGAAATAGGGAACCAGGGATGTGGCAACGACACATAAAAGACATACCAGTAAGAAACCGAAGAACACCCGATTTCTCAAGCTATATCCTTTGTATTTATTAATTGACATTCTGTTTTTTAATTAACCTAGCAATATACTTACCAATTATATCAAATTCGAGATTAACTTTATCTCCGGCCTTTAGATGCTTCATATTGGTAAATTCCCAGGTATACGGGATAATGGCAACGGAAAACCGGGAATCCTCACTTTTTGCTACTGTTAAGCTAATCCCGTTGACTGTGATTGAACCTTGCGGTACGGTAACAAAATCCCCGCCTGCATCATATTGAATGGTAATAAAATAGCTTCCATCTTTATTTTCTATGCTTACCACTTCACCAGTTTTATCCACATGGCCCTGAACGATATGCCCATCCAGTCTGCCGTCCATTTTCATACAACGTTCAAGGTTGACGACAGTTCCCACCTCCCATTTCCCAAGATTGGTCTTTTCCAGGGTTTCATTAATGGCGGTCACAATATACCGGTCGTTCTCAATTTTTACTACGGTCAGACAACAACCGTTATGGGCCAGGCTTTGGTCTATTTTTAATTCATTGGTAAAAGGGCACGTCAAAGTAAAATCTATATTACTTCCTTTTTCTTCTATTTTCTCTATTACCCCAACTGCTTCAATAATTCCTGTGAACATATTATTTTTTCCTAAATTTGTACATTATAATCTTCAAAGATAATCAAAATGAGCCCAAAAAACCATAAAGTACGAGTAGGAATTTCAATCGGTGATTTCAATGGCATCGGCCCGGAAATCATTATGAAATCTCTGAAAGACAAAGCTATCACGGATTTTTTCACTCCGGTAATCTTCGGCTCGGGAAAATTATTTACCTATCAGAAAAACATATTCAAGCTTAATTTAAACTTCAATTATATTAATGATGCTTCACAAGCCCAAGGAGGAAAACTCAACATGGTAAACCTTGTGAAAGACAATGTGAATGTAGAGCTTGGGGTACCTACCGAGGAATCCACCAAAATGGCTATTTCCTCATTGGAAGCAGCCACAGAAGCCCTGATGAAAGGAGAAATCGATGTTCTGGTAACGGCTCCCATCAATAAGGATGAAATGATGAAAATGGGATTTCAGCATGCAGGCCATACAGGATATTTTGAGGAAAAATTCCATAAAAAAGGGCTGATGTTCCTGGTAACGGAGGATCTGAAAGTTGCCGTATCAACCCATCATATCCCTATTGCCAAGGTGGCTGAAAATATTTCCAAGGAAAAGATAAAGAAACAGCTAAGGACTTTAAATCAGACACTGATTGAGGATTTCTGTATCCAAAAGCCCAAGATCGCTGTTCTGGGGCTAAATCCGCATTCGGGAGATGGCGGAGTGATCGGAAATGAAGAAATAGAAATTATAGAACCTGCCATCAGGGAGGTCTCGGAAAACGGGATTCTGGCTTTCGGCCCCTTCCCGGCCGACAGTTTCTTTCAGCCAAATAAATACAAGAGCTTCGACGCCGTTTTAGCCATGTATCACGACCAGGGGCTGGCTCCGTTCAAAACCCTGGCTTATGAAGAAGGAGTAAATTATACGGCAGGGCTTCCGTTTATCAGAACTTCTCCGGATCATGGGGTTGCATATGACATTGCGGGAAAAAATATCGCCGATGAGCAGAGCTTTACAGAAGCTATTTTTACGGCTATCAAAATTTTCAAAAACAGAAGTGAATACAATGATCTCATGAGTAACCGGCTGCAGCCTAGAAAAATGGCCGTAGACAACGGGATAGATGAAGATCTTCCGGAGGAAACTGAAGTATAAATCATTAAAGCAATTTTTTAAATAATTTTGTTTTAGATTTTATTTGTTATTATAAAAAAAATGCATATTTTTGCACACTCATTTTATGGACAAGTTAAGAAACTACGACGTAAGCTTCTCCGGACTAAAAAACGGAAAGCACGAGTTCAGGTTTGAGATAGATAAAACGTTCTTTCAATTATTTGACACTGAGCAGGAATTTACAAATCCTAGAATTACGGTAGATGTTTTACTTGATAAACACACTACTTTTCTAGAATTTGAGATCAGGATACACGGGCTTGTAGAATTGGTTTGTGATATTACAAATGAAAATTTCGACTACCCGATTGAGAACCAGATCAAAGTTCTGGTAAAGTTTGGAGAGGAATATGATGACAGTGACGAAGATGTGATCACCATACCAACCGGAGATCACGCTTTCAATGTGGCACAATTGATCTACGAAAATGTGGCACTTTCAATTCCGATGAAGAAAATATCCCCCAACGTAAGTGACGAAGATCTGGAAATCCTTGACAGATACAGCCCAAAAGACATTGAAGAAGCTAAAGAGAAAGAACAGGAAAATGACCCGAGATGGGACGCATTAAAAAAGTTAAAAGATAAAAATTAAATAATTTAAATATGATGAGATGATGAATCTCATCGCTCATCAATTAAAAAAGTTATTACAAATGGCACATCCAAAGAGAAGACAGTCGTCTACAAGAAGAGATAAGAGAAGAACTCACTACAAAGCTGTAGTTCCTCAATTGGCTAAAGATGCAACTACCGGTGAACTTCACCTTTATCACAGAGCTCACTGGCATGAAGGAAAACTATACTACAGAGGAAAAGTAGTATTGGAAAAAGCAGTTGAAACTACTGAAGAAAACTAAGAGTATCTTTTTAAAAAAAGACTCATTTTAATACAAAAACCGCCTGATTTTGATAAAATCGGGCGGTTTTTTGTTGTTTTTTATGATTTTTTGGTATCTTTGGCCCAAAATCAAATATCAAATTTATGGACATTAAAGACATACAGAATCTTATCAAATTTGTGTCTAAGGCTGAAGTATCAGAGGTAAAATACAAAACAAAAGATTTCGAGATTACTATTAAAACTCCATTAGCGGGAAGTGAAATGGCCTATGCCCAGCCGGCAGTATACCATACGGCTCCACAACAGGTAGCGGCCCCTGTACCTGCTGCTGCGCCTGCGGCCGCCCCTGCTGAAAAGAATGAAGTGGCGTCTGACGACAGCAAATATGTAGCGATCAAGTCTCCGATGATCGGAACCTTCTACAGAAAACCGGCTCCTGATAAGGATGTATTTGTAAATGTAGGAGATGAAGTTTCCGCCGGAAAAGTAGTTTGTGTAATTGAGGCAATGAAGTTATTCAACCAGATCGAGTCTGAAATAAGCGGAAGAATTGTTAAGATTTTAGTAGACGATGCTACGCCTGTAGAATACGATCAACCATTATTCTTAGTAGATCCATCTTAAGGAATTTTAGATTAACAGATGATCATTTTAGATGAGCCTTCATTTAAAATAGTTTAAAATTCAAAATTTAAAATTTAAAATTTCGGAGATGTTCAAAAAAATATTAATAGCCAATCGTGGCGAAATTGCAATGCGTATTCTGCGCACTTGTAAAGAAATGGGGATCAAGACCGTTGCTGTATATTCCACTGCAGACAAAGACAGTCTTCATGTAAGATTTGCTGACGAAGCGGTTTGCATTGGCCCTGCAATGAGTAAAGACTCATATCTTAAAATTCCTAATATTATTGCAGCTGCGGAAATCACCAATGCGGATGCCATTCACCCGGGTTACGGATTCTTATCTGAAAATGCCAATTTTTCAAGAATCTGCCAGAAAAATGGGATCAAATTTATCGGAGCTACTCCTGAACAGATTGAAAAAATGGGAGATAAGGCGAATGCCAAAGCTACCATGAAAGCTGCAGGAGTACCGTGTGTACCCGGATCTGACGGACTGATCGGGTCTTATGAGGACGCTGTAAGGATCGCTGAAGAAATCGGATATCCGGTAATGATCAAGGCTACTGCCGGAGGTGGTGGAAAAGGAATGAGAGCAGTATGGAAAGCCGAAGACCTTAAAGATCACTGGGAATCTGCTATTCAGGAAGCTGTTGCCGCCTTTGGGAACGGAGGCATGTATATGGAGAAGCTGATTGAGGAGCCGAGACATATCGAGATCCAGGTTGCAGGCGACCAGTACGGTAAAGCTTGTCATCTTTCTGAAAGAGATTGCTCGGTACAAAGAAGAAATCAGAAATTAACCGAAGAAACCCCTTCGCCTTTTATGACGGATGAGCTTCGTGAAAGAATGGGAGAAGCAGCGGTAAAAGCGGCAGAGTTCATCGGTTATGAAGGTGTGGGAACCATTGAATTCCTGGTAGACAAACACAGAAATTTCTATTTTATGGAAATGAATACCAGGATCCAGGTAGAGCACCCTATCACCGAACAGGTAATTGACTATGACCTTATCAGGGAGCAGATCCTTCTTGCAGCCGGAACTCCTATTTCAGGAATCAACTATTATCCGAAGCTGCATTCTATTGAGTGCAGGATCAATGCCGAAGATCCTTACAATGATTTCAGACCTTCACCAGGTAAGATCACAGGATTGAATATCCCTGGCGGACATGGAGTAAGGGTGGATACCCACGTTTATTCGGGATACACCATCCCTTCCAACTACGATTCCATGATCGCGAAGCTTATCACGACTGCCCAGACCCGTGAGGAGGCAATCGCAAAAATGAGACGTGCTCTGGAGGAATTCTATATTGAAGGAGTAAAAACCACCATCCCTTTCCATAGACAGCTAATGGATAATGACGATTATCTTTCCGGCAACTACACTACAAAATTTATGGAAAGCTTTGTCATGGATAAAAAATATGATAATCATTAAGATTGTCTGAATATATTCCACTGAACTGCCTCTGCCTGAGGCAGTTCTTTTAATTTATGTCTTCTCATATTAAATTATTAACTTTGTCCAAAAAGTAAGAATATATGTCAACAGTAGAAAAAGCAAAAAATTCACAATATTTTATCGACCTTGAAGACCAATACGGAGCTCATAATTATCATCCTCTTCCTGTGGTGCTGGATCGTGGTGAGGGAGTTTTTGTATGGGATGTGGAAGGCAGGAAATATTATGATTTCCTTTCAGCTTATTCTGCTGTAAACCAAGGACACTCCCATCCTAAAATTGTAAAAGCCCTGATTGACCAGGCCCAGAAACTGGCTCTGACTTCAAGGGCATTCTATAATTCAAAGTTAGGAGAATACGAGCAAAAAATAACCTCTCTTTTCGGCTTTGACAAGGTTTTACCTATGAATTCCGGGGCCGAAGCTGTGGAAACGGCTGTAAAATTAGCCCGAAAATGGAGCTACGAAGTAAAAGGAATTTCTGAAAATGCAGCCAGGATCATCGTTTGTGAAAATAATTTTCATGGAAGGACGACCACTATTGTTTCGTTTTCCAATGATCCTGATGCAAACAATAATTATGGTCCTTTCACTCCCGGCTTTATTAAAATCCCTTATAACGATATCCACGCTTTAGAGGAAGCGCTAACCAAAGATGCCCAAAATATTGCTGCATTCCTGGTAGAGCCCATCCAGGGAGAAGCCGGGGTATATGTTCCTGATGAAGGCTTTCTGAAAAAAGCTTCGGAATTATGCAAAAAGCATAACGTACTTTTCATTGCCGATGAAGTTCAAACCGGAATTGCAAGAACAGGAAAGCTGATCGCCTGTCATCATGAAGATGTTCAGCCGGACATTCTCATCCTGGGGAAAGCCCTTTCAGGTGGAATGTATCCTGTATCCGCCGTTTTAGCCGACAATGACGTGATGAATGTGATCAGGCCGGGCCAGCATGGCTCTACTTTTGGCGGAAACCCGCTAGCCTGTGCGGTTGCTATAGCCGCTTTAGATGTGGTTTCAGAAGAGAATCTATCCGGGAGGGCTGAGCATCTCGGGCAATTATTCAGAACTGAGATCGAAAAAGTGATTGAGAAGACCGATCTGATCACTAAAGTAAGAGGAAAAGGCTTATTAAATGCCATTTTGATCAATGACACACCTGAAAGCTCTACTGCATGGAACCTTTGTTTAAAGCTTAAAGACAATGGCCTTCTCGCTAAGCCTACCCACGGAAATATCATAAGGCTGGCCCCTCCATTGGTTATTACAGAAGAGCAGCTGTTAGACTGCGTGAGGATTATAGAAACAACGATCTTAGATTTCAAAAAATAGACATGCCTGAACTCACTGAGAAAGTAAGTGGCTTAATCATAACCTATAACGAAGAGAAAAACATTCGGGAAGTACTCGGATGTTTTGATTTTTGCGATGAGATCATTGTTGTAGATTCTTTCAGTACAGATAATACCTTAGAAATAGCAAAATCTTTTCAGAATGTAAAAATCATTGAAAACAAGTTTGAAGATTTTACCCGGCAAAGAAACCTGGCTTTAGATCATGCCAAAAATGACTGGGTATTGTTTCTGGATGGTGATGAAAGAATAACCCCTCAGCTTAGGGAGGAAATCATCAATGAACTGAATAAAGCCGATAAAAAAGATGCTTACTATTTTTACAGAAAATTCTTTTTTGCAGGAAAGCCCATCCATTTTTCAGGAACCCAGACTGATAAGAACTTCAGGCTTTTCAGAAAATCTAAAGCAAGATATATTACCGAGAAAAAAGTTCATGAGACACTGAAAGTTGACGGTACAATTGGCGAACTGAAAAATAAACTCCTCCACTATTCCGTTACAGATTATAAATCTTACAGGCAAAAGATGATTCTTTACGGGATTTTAAAAGGACAGGAGCTGGCAGCAAGAGGAAAAAGATTCAATGTTTTAACACAATATTCTAAAACAGCATTTAAATTCTTCAAGGCATACATTTTGCGGTTAGGAATCCTGGACGGCAAAGAAGGGTATCAGCTTTCTTACTTACAGTCCTTAAGTGTTTTTGAAACCTATGAATCATTAAAAAGGAGCAAAATTAGTTGAATGAAGATTTGTGTAATTAGTTTCGACTTTTGGGGATATGATGAACATATTGTGGATGCATTATGCAATAAAGGCATTGATGCCCATCATATTAAAATTGGGGACGTTACTCATTCCAACTTCCAGGAAAGGGCTGTAAATGCTTTAAGCAAGACCATCCTGAATAAAAATTTAAAAACAGAAAAACGTCAGCAATACGTATTGGATTCATTGCAAGAGCTGGGATACCAGGACCAGATCCTGGTTTTGAATCCTGATACTTTTGACAGGTCCACACTGGAAGAGATCAAGATGCATACCGGCAGGCTTATTACTTATCTTTATGACAGCCTGGACAGGTTCCCGGTAGAGAAGGATAAATTAAACCTTTTTGATAAGATTTTTTCATTCGATATCGCTGATGTTCAGAAATACGGATTTGAGAAATTGACCAACTATATTTATCTGCCTTATCTGCCCTGCAATGCCCAGAATCCTGAAATGGACCTTTTTTATATAACCTCATACGATAATAAGAGAATCTCATTTATAAAGCTGCTGGCCAAAAGGCTGACTGAACTGGATCTCAAATTTCAGATCATGGTCATCGGGAAAAAAGGCTGGAAACATCAGCTGAGAAATTTGTTCATCAAGGTTCCGGAAAGCTTGTCTGTGATCTTCAGCATAAAAAAAGTTTTCCATGAAAAGCTTCCCGGCTATTACAGGAACTCAAAAGCTTTACTGGACCTTACCCGTGAGAACCAGTATGGATTAAGCTTCAGGGTTTTTGAAGCCATGGCGTTGGAAAAGAAAATCATTACAGATAATGATGCCATCAAAAGCTATGATTTTTACAATCCCAATAACATCCTGGTTTTGAACAGTTCATGCAGCAATCTGGAAAAAGATTTTTTTGATCGTCCTTATGAAAAAATCCCCGAAGATATTTACTATAAATATACACTCGATAATTGGGTAAATAAAGTATTTGACTTAAATAAGAATACATGAAGAAGCTTTTATTTATAGCCCCAGGATATTATGGTTTTAATGAGGTTGTTTACGAAGGTCTGAAAAAATATAGTGGCTATGATGTAGTACACATTAATTCTACTCTGCCTTATCAATACAAAAATTTTTTCGAAAGAATCTATAATTTTTTCCTAAAAACTTTTTTAAAGAAAAATATTAAGAATATCAAAAGGGGTGAGCATATTCAACGGATCATCAATGCATCCGATTATGACCTGCTGATTGTTAACAGACCCGATGTTCTAAGTGAGTATGATCTGAACGCGGCCATCCGTAAATCTAAATTCTCAGTTACTTTATTCTGGGATAGTATTCAGAAAATCCCTTCTCAAAAAGAATATATTCAAAAGTTCAACGTCTGCTGCAGCTTTGATTCCGATGACTGCAAAAATTATGATTTGAAATATATTACCAACTTTTATTTTGTAAAAAATAAAAATACCTCTGTAAAATATGACATCTCTTATCTGGCTACCTATGATCAGAGAATTGATGAGACAATTTCCCTTTTCCGGTATTTTAAAAACAATCATATTTCCGCAAAGGGAAAAATTTTCACCTATAAATCCATTCCCGTAAAAGAAAAATTACCCGATACTATAGAAGTTGTTCATCAAATCATCCCATTTTCAACATCCTATCAGTATTATCTGGATAGCAAAATTATACTGGACATCGCCCATCCCCATCAGAAAGGATTATCTTTCAGGCCCTTTGAAGCAATCGGATTACATAAAAAGATCATAACCACCAATCAGGAAATTGTTCATTATGACTTTTATGATCCTGAAAATATTCTGGTGATCAAAGATGTAAATAATTTTACAATTCCCGAAACTTTCATTAAAAGCGAGTACAAGGAACCTACTGAAGAAATAAAAGAAAAATACTATATTCGGAACTGGATAAAAACCATACTTTCTTTTAATGAAAACTAAAATCTATTTCATATGCCCCAACAATAATTTCGCAAGCGGAGGTGTAAAACAGATCTACCGACAGGTAGAAACATTGAACAACAACGGTTTCGAAGCCTATATTCTGCATAAAAAAACAGGAAAGCGTGATCAATGGTTTAACATCAACGTCCCTATTGTATATAGCCCCGCATTATTTAAGCAGCTCAAATACCTCTATAAAAAGAAGAAGATGACCTTCACCAGGAAGCTGATCTTACAGTTCCTGGCAATGCGCAGCAAAAAAATTGAAAAGAATGCTGTTTTGGTATTCCCGGAAATCTATGGCCCGGATATTCATAGCATAGAACCGGAAATTTCAAAAGTGATCTTCAATCAGAACTGTTACTATACTTTTGTCTATTTTTCAATATATGAAGATTATAAAATCAACCCATATAATCACCCGAAAACCCTGGCAACCATTGTAGCTTCCGAGGATGCTAAAAACTATATGCAATACGCATTTCCGGAATCCAGGATTCTAAAAATGAGGCTGGGAATCAATAACGATATTTTCAGCTATTCGGATAACAAAGAAAAGCAGATTTGCTTTATGCCAAGAAAACTGGGTGATGATGTCACACAGGTCATCAGCATTTTAAAGCAACGGAACGCATTAAAAGACTGGAGACTTGTACCGATAGACAATAAAACTGAAGCTGAAGTGGCAGAGATCATGAAAAAAAGCACTTTTTTCTTAAGCTTTAACCATAAGGAGGGTTTCGGACTGCCACCGGCTGAAGCAATGTCATGCGGATGTTACGTAATAGGCTACACCGGCCAGGGAGGGAAAGAATATTTTAAGCCCGAGTTTTCATCAGCGGTAGAGGACGGAAATATTATTGAGTTTGTTCAGAAAATTGAAGCCTCAATAAAAGCTTATGAAAATAATCCCGGAGATATTTTACAAAAAGGGAAAAGAGCTTCTTCTTATGTTTCAGAAAATTATAGTTTGGAAAACGAGATACGGGATACTATTGATATCTGGAACAGCGTAATATAATAGCAGCAATTTAAAAGCTATTGCCTAAATCATATCAAGCACTCTTAAAAACCCATAATTTTAAGTAAATTTGCACAAAATTTATTGAAATGGAGAAAGTAAGAGTACGTTTTGCTCCAAGTCCTACAGGGCCTTTGCATCTGGGAGGCGTGAGAACTGCATTATATGACTATCTTTTTGCTAAAAACCAGGGTGGTGAGTTTGTATTGAGAATTGAAGATACAGATACGGCAAGATACGTGGAAGGAGCTGAAGAATATATTGAAGAAGCTTTGGAATGGTGCGGAATTATTCCGGATGAAAGCCCTAAAAAAGGAGGGAAATTTGCTCCTTACAGACAATCTGAAAGACGAGAAATTTACGACCGCTATACTGAGCAGATTTTAAAAACAGATTATGCTTATCTGGCTTTCGATACCCCTGAAGAACTGGATGCCATCCGTGCCGAATTTGAAGCAAGAGGTGAAGTTTTCTCTTACGATAATAAAACAAGGAACCGGCTGAGAAACAGCATTGCTCTCTCCGAGGAAGAGGTACAGGAATTGCTGGCTCAGAAAACCCCTTATGTGGTAAGATTCAAAATGCCTGTTGACAGAACTCTGAACCTTGAAGACATCATCCGTGGAAAATTTTCTGTAAACACCAATACCCTGGATGACAAGGTGCTGGTAAAAAATGACGGGATGCCTACCTACCATTTTGCCAATATCATTGACGACCACGAAATGGAGATCACCCACGTTATCCGTGGAGAAGAATGGCTGCCTTCATTAGGCCTGCATATGCTACTTTATGAAGCAATGGGATGGAAAGCACCTCAGTTTGCCCACCTTTCGTTAATCCTGAAGCCTGAAGGCAAAGGAAAATTAAGTAAAAGAGACGGTGATAAATTCGGGTTTCCGGTGTTTCCTCTGGATTTTAAGGATCCTGCGACCGGCGTTATCTCTAAAGGCTACAGGGAAAACGGTTACCTTCCGGAAGCTTTCATCAATATGGTTGCACTGCTGGGCTGGTCACCTGCGGATGACAGAGAGATCTTATCCCTGGATGAGATGGCTAAAGAGTTCGACCTTCATAAAGTTCATAAAGCGGGGGCAAGATTCAGCAAAGAGAAGGCGGAATGGTTCAATCACCAATACATCCAGATGAAATCAGATGAAGACCTTCTCGGAATTCTGAAAAATACGGATCTCAACTTATCCGGCATCTCAGATGAAAAGCTGTTGAAGATTATCCATCTGATGAAAGAGCGGGCTACTTTTCCTAAAGATATTTACGAAAACGGAAAGTTTTTCTTTGAAGCCCCAACCTCTTATGACGAAAAAGCTTCTAAGAAAGCCTGGAGTGAAGAAACCCCATTAGTTTTAAATGAGCTCATTTCAAGACTTGATAATGCTGAGTTCACTGCTGAGAAGCTAAAACAGGAAATTCATGATTTTGCTGAAAACAAAGGATTGGGAATGGGCAAAGTAATGATGCCGCTCAGGTTATCTCTGGTAGGCGAGCTGAAAGGTCCTGATGTGCCGGATATTCTGGAAATCCTTGGAAAAGAGGAAAGTACATCCAGGATAAGCAATGCGATCAATAATTTTAAATAGGTTTTCATAATTTTTCATAAATTTGAAAGATTTAATTTACTTCAAGAATGGAATATTTAAGTTTCGAGCTCCCTATCAAAGAATTAATGGATCAATTACAAACCTGTTCTTTAGTAGGAGAAGAAAGTGGTGTTGATGTAAAATTGGCGTGTAGCCAGATAGAGGATAAAATCATAGAGAAGAAAAAAGAGATCTACGGAAATCTTACGCCCTGGCAAAGGGTACAGCTGTCCCGGCATCCGGATCGTCCGTATACATTAGATTATATCAACGGAATGGTAGACAAAGGAAGCTTCCTGGAGCTCCACGGCGACAGGAACTTTGCTGATGATCCTGCGATGGTAGGGGGATTGGCCACCCTTGATGGTCAGAGAGTGATGATCATAGGAACCCAGAAAGGAAGAACAACCAAGGAAAGACAGCACAGAAGATTCGGGATGCCGAATCCTGAGGGATACAGAAAGGCTTTAAGGCTGATGAAGCTTGCCGAAAAATTCAGCATTCCTGTTGTAACCCTGGTAGACACTCCCGGAGCTTATCCCGGGTTGGAAGCAGAGGAAAGAGGACAGGGTGAGGCCATTGCCAGAAATATTTTTGAGATGGTTCAACTGAAGACTCCGATCTTCACCTATATCATCGGGGAAGGTGCCAGCGGCGGGGCTTTAGGAATTGGTGTAGGAAATAAAGTATATATGTTGGAAAACACATGGTATACCGTGATCGCACCAGAAAGCTGCTCTTCTATCTTATGGAGAAACTGGGATCATAAAGAAGATGCGGCCAATGCTCTAAACCTTACTCCAAAGGATGCATTAAGAGAAAAGTTTATCGACGGAATCATTGAGGAACCACTGGGGGGAGCGCATTATGATCCCCAAACGGCATTCCTGAATCTGAAAAACTCGATTTTACAAAATATTAAGGCCTTTTCTAAATTCACAGGACAGGAGCTTGAAACCCAAAGGCAGGAAAAATTTATTGCCATGGGACAGTTCAAAGGATAAAAAAAAGGCTAAGAAAATTTATACTTTCTTAGCCTTTTTTACTAGTCATTGCATTGACATCCATTATTATTCCTCTCTCAAATTCAGTTCGATCTCAATATCTTTATTGATTTTCTTCACCGACGAATATTTGGCATCACAAACCATCGTCGTCAAGACATAATCTCCCTTTTCTATAAGGATATAATTTTGTCCGCTGGCCGGTACATCAAGATTATAATACTTTTTTCCGCTTATCTTAACGATCAGATTGCATTTAGATCTGTTCTTAATATTGATATAAGCTTCCTTATCCATCGGATCATTATTAAAGAGATGGGTGAGCATGGCAGCCGTTTTCTTGTTTTTCTCACTCGGCTCGGATTTTTTACTGCTATTATCTATACCTGCATAATTTACGGTTCTGGTCGCAGAAGCGTTACCGGTATTAGAAGCCAGTGTTTTTGCAGACCCGGCTTCATTATTATTGGTGATCTTAGCAATTTTATCTTTACTCAGGGGGGTAATTGTAGGCTTTGCTTCCGGAGAATTGTCAGCCATAATTATTTGGATCAATTTTCGTTTAAAATAATCGGTTTTAGGGTGCCCTGGGTTCTGCTTTAAAAATCCGGCGATTATTCTTGCTTCATGTGTGCTTTCCGCATCACATTCCGTATAGATGATCATGGTTTCTTTTTCAGCGACGGCCTTGGCTTTTGCTTTTTTCTTCTTCTGAGACAAGCCAAGGGTAAAAATGCATAAAAATAGGAGAAGAAATATTTTTCTCATTAACTAAACATTTAAAAAATTATTAAATAATTAAATAACGTAAAAAGTCATTTTTTAGTTTATCATTAAAATCATTATCTTTGCACTGCTCAAAAATAAACTAAAAATTAATACTAATTTCAAATAAAAAAATAATAAATATTATGTCTTATACACCAGCTGCTGCAGACGTAGCAAAATTAAGAAACACAACAGGTGCAGGTATGATGGACTGCAAAAAAGCTCTAGTTGAAGCTGAAGGAGACTTCGAAAAAGCAATCGAAATCCTTAGAAAAAAAGGACAAAAAGTTGCTGCTAACAGAGCTGACAGAGAGTCTACTGAAGGCGCAGTTATCGCTAGAGTAAATGAAGACAACACTTTAGGTGCTATCATTTCTTTAAATTGTGAAACGGATTTCGTTGCTAAAAATGAAGCTTTCATTGAACTGGCTTATGAATTGGCTGAAATGGCAATCTTTGCTGCTACTAAAGAAGAGCTTCTGGCTACAGATTTCCACGGAATCACTGTTGCTGAAAAACTAGTTGAGCAAACAGGTGTTATCGGTGAAAAAATTGAGATCGGTGCTTTTGAAAGAATCGAAGGACCTTTCCTTGGAGCATATATCCATGCAGGAAATAAAATTGCTGCGATCACTTCCCTTTCTGCTAAAGTAGATGGTGCTGACGAGGTTGCTAAAACCGTTTCCATGCAGGTAGCCGCAATGAACCCAATTGCTTTGGATGAAACTCAGGTTTCTCAGGAAACGATCGATAAAGAATTAGAAATCGAAAGAGAACTTCTTACCAAAGAAGGAAAACCTGAAAATATCATCGATAACATCCTTAAAGGTAAAATGCAGAAGTTTTACAAAGAAAACACTTTGGTTCACCAGGCCTTCATTAAGGATGGAAACCAGTCTGTTGCCGACTATGTAAAATCAGTAAATGCAGACTTGAAAGTTACAGGATTTGTAAGAGTAAGCTTGTCTTAACAAACATATTTTTAAAATCTGAACCCGGTGAAATTCACCGGGTTTTTTATTGATTTTTAAGCTCTGTAGCTTACAAGCTGAAATAGCTTAATCTCAAATATCATTTTATACACACAGTGATTATTAAGTCAGCAATCATGCATAATTTTAAATTTTATTTAACTTTAATTAACAATATTTCAAATATTATTTTAATTTTGTAAAAATCCTAATATTCCAAAAATCCTATGAAAAGATTTTTACTCAGCTTAGTATTCGTTTTTTTAACAATTAATACCCTCTTTGCCCAAAGAGATACAGAACATTGGATAGCCCCTTACTTTGATTCCGTTGGCGGATATACAAACGCATTATACCTGTCGACCGATTCCACAACCCCTGTTGATGTAAGGATATACAGCAACAATACTTTAGTAACCACGGTTACCATCAGTAAAGGCAATCCACAAACATATACCGTTAGTAATAACCTTATTGTAGCCACCAATTCTGCTGACGCCTTCAAAGTGATCAATAAAGGATTATACCTGAATGCGGATAAACCTTTCTTCTGTAGCCTTAGGCTGGCTCAGCTATCGCATGGTGAGGTCATTACAAGTAAAGGAAAGGCAGGTATCGGTAAAGAATTTTATGTAGCTACCAGCCCTAACACCTCCACAAGTACATTATACAACTTTACTGCTGGAATTTTAGCTACGGAAGACAATACTTCTGTAACGGTAACATGGAATACTCCGGGAATAACTTTTACAGGAGGAACCGCTACAGGAAACTCTCATACGTTTACCTTAAACAAAGGACAATCTTTTATATTTTCAGGCCCTGGTACCGCCGCTGCCAGCCAGGCCGGGTTTATGGGGGCTAAAATTGTTGCGGATAAACCGGTAACCCTGACCAACGGGAGCTGTAACGGTAATTTCGGGATTGGATTCTCCAGCGGTTCGGATGCGGTTCTTGACCAGTCTGTCCCTGTAGAAAGGCTGGGAAGCACTTTTGCCATTGTTAAAACCAAATCTACGGACCCCAGCGAAAACATGGAAGGAGGGATTATCGTTGCCACAGAAGACAATACCCAGATATTCCTGAACGGCTCTACAACCGCTGCTGCCACGATCAATGCAGGACAATGGTACAGGATTGATGAAAGCAACTATATCACGCAACCCGGAGCCGGCACACATTCCAACATGTTTATTTCAACCTCACATAATGTCTATCTGTACCAGTTGGTTGCTGTAGGTTCCAGTAACGCAACCTGCGGATTTAATTATATCCCGCCTTTAAACTGTTTCCTTCCAAGGAAAATCGATGAGATCGGAAAAATCAATGAAATGCCGGGCATTAGCAGCCCGATCAGCTTAAAGCTGAATATATTAACGGAAGCCGGTGCAACCATTCTAGTGAACGGTACGGCCCCTACCCCTGCACAGGGCCCTTATCCTCTGACAGGAAATACGCAATGGCAAACCTATGCCATAGAAGGGATTACGGGAAATGTGACCATTACTTCCACTAAAGCTGTAACAGCCGGTATCAACGGCGGATATAGTACTGCCGGCTACGGCGGATATTTCGCAGGGTTCTCCTCTATTCCTGTTATTGCGAAAAAAACCGGAGACTGTGTTCCTGGTATCGTACTGGAAGTAGATGACAGCTATGAAACCTATCAGTGGAACCTGAACGGAGTAGCAATTGCCGGTGCCACATCCAATACATATACTCCGACACAGCCAGGAAATTATACTGTAAGAGTGACAATGGGAACGTGTCCTCCGGTAACTACACCTATCTATAAGGTTTTCCCTTGTCTGAAAGAAACTACAGCAACCATGAACGCCTGTGCATCCAAGATCATAACACCTACATTCTCCTACACGACTTCACAGGTTCCGGTTCCTAGTACTGTAACTATCATTAGCTACCCTACCAATGGTACGGCAACTTTAGATACCGCGACCGGTAAGATCACCTATATTCCTAATCCCGGCTACTTTGGCCCTGACCAAATCATTTATAAATTCTGTGGGAATGCTCCTGAGTTTATTGAATGTGAACAAGTGACTCTAAACCTCACCGTTGTTCCGTTTACTTTAACTGATGCCACCATAAAAGCATGTCAGTATAACGGAAAAGGATTTTTTGACCTTACAACGGCAGCTGTTACTTCTTATGACCCCGTAACTAAAAAGTTCTATCCTACTTTAGCGGATCTCAATGCCGGAACCAATCAGATCAACAATCCTACCAACTATCTTTCTGCGGCAGGATCTGTTTATGTAACGGTAACCACCAATGAAGGCTGTATAGGAAACGCAAAAATAACACTGGAATTCCTGCCTTCTCCGGTAGTGAATGAAGCCACATTGGAAGAGTGCTTTATTGAAAATAATGAAACAGCCGCTTCATTTAATTTACCAGAAGCTAACGTAACCGCAG
Source organism: Chryseobacterium gossypii (assembly GCF_041361455.1). NCBI lineage: Bacteria > Pseudomonadati > Bacteroidota > Flavobacteriia > Flavobacteriales > Weeksellaceae > Chryseobacterium > Chryseobacterium gossypii. Next base: position 19,452 of record NZ_JBGCUR010000007.1, on the reverse strand, counting down.
AGTCTCCGGTAACCAAAAAATTCTACCCTACCTTCACTGATGCGAGTAACGGTACCAATGAAATTCTTAACAATATCAACAATTACATCTCTGGCGACGGAGCCGTATATGTAAGAGTTTATAATGCTCACGGATGTTATTCAATCGCTAAGATCAATCTCCACGTGATCCCTCCTAAGAGATCTTCCCTGCTGGTAGACCAGTATATCTGTATCGATGACAGAACAATTATAGATGCCGGCCCTGGCTATGATTCTTATGAATGGAGTACCGGAGCCACCACACAATCTATACAAGGAGTTCCTGTGGGAGAATATTGGGTGATCCTTGAAGACCACGGATGCTTTGTGAAACAAACCGTTAGCGTTAAAAAAGCTCCGGACCCGGTAATTCAGGAAATCCAGATCTCCAACAATACGGCGACCATAATAGTTACCGGAGGAAAAGCCCCTTACCAGTATGCTGTAGACGGCACCACCAACTGGCAGGATTCTAATGTAATTACCGGACTTACCAGAGGACAGCATACATTCTATGTAAAAGATGCCTATGATTGTACCCCTATCGCCGTAGAGATTACCGTACCGAATTTATTGAACGTAATTACACCGAACGGAGATAACAAAAACGATTATATTGATTACAGCGAACTGGCTTACAAAGACAATCTAATGTTTGTAATCTATGACAGGTATGGCAATAAAATATTTACCGGTGATAAATTCAACAACTACAGATGGGATGGCAGACATTTCGACAAGAAAATCTCTACGGGAACATATTGGTACCACATCAACTGGAATGAACCGAATAAAGAAAAAACCCCAATAAAATATACCGGTTGGATTCTGGTTAAAAATATAGATTAACCATTTTTTAACTCATTTTTAAACCACGATTTTAAAATCGTGGTTTTTTATTATTTTTTCAAGCCATCAATACATTTTATTATTAAATTTGTGGTAAAAGCTATAACTGGATGAAGAAAATTCTATCTTTTTTATTTATATTTTTTATTTTCACCTATACTTTTGCTCAACTGGACAGGGAACACTGGTTTGCGCCTATGGTTGACAGAACCGGAAACCCGAATCCTTATCAGACATTATATCTGTCCACCAACCGGACTAGTCCGTTCCCAGTCAGCATCTATAATAATAATGTTTTAATAGGCACTGTAAATATCAGCAAAAACAACCCTCAGAAATTTGATGTTTTAAGGGATTATATTATCACCACCCAACAGACAGATTTATTTACTCCTACTACAAAAGGGCTGTACCTGAAGGCAGAGTTTCCCTTCTATGCCAATTTAAGGTTTTCAGTCTTCAATCATGCTGAAATTATTACTTCAAAAGGAATTCCTTCCACAGGCAAGAATTTTTATGCCGCAAGCGCTCCTATCAGCGTGAGTAACATCATCCTGAATTTCATGATGAGTGTACTGGCAACAGAAGACAATACCACCGTTACCGTTACCGGATATAAAAGCACGGTCCAGTTTTCAAACGGGATGACCGGAGCTACAAACCCCACCCTTAATTTCACATTAAACAAAGGGCAGTCTTATATCATCGATGGTATCGGAAATATTGCGGGGAATTTTGACGGATTTATCGGAGCCAAGATTACGGCTAATAAACCCGTAAATATAACCAATGGGAATTTTAACGGGCAATATGCCGGAGACTATCCTACAAGCTCAGATATTCTAATGGACCAGGCCGTTCCTGTAGAGAGATTAGGCAACGAGTTCGCCCTGGTTAAAGGTAACGGATCTATTGGAACAAATATGGAAGGAGCCGTGGTTATTGCCACAGAAGACAATACCCAGATTTTTGTCAACAATGAGATCCCTCCGGTGGCCACCCTTAATACAGGCCAATATTTTGTGATCCCTGATACCAAATATCAGCCTCAGGGAAGCAACCATTATAACCTTTACATACGGACTTCGAAAAATGCTTATGTTTATCAAATTCTGGCGGGTAACTCCAATACCGGAAATGAAGTGGCAACAGGTGGGTTCAATTTTATCCCTGCCCTGAACTGCTACCTGCCTAAGCAGATTAACGAGCTGGGCTTTATCAATGAAAATTTTGTGCATTCCAATAATAATCCATCAGGAATCCTTGCTATTCCCACAAAGCTAAACCTGATCACGGAAAGAGGAGCTGTAGTTACCGTGAACGGTGTTACTCCACCGGCAACTACAGGCCCTTTTAACATGACTGGAACCAATAATTGGGTTACTTATGGAATCCCTAATGTAACCGGAACTATTACTGTTGTTTCCAGTAAAGCAATTACGGCAGGAATTAACGCAGGAAGTGATGCTGTAGGATATGGCGGCTTTTTTGCAGGATTCCCCACCCAGCCTGTAATATTAAAATCCGGAGGTGATTGCATCCCGGGAATTATTCTCACTGTGGACCCGATCATCTATGACACCTACCAATGGTATGTGAACGGCATATTGATCCCAGGCGCTACTTCAGCCTCCTATACTCCTACGCAACCAGGGTATTATACCTGCTCAGTAACAATGGGGAGCTGCGCTCCGCTGGTAACGGAGCAGTTCAAGGTATTGAACTGTACCAAACAAAGTACAGCCATCTACGATGTCTGTACAACGAAAGCCATTACTCCTGCATTTACCAGTTCCACGCAAACTCCCGTTCCTTCCACCGTAGCCATCACCACAGCGCCCACCATGGGAACAGCAACGGTGGATCCAGCCACCGGAGTGATCACCTATACCGTAACCAATCCGGGAACCACCGGAACAGATACCTTTACCTACACCTTCTGTGGCAACGATCCGGATTTCCCTGATTGTGAAACAGTAACGGTAACTATAAACATTCAGGTCCTCACCGTTACAAATGCTACATTGTATGCCTGCAACATAAACGGACAGGGAACCTTTGATCTGACGACTGCTAATGTTACCAATAATTCTCCGGTAACCATTACCTATTACCCTACTTTGGCAGATGCCCAGACAGAAAACCCCGCGGCATTGATTACAACAACTACAGCCTATACTGCCACCAACGGAACCATTGTCTATGCCGTGGTTAAAAACACTATTGGCTGCAAAAGCATTGCTGAGATCACACTTAACCTGTTTCCCCTGGCGGCCGTATTGGAAAACTATACCGGAACTTTTTGCGACGATAACCTGGATGGTATTGTTAACATTACATTATCAGACATCACTGCGATCGTATTAAATAATCCTGCTTATTTTACCAATGTAAGATATTATGCCAACTTAGCTGATGCCAATGCAGGAAATAATAATACTTTACCCAACAACTGGACTTATACAGCAGCTACAACAATTTATATAAGAGTAGACTCTCCGGATGGCTGTGCCCCGGTAATCAAACCTTTAAACTTCAATGTAGGGCCTAAAGTTCCTTTATTAACTACCTCAGTAATCGTAAGTGTCTGTGATGATGACCTGGACGGCATCAAGCAGGTAGATCTATCCCAATACATTGCCCAGTTTACCACAGATCCGGGGGTTTCCGTAACCTATCACGGTTCTCAGGCAGATGCCCAGAATAATGTAAATAGCTTAAACAATCCGATGAACTTAACAGGCACCCAGACCATTTATATCAGATTTGAAAAAAATGGAATTTGCCCTAATGTAGCATCGATCAGCATTACTATAAAAACGCCTAAAAAATCGGATATCCTTGTAGACCAGGTTATTTGCCCAGATACCAAAACTACCCTGGACGCTGGGCCCAATTTTGAAAGTTATTTATGGAGCACAGGTGCCACCACTTCATCCATCACCAACGTTTCTGTGGGGACTTATTGGGTAGACCTTACCTATCAGGGATGTGTATACAGGCAATACGTGAATGTCATTGAATCTCCGCTGCCGGCAATTACGGCAATAGAGATTAACGGGCAGACAGTAACGATCACCGCGGGTGGCGGAACTCCTCCTTATGAATATTCTTTGGACGGAATCAACTGGCAAAGCTCAAATGTGTTTCAAAATGTTCCCAGAGGAAATCATATAGCCTATGTAAGAGATTCTAAACGATGCAAAGACGTTACACGCCCTTTCGTTATCATTAATCTGATCAATACCATTACTCCTAACGGAGACGGCTACAATGATGATATAGACTATTCTGCACTGATGAATAATGATAATCTGGAGTTCCGGATCTTCGACAGGTATGGTGCGGAAGTCTTCAGAGGAACCCCAACCAACCGATATATCTGGGACGGAACAATGGGAGGAAGGCCTGTGAATACGGCAACATACTGGTATTTTATAAGCTGGACCGAATTCGGCGGGACCACTACTGTGAAGTACACGAGCTGGCTGCTGGTAAAACACAGATAGCCGGCCACAGAAGCTTTCCATGCGAATTAAACTTATAACATTCATTAACAGTTCCGGGATAAAGTTTAATATAACTTTAACCCCTTTTTGTTATCTAATGGATACGAATTGCGGTATTTCTACGTAATTTTGCCGTATTATATGAAAAAACTCATTACTCTGTTGTTATTGGTTTTTCTGGCAAAGATCAATGCTCAAATATATTCTGGTGAAGTATTTCTAAGGGACAATTCTGTATTATATCTCAATCAGGTATACGTAACCAACCTCAATACCCAGACAACCGTTCTTACAGACTATAACGGTGATTTTACCATCCGTGCCAATCCCGGTGATGTTATCCGTTTCACTTCCATTGTAACGGAAAGAAAAGATATCAAGCTTTCGCCACAAATGTTCGGGCCTAAAAACCTGATCGAATTAAAGATTGCCTATCACGACATCCAGGAGGTTGTCATCAGCAGATTTAAACCTACCGGAAACTTAAGATATGATGTTAACGCACTGAAAAAAGAGGATAAGGGTTTGGCGATAAAAAAAGTGATCGGCCTGCCTGAACCAAAAGGTGACGGAACTCCTCCGGAATTGCCTGTTGCCGGATTAAGGGATGGAGGACTTACCTTCAGCCTGGAAAGCATTTATGATATCCTTTCAGGAGAAAGAAAGAAAAAGCAACGGTACATGGCTTATGAACGGATGAATAATTCTGTTGTCCAGATTAAAAATTATCTGGGTAAGGATTATTTTACAAAGTTTAAAATTCCTGAAAACTTAATCGATAATTTTCTTCAGTTTGTTTATACTTCAGAAAATATAGAGCCTTATATTCTTGCAGGAAACTATGAGGCCGTAAAAATCCCTATTGAAAAATATTTGCCCATTTACCAACGAAGACTGAGAAACTCTCACCTTCAGGAAGTTATAAAATAATCGCCCGTTCATTGTGGTTCGGGGAAACTTATATCATTTAAATTTCATTAGATACATTTTTAAAAAGTCTGAAATTATTTTTATTTTTATCGCACATTTAAGGTGGTTTAAAATAAAAAACATAAAAATTCGTTATCATTTTAAACACTAATAGCCAAAACACAATAAAGAAAAAACTTTATCCCTAACTTAATATTAGTGTGAATGAAAAAATTACTTTTACTCTTTAGCGTGCTGGTATTCGCTAATCTTTCGGCTCAGAAAAGAAATAAGGATTACAGTGACATTCTGAAAAGCAAAAATATTTTTGAGATCAATGCTTTCCTGAGAGATGCTCACCCCGATGATCCCCGCAGGTCAGTATTAAAGCCCAGAGTAATGGAAATGATGAAAGAGTATATCAAAAATGCTCACCCTGCGGATCAGAAAGTGAAACAAATGCAAGAATGGCTGGCTATGCTGAAAAGAAGACCTTCTACAAAGATTTCTTTTGAGGAGATGAATGCCATCATCAAGCAAAAACAGATCGCAAAATATAAAGCAGAACTGGCCGCAAAACAATCCACAGTGGTTTATACTCCAAGTAATCCACAAAATGCTATCGTTGTCAATACGGCTTCCAATGTTGCTGCCATCCCCGATGCTGAAGCAGAAGAATTTAATATGCTGATGACGGTTTCCCCGGTAGAGCACAAAAACAAAACCGTGCAAATCCTGAACTCCCTTTTTGATAATGACCCGATGAGCAAAGAATGTATCGTTCTTATCGAAAACAAATCGGATTGCAACATTATCGTAAGAATGGAAGGCGTAGGTACTATCAAATACAGACTGCCTGTGCCGGCACATGGAGACAATTCCATTGTTGTACAGAAAGGAGACTATCTTTTTACCAGTATTGTCTGCGGAGCCCAGTATGCCTCCCAGAAAACCATTCAAAAACCTATTATGGTGGCATTGGGAAGCTCTGTAAAATAATCTTATACAGAGATCTATTTTTACCCCGGAACGGTACCATCTGATAAATTTTGCTATTTTTGCAGGATTTTAAATATCTCATGGGAAAGAATAAATTAGCAAGATTCGCAGAAAATAAAATATTACCGAACGTAATTCAGCCTACAAGAGAAGAGGCCTTAAGTGGTTTCAGACTTAAAGGGAAATGGAGGACAGATTTTTTTAAGAATGCCAACCCCATCGTTCTTGAACTGGGCTGTGGCAAAGGTGAATATTCCGTAGGGCTTGCCAAGGCATTCCCGGAAAAAAACTTTATAGGCATTGATATCAAAGGAGCAAGATTCTGGTTTGGTGCCAAGGAGGCTGTTCAGAACAATATGGGAAATGTAGCATTCCTGAGGACACAGATCGAGCTGGTAGATTATTTTTTTGCAGAAAATGAAGTCGACGAAATCTGGATTACGTTCCCTGATCCGCAGATTAAATATAAACGAACCAAACACAGGCTTACCCATCCCGACTTTCTGAACCGCTATAAAAAATTCCTGAAGCCGGGCGGGATTATTCATTTAAAAACCGATTCCGAGTTTTTACACGGATATACCCTCGGTTTGCTACAAGGCCTGGGCTACGAGATCCTTACTGCTCACCATGACATCTACGGGGCTCCGGAATATGACCCCAATACTGAACATCTGAGAGATATCAAAACCTATTATGAAGAACTTTTTTCCGCAAAAGGAAAAACCATTACCTATATCAAGTTTAGAATAAATTAACAGCACAACCGATGAAAAAAATTCCCTCATTCCCAAAAAACACGTCATAGCTGATGCCTTTCAGGTGATGGTATATCACTATATCCGGCCGTAATTATAATATTACAGCTGTGCTTTTATATTTCCCTCAACACAAATACACGAAAAAAATATCAAAACACATATTGAGAAAAACCTATCTCATTGCCTTATTATTGGAGGTCATTCTTTCCGGCTACGTCCAGGCTCAAAAAAGCAGCCGGAATATTTTAAAAAGTACAAATATTGGAGAGATTGAAGAATACCTCAGGACTGCTCATCTTGAAGATCCTAAAAGAAGCGTACTGAAGCCTAAACTTATCGCTTTAAAAAATGAAGAATGGACAAAGGGCAGAAAAGAGGCCAAACCTATGGAAGCGAGACCCGTTGTTACCGATATTTCCGGCAGAATAGCGGGTGATCCCCGGGAAGTAGAAGAATTTAAACGGCTGATTGCTGAAACGTCCAGTGAGCATAAAGATAAAACAGTTCACCTTTTAAATAAGATGTTCGACCAGGATCTCAGTAACAAAGAAGCTATATTACTGGTGAAAAACAATTCTGACTGCAATCTGATCATAAGAATCCTGGGGAATAAATTATATAACCTGCCCATTCCGGCCGGAGCAGAAAACTTTATCGTCATAGATAAAGGTTTCTATAAGCTGACCGGCAATGTTTGTAATGCACCATATACTTCCCAGAAAGAGATTAAAAATAATATTTTTATTACGATAAATAATCCTGAAGATCCAAAAAATAAAAACAATGGCTTCAAATAAAAGTAAAAATTTTAAATTTATGCCGTCAAAAACAAAGGCATGAAAAATTTAGTATCATTATCAGGCCTACTGATGGTATTGGTTAGCTGCAGCAGCCTGAGCAATAATTCAAATTATCCGGTCAGGCGAACCTATCCCGGTGCTACCCCCCATGCTCCTTCTGCCATAAATACTGAAAAGGAATATAATGATCTTTTAAAGACCTATAAACCTGAAACGGCAGAAGTGCTTACCGATCTGCTGAACAGTTCCTCAAACAGCCCGAGAACTTCTATTTCCGTGCAAAACAAATCCAGATGCAATATGGTACTTACCGTAAGTGGAAACAATTTTTATAAGAAAATTCCTATCGGTGCCGGAAAAATAGGGTACACCATGGTTCAGAAGAACCAGAGCTACAAACTTTCCGGAATGGTCTGCAGATCAACATACCAGAGCACAAAATTTATTACCGATTCCTACGCAATTACGCTTTCAGATAAATAACTACGCCGCCGGATAAATCCGGCGGCGTAGTTCAAATACGGGCTCATTAATCAGCTTTTCACAACCCATAATGGGAAAAACAAAAGAGGCTGTCTCAAAAGTACCCCCTCTCTCGGACTCCTGTCTGACAACTTTTGTCATTTAAGAGATTCTCAGAGCGTTAATTTACCTTTTGAGACAGCCTCTTTATATTATTATAAAGACAGATCCTTATTATTCTGCATCGAAATCAGCATCTGTATCAGCAGATACTTTTTCTCCTTCTTCTTTGGATTTTTCCTTATCAGCTTTTCTTTGAGATTGTCCTTCCTTGATAGCTTCAGAAACAACGCTTAAAATCATATCAATAGATTTAGAGGCGTCATCATTTCCAGGAATAACGAAGTCTACTTTTCTAGGATCGGAGTTGGTATCAACGATACCGAAAACCGGAATACCTAATTTCTTAGCTTCAGTTACAGCAATGTGCTCTCTTAGAATATCCACTACAAATACTGCAGAAGGAAGACGAACCATGTCTGCGATAGATCCCAAGTTTTTCTCTAGGTTTGCTCTTTGTCTGTCTACCTGAAGTCTTTCTTTTTTAGATAAAGTTTCGAACGTACCGTCTTTTTTCATTTTATCGATAGCGTTCATTTTCTTAACAGCCTTTCTGATAGTAACGAAGTTCGTTAGCATACCACCTGGCCATCTTTCTGTAATATAAGGCATGTTAAGTTCCTGTGCGTGCTTGGCAACAACCTCTTTGGCCTGCTTTTTAGTCGCTACAAATAAAACTTTTTTACCTGCAGAAGTTAACTTTTCTAAAGCATTACAAGCTTCATCCAATTTAACTGCTGTTTTATGTAAATCTACGATGTGAATACCGTTTTTCTCCATAAAGATGTATGGAGCCATATTTGGATTCCACTTTCTGGTCATGTGACCGAAGTGTACACCAGCCTCTAAAAGGTCTTTTACATTTGCTTTTGCCATGTCTTTGTTTTTTGTTAGTTTACTTTCCGCTTTTTAGGCAATCAACAACTTCTTTAGATGGGAGAAGTGTTTGGATGCTAAACGTAACGGGCAATTTTTTTGCTTTAAGCTTTAGGCATTAAGCGGTAAGCTTTGAAGCGGATTAAAAATTTTAATAAGTTTTTAAAAAGCTTATTGCATATTGCTTTAAGCCTATTGCAATTCTTAACGTTTTGAGAACTGGAATCTCTTTCTTGCTTTCTTCTGACCTGGTTTCTTTCTTTCCACCATTCTTGCATCTCTCGTAAGTAAACCGGCAGGCTTCAATGTCGCTCTGAACTCAGCATTGATTTCGCATAAAGCTCTTGAAACCCCTAATCTGATAGCTTCTGCCTGTCCTGTATTCCCTCCACCGAAAACATTTACGGTAACGTCATACTGACCTGCAGTTTCAGTAAGGATAAACGGTTGGTTTAATTTATAAACCATTACATCTGTAGAAAAATATTCTTTAGCATCTTTACCGTTTACTGTAATGTTACCAGAACCTGGCTTTACATAAACTCTTGCTACAGAAGTTTTTCTTCTACCAATTTTATGAACTGTAGACATATTAATTATTTAAATTCGTTAATATTAATTGTTTTAGGCTGTTGAGCTTCATGCTTATGCTCAGTTCCCTCATATAAATAAAGGTTCTTCAATAAAGCAGCTCCCAATCTGTTCTTAGGTAACATCCCTTTTACAGATTTTTCCAATACTTTCAAAGAATCTTTCTTTTGAAGTTCAGCCGCAGTCATAGACTTTTGACCTCCAGGATAGCCTGTATGCCAGATATAAGTCTTGTCAGCCCATTTGTTTCCGGAAAGTGTAATTTTCCCTGCATTCAAAACAATTACGTTATCACCACAATCTACGTGGGGTGTAAAGTTAGTTTTGTGCTTACCTCTCAAAATCTTTGCAACCTGAGAAGCTAATCTTCCCAACGGTTGTCCTTCAGCGTCTACCACAACCCATTCTTTATTAGCAGTAGCTTTATTCGCTGAAACAGTTTTGTAACTTAATGTATTCACACGTTTTAGTTAAAGATTAAACATAATTTTCCCTTTAAGGATGCGCAAAGGTACGAATAATTTTTGTAATGAGAAAAACTTATTTGATTTATGTACAATAACAGCCTGTACAGGCTAACAGATTTTATCTATAAAAATTATTCCTGGCATAAATATTGTAAAATGATTTTTGATGAAAAAAAAGTTTTAGAAGATTCTAAAAACACGAGTGATAAAGTAATGAGTTTGGTTCTCTCCAACTCTTACTTTATTAACTTTCTTAAAAACTTCCGCAGTTCTGCCAGATAGCATTATTTAATTTCTTAAAATGCAGTTTCATATTATTTAATTTCAAAGATTATTTTCATCTTAAGAAATAATTATATTTGCTCAAAATCTTAAAAACAACTATGAGCCACGGAAAATTAAGAGAAGATAAGACGTGCTTAAATTGCGGACACGTAGTAGACGAAAGATTCTGTACCCACTGCGGGCAGGAGAACACCGAAACCAGACAGCCTTTCTATTACCTTTTCACCCATTTCATAGAAGATTTTACGCATTATGACGGGCAGTTCTGGCAAACCATAAAAAACCTCCTCTTCAAACCCGGAAGGCTCACCAGAGAATACCTGGCCGGGAAAAGACAAATGTACGTTGCCCCCGTAAAGCTGTATATATTCGTAAGCTTCATTACATTTTTTGTTCCTGCCATTTTTCCCGAACTCAATTCAGACAGGGATACTGATGAAGCCCATGTTTCTACAACTCAAGAGGAAGAAGAAAAGAAACAAAAGATCCTTGTAGCAAAAAATCTGAAAAAAGCTCTTGGAACAGAGAATGATTCCATGATATACAGACGTATACAGGAAGAAATTGAATCACAGGAAGATTCAAAGGAATCCGCAATAGCCTCATCCGGAGACAAAATATTTATACTGGGAGCAAAAAACATGAAGCAATACGACTCTTTACAGAAAGCAACAGGAAAAGATAAGCTTTATACAGCCCTGAGGCCCTATGCCGAAAAGACTTTTCATCTTCAGGAAAAAGGAATGAGTAAAGATGAGATCAATAACCGGTTTAAAGAGACCTTTGTTCATACGTTACCCAAGGCCCTCTTCATCTATCTGCCAATATTTGCCTTCTTCCTGTGGTTATTCCATAATAAAAAGAAATGGTGGTATTTTGACCATGGGATCTTTACCCTGCATTATTTCTCATTCCTGCTTCTGGGTACGCTTATATTTATTTTAGGTGAAAGAATCACCGCTGTACTGCCTGACAATACCCTCTTGAAATTGATATTTGCCCTGGCTTCTACCGCTTTGTTTTTCTATATGTGCATTTACTTTTTCGTGGCGCATCACAGAGTATACGAAACCAGAAAGAGGATGAGCATTTTAAAAGGTTCTCTCCTGTTCATCGTAAACTTTATCGGCCTGCTTGCGATGTTTATATTACTGATCTATGCAAGCTTTTTTATGCTGCATTAATTACGCAACGATTTACTTCCTCTAAAGCTCGCGATCAGATAATAGGCGACAAAAACCGTAGAAAATTTCAATACTGAAGGGATCGCCCGTTCAAGATCAAAGATCAGGGTTCCTGCCAGTACCAGAATTCCCATTGCTACAAATGACAGCCCTAATTTTTGAGGCAGGGTGAAGTTTGGCGTATCCAGGTAATACGCAATTCCCCAGGCAAAGCCAAAGGCTATTGCATAATATACGTCAAGACCGATATTTTCACTGCTCAGAAAAAAATAATTGATAAGGAAACTTACCATTGTTCCCAATATGAAATAAATTAAAGCTTTTTGCATTTTAGTAAATAATAACACAAAAGTAGACAAATTCCCTGTTATTTCTAACAGATGTTCGTTCAGCGGGAAGATCCGGTATCTGAAAAATCAACAAGACACTTTAAACCAGATATTTAGCCATCAAACAAGGGTTCCTATTTTATTATTATATTTGGAGATTCAGAAATTTTCTAATTTTTTATGGAAACCCAAAAATATACTCCTAAAAACAAAGTAAGAATTGTAACAGCAGCGTCGTTATTTGACGGTCATGATGCTGCCATTAATATTATGCGTCGTGTAATTCAGGGAACCGGATGCGAAGTAATCCACCTTGGCCACGACAAATCAGCAGAGGAAGTTGTAAATACAGCGATTCAGGAAGATGCCAATGCCATTGCCCTAACCTCATATCAGGGTGGGCACAATGAATATTTTAAGTATATCTACGATCTTTTAAGAGAGAAAAATTCGCCCCAGATTAAAATCTTCGGTGGCGGAGGAGGAGTGATACTACCCGAAGAAATCAAAGACCTTATGTCTTATGGAATCGACAGGATCTATTCTCCTGATGATGGCCGTGAACTTGGTCTTCAGGGAATGATTGATGATCTTGTTCAAAGATCAGATTTTGCAACAGGCAGAGATGTAACGGCTAAAGACCTGGATTCCATCCGGTTTGAGAATCCGTCAAGTATTGCCCAGATTATTTCAGCAGTGGAAAATTTCTCGGAAGAAAAACCTGAGCTGGTAAAAGCTATTGATGAAAAATCAAAAGACTTGCATATCCCGATCATTGGGATCACCGGTACCGGAGGTGCAGGAAAATCTTCTTTAACGGACGAGCTGGTAAGGCGTTTTTTACGATCAAATACCGATAAAAAAATTGCCATTATCTCTATCGATCCTTCAAAAAAGAAAACAGGCGGAGCCCTGCTAGGTGACAGAATCCGTATGAACGCGATCAATGACCCAAGGGTGTACATGCGTTCAATGGCTACAAGAGAGAACAATGTTTCCGTATCTCCCTTTATTCACTCCGCTCTAAATGTTTTAAAGCTGGCACATCCTGATGTAATCATCCTGGAAACTTCAGGGATCGGCCAGTCCGGATCAGAAGTATCGGATTTCGCAGATATCTCCATGTATGTAATGACTCCGGAATATGGAGCTTCCACACAGCTTGAGAAAATAGACATGCTGGATTACGCTGATCTTGTAGCATTGAACAAATCTGATAAACGCGGGGCTTTGGATGCGCTTCAGGCGGTGAGAAAACAGTTCCAGAGAAACCATCATTTATGGGACAGCCAGCTCGAGGAAATGCCGGTCTTTGCAACAAAGGCATCCCAGTTCAATGACCATGGGACAACAGAGCTCTACAACAGGCTGGTTTCAAAAATAAACGAGAAGTTTTCAGGCCTGGGCTTAAAAACTTTTGCAGAACAGGAAATCACAGAAGAAGTTACGATCATTCCTCCGAAAAGGGTTCGCTATCTGTCCGAAATTGTTGAAAATAACAAGCAATATGACGCCACAGTAGAAAGGCAGGCTGAGCTCGCCAGAAAAATGTATCATATTGAAGGCATAAAAAACATCATATCCAATGAAGTTCTTGAAGCGGAATATCAGAAAGCGGAAAAAGAGCTTCAGCAGGATAATATTGATTTCCTGAAGACTTGGGAAGACACTAAAAAAGCTTTCCAGGCCGAGTTTTATTCTTATTTCGTACGTGGGAAGGAAATTAAAGTGGAAACCTCAACAGAATCCCTGTCCCATTTAAGGATCCCGAAAATAGCATTACCCAAATACCATGACTGGGGTGACCTGATCAAATGGAAAGGACAGGAGAATCTTCCGGGAAGCTTTCCTTATACCGCCGGGATCTATCCGTTCAAGAGAACCGGGGAGGATCCTACCAGAATGTTTGCCGGAGAAGGCGGCCCTGAAAGAACAAACAGAAGATTCCATTATGTTTCTGCGGAAATGCCGGCAAAACGTCTGTCTACGGCTTTCGATTCCGTAACCCTGTATGGGCAGGACCCAGCGCTACCACCGGATATTTACGGTAAAATCGGAAATGCGGGGGTTTCCATTGCTACTTTGGATGATGCGAAAAAACTGTATTCCGGATTTGACCTGGTCAATGCCCTGACTTCGGTTTCAATGACGATCAACGGGCCTGCGCCTATGCTGTTGGCCTTCTTTATGAACGCTGCTATTGATCAGAATGTTGAAAAATATATTGTTGAGAATAAGCTTGAAGCCAAAGTGGAAGCAGCTTTAAAAGCTAAGTTTGATGATAAGGGTCTGGAAAGGCCGAAATATAACGGAGAACTTCCTCCTTCCAATAACGGCTTGGGATTAAAGCTCCTGGGAATTACCGGGGATGAAATACTCCCGAAAGAGGTGTATGAGGAGATCAAGGCAAAAACCATTTCAACAGTACGTGGTACTGTTCAGGCAGATATCCTGAAGGAAGATCAGGCACAGAATACCTGCATCTTTTCTACGGAATTTGCCCTCCGTTTAATGGGTGACGTTCAGGAATACTTCATTAAGGAGAAGGTCAGGAACTTCTATTCTGTTTCTATCTCCGGATATCATATCGCCGAAGCCGGCGCCAATCCTATCTCGCAATTGGCATTTACACTGGCCAACGGATTCACCTATGTGGAATATTACCTGAGCCGTGGTATGAATATCAATGATTTTGCACCTAACTTGTCATTCTTCTTCTCAAATGGTATTGACCCGGAGTATGCTGTAATCGGACGTGTGGCAAGAAGAATCTGGGCAAAAGCCATGAAATTCAAATACGGAGCCGATGAAAGGAGCCAGATGCTGAAATACCATATTCAAACATCCGGACGTTCCCTTCATGCCCAGGAAATTGATTTTAACGATATCAGAACCACGCTTCAGGCATTGTATGCCATTTATGACAACTGCAACTCTCTTCATACCAATGCTTATGATGAAGCCATTACAACCCCGACCGAGGAGTCTGTAAGAAGGGCAATGGCCATACAGTTGATCATTAATAAAGAACTTGGTTTGGCGAAAAATGAGAATCCACTACAGGGATCATTCATTATTGAGGAATTAACGGATCTGGTAGAGGAAGCCGTTTATGCAGAATTTGACAGGATTACGGAAAGAGGAGGTGTCCTCGGAGCTATGGAAACAATGTATCAGCGTTCCAAGATCCAGGAAGAATCGATGTATTATGAATGGCTGAAGCATACCGGTGAATATCCGATCATCGGGGTAAATACTTTCCTTGGAAAAGATGGCTCGCCTACGGTACTTCCGGGAGAGGTCATCCGTTCTACCGAGGAAGAAAAGCAGGCCCAGATCAGTGCTCTCCATAATTTCCAGAAAGCTAATGAGGGAAGATCTGAAGAGGCTCTGAAACAACTTCAGCACGCGGCCATCAATCAGCAGAACTTATTCGAAGTGATGATGGAAGCCGTAAAATATTGTTCTTTAGGACAGATCACCAATGCTTTGTTCGAAGTAGGCGGCAAATACAGGAGAAATATGTAATTGGCCGATCACATGATATGAGCTGCCTGCTTGCGGGCAGCTTTTTTTAAACATAACTATTTACAATAAAATATGATGAAAAATAAATTAAAAAAGATAGGGCTGCTCATTGCCGTAGGACTGTTCGGAATCACAGCTGCCCAGAAACGCATCGAAGATTTTTCCATAAGCATGCCGGATCAAAAGCTGGAAAAAAGCTACTACAAAACCATTAAACTTGTGGATGCCCGCATTGACACTACCTCGCTGGGAATTGTTCAGAAGGGCGCATTCAACACAAAAGCCAGGGTCGTTCCCACAACAAGTCTCGCCAGTCAGTTCCAGAACCTTCTGGATCATATCAATGGGAGCAATGCCGAAGAAGGAGCAATTGTAATGTATCTGAAACAATTATACTTTGCGGAGCTTACCGGAGCGTTCAGTGAACATGGATACTGTTATTTCCAGGCGTTCCTGTTTGCCAGGAATGACGACGGCACTTATTCCTATCTTGATAAAATAGACTCGGTCATCGACCATTCGTCACTAGACGTAACCAAGGCGACAATGCGAAAGGGAAGCGAAATGGTAAGCAATTTCATCAGCAAAAACATCTCTAAAAAAGCTGAGACCACAGATCATTATACTTTTGAGGATATAAAAAACTTTGATGATATTGAAAAGCAGAAACTCAGCCTTTATAACACCACAGAACTAAAAGAAGGATTGTATAGAAGCTATAACTCTTTTAAAGACCAGCAGCCCGAAAAGGGGATCAGCAATGTAAAGTTCTATGGAAAATCCTCTAAGAAGATCATCAAGATTTATGAGATGGTAGATGGTAAAGAAAAAGAAATCAAAAGAGAAGATCCCTATGCTATTGTTTACAAAGGCTCACCATACATATATGTCCCTGTAGAAAATCTCTTTGCCAAGGCAGAAAAGATAGATAATGATTTTTATTTTACCGGCAAAATAAAATCTACTGCCCAAACGGGAAATGTGATAATGGCATCTGCCTTTTTCGGGATCATCGGAGGGCTGATCGCTTCCAGCCCTGCTTCCACTTCATTTGAATTAAAGATCGATTATTTGAACGGCGGGTTTATACCTCTTAAAGAAATTGACAGATAATAAAAAACGGCACAAATTTGTGCCGTTAATCATTATGCTTCATTTTACGGATCAGCACCTATTAATAATCTAACTACATCCCTATTAACAGCATCTAAATTATAAATGAAACCAAAGGCTATATTCAACTGGAGCAGTGGAAAAGATTCCGCTCTTTCATTGTATAAGATCCTAAAGCAGGATGATATTGAAGTTTCCGCTCTTCTGACAAGCATTAACAAGGAATACCGCCGCATTTCGATGCATGGGGTTCCTGACACACTTCTTGAACGGCAGGCCGAAAGCCTCGGTATTCCCCTGATCAAAATGGAGCTACCCAAAGCACCTACTATGGAAGAATACCGTGAAATAATGAGCCGGACAATGACCGGAATAAAATCACAGGGGATTACCCATTCTGTTTTCGGGGATATCTTCCTTGAAGACCTGCGCAGGTACCGTGAAGAACAGTTGAGCACCATTGGAATAAAAGCCATTTTCCCGCTCTGGAAACAAAATACGACTGATCTTATTCATGAATTTCTGGATCTTGGATTCAAAACTATTGTTACCTGTGTCAATGAAACCTATCTTGATCAAAGCTTCGCCGGAAGGGTTATAGACAGGGACTTTATTGCCGATCTGCCGGCCAATGTCGACCCTTGTGGTGAAAACGGAGAATTTCATACCTTTACTTTTGATGGTCCTATTTTCAAGTCTCCGGTTAAGTTTGAAATTGGAGATATTGTGAAAAAGACGTATCCGAAACCCAAAACTGGGGACGAAGAAGAGGGAGAATATGTATTCTGGTTTTGTGACCTGATTCCGGAATCAACAGTATAAACACACATTTCAAAATGAATTGCCATCAATACAGAAGATCCTTATGACCATAAACAAACCTGGATTTTTTGTTTTCATTCTTTTTGATTATTTTTAGCATATACTTATCACAAAATGCTGAAAAAATTCAATCAATATCTGATTGTGGCCATCTTGATCTGTTTAACATCCTGTGAAAACAAACCCATTCCGGTAAAGACAGATAATAAAAACAAAGTTATAGATTCCACAATTGCCGCTTTTGAAAAAAAGCTCCTGGAGCAGCAGATAGATTCTGCTTTTCAAAAATATGACTTTAACGGAAGTGTTGCTATCTTCAAAGATTCAATAAAGCTGTATCAAAAGGAAAACGGATTTTCTGATTTTAAAAATAAAACAGCCATTGACAGCAATACTATTTTTGCCATAGGATCAGTGAGCAAGCAGTTTACAGCTGTCCTGGTCTTGCGTCAGATGGAACAGGGAAAGCTTCACCTTAATGATCCTGCATCCAAATACCTGAGGGAATTTGGAACCGCGGAGTATAAGAACATCACCATTCATCAGCTTTTAAATCATACTTCAGGACTGAATGTTTTAGGCAGCAAACTGATGTTTAAAAGCGGGTCGGGATTCTTTTATTCCAACGACGGGTTCAATGCCTTAGGACGGATTATTGAAAAAGTTTCCGGAAAAAGCTATGATGAAAATGCCATGGAGCTCTTCAAAGAGGTAGGGATGATCAATTCTTCCACCGGAAATTTATTCCAGGGGACAAATTTTGCGGGAGCTTATCTTCGGGATAATAAAGAGTTCGAAAAAGTTCAGGGGATGCCGGAAAGATTGAACAATAAAGACATCGGAATTCCTGCCGGGGGTATTCTTTCTACCGTTTACGATCTTCATGTATGGAATAATGCTTTATATGGCGGCAAAGTTTTAAAACCCCGGATCCTCAAACAATTTGTTTCTAAAAGTACGGAAAGGATACATCCCGTTTTTGGGAAAATGGGGTATGGCTACGGGATCATGCTGAGTCCGGGAAAGCCGACATCATATTTTCACAGCGGATATGTGAAAGGTTCAGCTTCCCTGAATGTTTATTATCCTGAAACAAAAACCTCTGTCATCGTTTTATCCAACGTTGCCGATGAAAAAAGCAAAGCTTCAACGTTCCGACCTCATCTTGAAGTAAAGAAAATTACAGATGCCATCGAAAACGCTGTTGCTGAGATGAAACCACAGATTAAGGTTATGGTTCAACAATAGTTTATGAAAAAGTTATATTTTATAGCCATCTATCCGCCCCGCCAAATCATTGATGAGATCAGGGTATTCAAACGGGATATGGCCTTGCATTATAATAATTCCAAAGCCTTGAAAAATGATGCCCATATTACGTTATTTCCTCCTTTTGCCAGAGAACCGGAGCTGGAAAATGATATTATTGAAGTATTCCAAAAGATCAATACAAACATGTCCCCTTTTGAAATTGTCCTAAACGGTTTCGGCAGCTTTCCCAACCCGAAGAATCCTGTAATTTTCGTGCAGCCTGAAAACAGTGAAAATCTTAAATTGCTATACAACCGGGTAAAAGAAAGATTCAGCTTTAATAAACATTCCTTTACTCCCCATATGACGGTAGGATATAGAAATTTAAGTTTTGAAAATTATCTTAAGGCATGGGAGATCTATAAAACAAAATCTTACAAAACTAAATTTTTAGTTGATAAAATCTTATTGCTTCGTCATGACGAAAACTGGATTCCTATAGCTGAAAAAAAATTAATCAATGCTTAATTAGGGTGAATCGGGGGGCGGGCCTTCGGCCCGCCCCCCGATTCACCCG